>CAIWWN010000270.1 GCA_903916355.1 uncultured Burkholderiales bacterium | reverse complement strand
CTGGCGATGGTTGTTCAAGTCCGAAAGCATCGCCAGCAGGCTGGCGCCTACCGAGAAAGACAGAGAGACACGATGCCAGCGCATATCAGGCCTTGTTGAAGAGAGGATGCAAGTTGCTGTGTTTGGCGTCAAACACTTCGGGGCCTTCGTCAATCTGCAGCGTGATGCCGATATGGCGCTGCGCCAAAACGGGAGCAAAGAAGGCTTGCGCCACATCGCTCAGCGTCTGCCCGGCGCGCTGCTGGGTGGCGGGGCTGCGGCCCCGGCCCATGCGCACATTCAGGTACACGAAAGCGTAGTCGCCATTGCCTCCTTCTGCAAGACCGGCCGCGCCGCCGTCCGCCACCGCGTAATGTGGCGCCGGGTAAGCCAGCACACGGGTGCCCCCCGTGGGGAACACCTGTTTGCCGTCTTCGTCTTTCACCGTCAGCATGGCATTGGCCATCTGACGGCACAGGGTGGTCATATTGACTTCAGCATCCAGCTGAGCGGTGTACAAAATCACAAGATGGGGCATGGCAAATCTTTCCAGACGCAACTACAGGCGCGATACATTTTGGAACCCCGCTGCCGCACTGGCTTGCGCCGAGGGGATGTGCAGACCGGTTTGCGGCGTGACTTCAAAAATTGCATTCAACTGGCCGGTGCCCGAAGCGCCGAAGTAGGGCGTGACCAGCTCCACGCCGCCATCGTAATCGGTCCACCCGAGGGCGCCCATCAGCATGGCGGTGTCATGCATAAAGCCTTCGCCATGGCCCTTGCTGGCGTACTCGGGAAGCATTTCGCAAAAGTCTTTCCACTCGCGCTGAGCCCACATGCGCAGCACCTGCTCATCGAGTTTTTCTAAAAATGGACTCCAAATCTTGTGCGCAAATTCAGGCGCCAAACCGTTTTGCGCAAAGCGGTGACTCAATGAGCCACTGGCCAAAAAAGCCACCTTGCCGTCGTAGTGTTTTTCAACCGCTTCGCGCATCGCCCAGCCCAGACGGGCGCTGTCGTTCAAGTAATGCGAAGTGCACAACGCCGACACCGACACCACCTTGAAATGCTGGTCTTCATTCATGTAGCGCAGGGGCACCAGCGTGCCGTATTCGGGCTGCAAGGTGGTGGCGTCATGGGCCAGGGTTTCCACGCCGTAGTCGTTGCACACCTTCGCCAGCACATGGCCCAGCGCGGGGTTGCCAGGCGACTCGAAGGCCATGTTGCTGATGAAATGCGGCAACTCGTTGCTGGTGTACACACCCTTGAAGTGCGGCCCGCAGTTGATGTGGTAGCTGGCGTTGACCAGCCAATGCGTGTCAAACACCACCAGCGTGTCCACGCCCATTTCGCGGCAACGGCGGCTGATTTCTTTGTGGCCATCGATCGCGTTTTGCCGCGTGCCAAAACGCGGGCCCGGGATTTCGCTCAGGTACATGCTGGGCACGTGTGTGATCTTGGCGGCGAGGGCGAGCTTACCCATGGTGCGCACTCCTGAGGTGGGTGGTTTGGGACATGATGTTTCCTTTTCAGCTCTCTGAGGTGATGCCCGCTTTGCGGATCACCTGCGCATATTTTTCAGTCTCGCTGCGGATGAACGCCGCAAAGCGCTCGGGGGTGCCGGCCAAGGAGGCGATGCCGCCCTCTTGAAAAGCTTGCATCACCGCAGGCGCCTGCAAGGCCTTGTTGATTTCGGCATGGAGTTTGAGCACCACGGCATCGGGCGTGCCGCTGCGCACCAAAGCGCCATTCCATGAGTTGGACTCGATGGCCTGACCTTGCTCGGCCAGGGTTGGAATTTGCGGCGCCAGCAGTGAGCGTTTGGCTGTGGCCATACCCAAAGCCACCAGCTTGCCGCTGTGCACGTGCTGGCGAAATTCGGGCCAATTGCCAAACATCACCGTCACTTGCCCACCGATCACATCGTTGAGCGCTGGGGCCTGACCCTTGTAGGGCACATGGATCATCTCGATGCCGGACTGTGCTTCGAGCATGGCACCGGCCAGGTGCGCCGAAGTGCCGGCGCCGAACGAGGCATAGCTGAGCTTGCCCGGCTGCTTCTTCGCCGCGGCAATCACATTGGCCAGCGTCTTGAGGCCGCTGCCAGGGTGCGTGACCAGCACATGCTCCGACATGCCCATCAGGGCCACAGGACGCAGATCGCGCAGTCCGTCATAGGGCAGGTTTTTGACCAAGGTTTGGTTGACGCAAAAGCTGTTGGCCACCGTGACCAGGGTGTAGCCATCCGCTGGCGACTTGGCCGCCAGATCCACACCCAGCACCGTGCCGGCGCCGGGCTTGTTGTCGACGACCACCGCTTGGCCAAGGGAACGGGTCAACTCCACCGCGACCAGACGCGTCACCACATCGGTGGTGCCGCCAGGCGCAAAAGGCACGATCCAGCGAATCGGCTTCGCTGGCCAGGCTTGCGCCTGACTTTGAGATGGCGTCTGAGCTGGAATGGCCCAGGGCAGCGCCACCCCCACAGCGCCCAGCAAGATCTCGCGGCGTTGCATGTTCACAGGCCCCAATGCGGAATATGGTGTGACCCCATGGACACCGCCACGTTTTTCGGTTCGCAAAAAACTTCGTAGCTCCAGGTACCGCCTTCACGCCCGGTGCCACTGGCCTTGGTGCCGCCAAAGGGTTGGCGCAGGTCGCGCACGTTTTGGCTGTTGACAAAGCACATGCCCGCCTCCACCGCGGCGGCCACGCGGTGCGCCTTGCCAATGTTCTCGGTCCACACGTAGCTCGACAAACCATACTGAATGTCGTTGGCCAACGCAATCGCATGCGCTTCGTCTTTGAACGGAATCAAACAGGCTACAGGCCCAAAGATTTCTTCTTGGGCGATGCGCATGCGGTTATCTACATCGGCAAACACGGTGGGCCAAACGAAGTTGCCTTTTTGCAAGACACCCGTCAATTCAGGCGCATAGCTCGGCCGGTCCAGGCCGCCGCACAGCAGCGTGGCGCCTTCTTTCGGGCCGAGTTCGATGTAGCTGCGCACCTTGGCCAAGTGCGCTTGCGAGATCATGGGGCCGACGATGGTTGACTCGTTCAGCGGATCGCCCACGGTGATGCGTTTGGCACGTTCGGCAAACTTCGCGGCAAAGTCGGCATAGATGCTTTGCTGCACCAGGATGCGGCTGCCGGCGGTGCAGCGCTCGCCGTTGTTGCTGAAGATCATGAAGAGGGCGGCGTCCAGTGCGCGGTCCAAGTCGGCATCTTCAAAAATCACGAAAGGTGATTTTCCGCCCAGCTCCATGCTGAACTTTTTCAGTCCCGCCGCTTGAACGATGCGGTTACCGGTGGCGGTCGAGCCGGTAAAACTGATGGCGCGCACGTCGGGGTGCGCCACCAGCGGCTCGCCGGCTTGTCTGCCGTAGCCGTGCACCAGATTCAACACGCCGGGAGGTACGCCTGCTTCCAACGCCAATTCACCCAAACGTGCGGCGCTCAGGGGCGAGAGCTCGCTCATTTTCAGCACGGCGGTGTTGCCGAAAGCCAGGCAGGGTGCCACTTTCCAAGTGGCGGTCATGAAGGGCACGTTCCACGGCGAGATCAGTGCACACACGCCAACTGGATGGAACAGCGTGTAGTTCAGGTGGGTGGGCGTGGGGTAGGTGTGGCCGTCCACACGGGTGCACATCTCGGCAAAGTAATGAAAGTTGTCGGCCGCGCGCGGCACCAGTTGCTTGCCCGTCTGGCTGATGGTCTGGCCACAGTCGCGGGTTTCGGTCTCGGCGATGTCAGGAACATGTTGGGCAATCAACTCGCCGAGCTTGCGCATGACCTTGGCGCGCTCGGTTGCAGGAGTGGCGGCCCACTTTGGGAAGGCGGCTTTGGCGGCGGCCACGGCCAAGTTGACCTGCAGCAAGCCGCCTGAGGCGACCTCCGCCAGCACCTGCTGCGTCGCGGGGTTGACGGTTTCAAAGTAATCCGTGCCAGCCACGGACTGGCCATTGATGAGGTGATTGATTTTTTTCATCTGAATTCCTTCTTGTTTTTTGTAGGGGCCTGCCCGCAGGCGATGGGCTTGTGTTTGCCATCCATCGCCCACAGGTAGGCGCCTACAAAGTAATGGTATTGACCAGAGCGCCCAGGCCCTCGATTTCGGTGACCACGACGTCGCCCGGCTGGCAGTCCACCACGCCGTCGGGCGTGCCGGTGAGGATCACGTCGCCCGGCTGCAGGGTCATGAAGTTGCTGAAATATTCAATCAGCGTGGGCACATCAAAAATCATGTCGCGGGTGTTGCCGCTTTGCGTGACTTGGCCGTTGACGGTGGTTTGCAGCGCCAATGCCATGGGCTCGGGTACATCGGCGGCATCGACCCGCCAAGGGCCGATCGGCGTGCAGGTGTCGCGGTTTTTCACGCGCAGATTGGGGCGGTACCAATTTTCCAGATAGTCGCGAATGGCGTAATCGTTGGCCACGCTGTAACCGGCGATGAAGTCATAGGCATCGGCTTTCTTCACATGCCGCGCGGTGCGACCGATCACCACGGTCAGTTCGCACTCGTAGTGCATGTTCTTCACCGTGGCCGGGCGACGTGTGAGCGCACGGTGACCTATGAAGGCCGCCTCGCCCTTCATGAAGGCCAGCGGTTCTTCGGGGGCTTTGAAAGCCAGCTCTTTGGCGTGGTCAGCGTAGTTCAGGCCCAAAGCGATCACGGTGCGTGCTTGCGCGACAGGCGCCAAAGGCGGCAGCCATACCACCTCGTCAAAACTCAGCAAGCGGCCCGCGTGCGGACTGCGGGTCAACAACAGTTGACCTTCGCACTCGACAGCGTCGTGCAGGGCACCGGCCCAGGCAATGCGGGCGTGTTTCATGCAGCACCTCCGGTGTTCAAGGCTGAAATGAGGGTTTGGCTCAAGGGCGCAAAGCCTGCGGCTTCGATGCGCACGGTGTCGCCGACGCGGGCGCGTGGGCGCGTTCCATCCTCCAGGCAGTCCGTCCCCAGCATCAGCACATCACCCGCTTGCAGGCTCATGAATTCAGCCACATCAACCAACAGCTGCGCAAGTGGGCGCTTCAATTGTGAAAAGTCCACGGTCTGCACGACAACCCCGTTCAGCGTCACGCGCAAGCGCAAGTCGTTGACGTCCAGGTCGGCCCAAGGGCGTAGCGTGCCCAGGCCCAAGTAGCCGTCACGGCAACGGAACTTGACCGGCGGGCGGTAGTAACTGGCGTGAGGCACAGCCCAGTCGTTGATCAACACGACAGATTCAGGTTGCCCATCCACACCCACGACCAGGCCCAGGGTGGCGCCGATGTCAACCTCGGCGATGCCGTCTTGCAAAACCAACTCGCGGCTGGCGTTGAAGGTATTGGCGCTTTTCACATACAGCACGGGCGCTTGGGGCGCGGCCTTGTAGGGGTCTTGCGTCATGCGCGGTGCCCACAGGTCCCACTCCCGGCGGAAATTGAGCAAAGGGCCATAGACCGTGCCCTGGGGTTGCCAGGGGGTCTTTGGGGTTCGGATCAGGGTCATGACTTATTCCTCTTCAATGTCTGTCTCTGGGGCCACCGCCTCGAGCGCGATCATGCCGTCCAGCAACTCGTACAAAGCTTTCAAATGGGCCTTGCCCAGTTGTTGCTCCATCCACGCGTAGTGCGCCTCAATGGTCTGCGACAAGGCCTGCACTTTGGTCAGCCCGGCCTCGGTGGCGCGCACCACGGTGCGGCGTGCGTCTTGCGGGCAACGCGCACGGGTAATCAGGCCATCGCGCTCCATACGCGCCAGCACGCCCGTGAGACTGGGGCCGAGCAAGAACGCCTCGCGCGCCACGCGACCGGTTTCAATGCCCTCAGCTTCCTCGGCATGCTCGCCTAGAACGCGCAATACGCGCCATTGTTGGTCCGACAAACCATGGTCCCGCAAGCTGGGCCGTGTGTGCACCATCACGGCCTCACGCGCTTGCAAGAGCAAGCGAGGCAGGTTGCGGTGGACGAAAGGTTGGGCGTGCTTCATTTATTTAACATGTTAAATGAATTACAAGCACCCGAATCTAGGGTTTACCCCTGAGTGCAGTCCCGTAGAGCAAAAATGCCTTCATCTTGTATGAACAGATACATAAGAGCTCAATAAATTGATTTAAGACCTAAAATTTGACTCTATACACATCATTTATGTCCTTGGCTCGGCTTGCGACCGGCACATTCTGGCGCTCTGCGCTTGCCCATCATGAAACACCTCAGCATCAAAATTCAACTCGCCCTGAGTGCCATTGCCATGGGAATTGTGTTGCTGCTGGCGCAGTTGCTGTTGCAGTTCTACGTGTTGCGCAGCGACATCGTGCAACGTATCGAAAAGCACGAATACAAGCAATTGAGTGAGTTGACCGAGCACCTGGATGAGCGACTGCAAGACAGCATGGCCATGCTCGCCAATGTGGGCCTGAACCTGCCGGTCGGTCAGATGAATGACTTGGGCCAATTGGAAAAATTACTGCAACGCGAGCACGCCCTGCTTTCGGTCTACGACGATCTGTACGTGTTTGACGACAAAGGCACCTTGTTGGTGGATTGGCCGCAAAAACCCGGGCGGCGCACCTTGGACATGTCCTCGCGCGACTACATCCAGGGGGTGATCGCCACGGGTCACACCGTCATTTCCAAGCCCATCCTGGGCAAAGCCACAAAGCAACCCATCGTCGTTGTGGCCTCGCCCATTTTGAATCACGACAAAAAATTGGTGGGCATCTTGGGTGGGGTTCTGAACCTGTACAAACCCAACTTGCTCGGCGCGATCGCCACCCGTAAAAACGGCGAAGCCGGTTATTACTACATCGTCACCAAAGAGCGCGTACGCATTGCACACCCGGACCCGAGTTTGATCTTGCAAACCATTCCAGAAGGTCGGACCAATATCCCTCTTGAAAATGCTTTTAAAGGTTTTGAAGGCACGCAAGAGGGCGTCAACTACCGGGGCCTGGAAGGCTTGTTCACTTTCAAACGCTTGAAATCAACCGATTGGATTGTGGCCTCCGTCATTCCCTCTGCTGAAGCCTTTGCGCCGATTGCCGATCTGTCAGAGCGCATGCTGCTGGTCACCTTGTTGCTGATGCTGACCCTGTTGCCTTTGATTTGGGGCTTTGTCTCCAGACTGATTCAACCCCTGCAGGAGTTGGCGCAGGCCATGCACGACACCGCTGAGCATATGCAACAGGGCCAAGTCGTTGCGCCCATCGTGGAGCTGGGTGGAAAGGAAATCAAAACCGTGATTCAGGCCTTCAACGCCTTTGTCGAAGCCCGCACCAATGCCGAAAAAGATTTGGCCCTGGCACGCGATGCGGCGCAAGCGGCCAACGCCTCCAAGAGCCATTTCTTGGCCAACATGAGTCACGAAATCCGCACGCCCATGAATGGCATTTTGGGCATGACCGAGTTGTGTTTGCAAACGCGCATGACCGCAGAGCAGCGCAGCTACCTGGAGATGGTGGCCGCTTCGGCCAACTCACTGGTTGCGGTGATCAACGACATTTTGGATTTTTCAAAAATTGAAGCGCGAAAACTGCAACTCGATCCGCACGAATTTTCTTTGCATGGCCTGATTCGCCAGGCCACCCGCACACTGTCCTTGCGCGCAAGCGAGAAAAAACTGGAACTGGTGTGCGACATGGCGTCCGATGTGCCCGACTTGGTGGTGGGCGATCCTTTGCGTTTGCAGCAAATTCTCACCAATTTATTGGGCAATGCCATCAAGTTCACCGCGCATGGCGAGATCGTTTTGGATGTTGCCTGCGTACATCCGCCACCGAATGACCAAGGGGTGTGGCTGGCGATTCAAATTCAGGACACCGGCATTGGCATTTCGCAAGACATGCAAGCCCTGATCTTTGAAGTGTTCACCCAAGCCGATTCCAGCACGGCCAGGCGCTTTGGCGGCTCCGGGCTGGGGCTGGCCATCAGCCGCAATTTGGTGCGAATGATGGGCGGCGACATCCATGTGAGCAGTCAGTTGGGGCAGGGCAGCACCTTCAGCTTCCACATCCAGTTGCAACATGCGCTGTCCCCCCCTGTTCTGAACCACCAACTGCACCCTCAACTGGCCGGGAAAATGGCCCTGGTGGTGGAGGACAACGCGCGCAGTCGCTTGATCTTGACGCAACGGCTGAGGTCCGCGGGCTTGCATGTGCTCGCCAGCGACAGCGCGGCTCACGCCCTGCATATTCCGCAACTGATGCAAGCGCAGTTTGCATTGATTGACGTGGACATGCCCGATATTGACGGTTATGCCTTGGCGGCGCAAATGCGTAAACTGCGCTCTGCGGATGACCTGGCCATCATCATGATGGGTGCACTCAGTGAGCAAATCAGCGCCGAAGAATTGAAGCGTCTGCAGATTCAAAGTTTCTTGATCAAACCGGTGGACCCGCATGAGCTGATCGCCGTGCTCAACCAGCAACGCGAGGGCAAGAGCGTCCTGCGGAAGGGGGACACGCTGGCCTCTCAAACACCCCCTTGTGGCGACACTGTACGCCGCGTCTTGCTGGTTGAAGACACGCCCATCAACCAAACCCTCGAAACCATTTTGCTCCACCGCATGGGCTACGAAGTCACTCTGGCCAACAACGGTCTGGAGGCAGTCGAGGCGTTCAACAGCAGTTCGTTTGAACTGATTTTGATGGACATTCAGATGCCGGAAATGGGCGGCATTGAAGCTACGCAACTCATGCGTGACGTTGAAAAAAAGAACGGCTTGTTACCCACACCCATCATTGCCGTGACCGCCAATGCCCTCAAGGGTGACCGTGAGCTGTATCTGGCCTCAGGCATGGATGGTTATGTGTCCAAGCCGATTTCTTTAGAGGCGCTCACATCCGAAATCCAACGCCTCAATCCCCAGGGACAAGCGCGGCTATAGTCAGGTCATGATTGACCTGTGTGCTCACTTAGGCCTGCAAGCCCCTTTGATTCAGGCCCCCATGGCAGGGGTGCAAGACCATCGCCTGGCTGCAGCCGTGTGCGAAGCCGGTGGCCTGGGCTCCCTGCCCGCCGCCATGCTCAGCCCCGACGCGCTGGCGACCGCGTTGAGCGCCTTGACCCAAGCCACGTCACGCGCATTCAATGTCAACTTCTTTTGCCACGCCACACCCGTGCCAGACGCAGCCGCCGAAGCGGCTTGGCGCCAGTTGCTGGCCCCCTATTACGCCGAGTGGGGTGTGGACATCCAGGCCGTGCCCTCCAGCCCGGCAAGGGTCCCGTTCAACCACGCCATGGCCGATGTGCTGCAAGCCTTCAAGCCCGCCGTCGTGAGCTTTCACTTTGGCTTGCCCGCGCCGGACTTGCTGGCCCGAGTTAAAAGCTGGGGCAGCCTGGTGCTGTCCTCGGCCACCACCGTGGCTGAAGCGCAATGGCTGCAAGCGCACGGCGCCGACGCGGTGATTGCGCAAGGCCTGGAAGCGGGCGGACACCGGGGGATGTTTTTGAGTGACGACCTGGGCCAGCAGTCCGGCACCTTCGCCTTGCTGCCCCAGGTGGTGCAGGCGGTGCAACTTCCGGTGATTGCCGCCGGCGGCATCGCCTGCGGTCAAGGGGCTATGGCGGCGACGGCATTGGGCGCGGCTGGCGTGCAAATGGGTTCGGCCTATTTGTGCAGCCACGAGGCCACGACCAGCCCTTTGCATCGCGCCCAGCTGCTTTCAAGTGTGGCGCCCCACACGGCTTTAACGAATCTGTTCACCGGTCGCCCGGCAAGGGGTTTGATGAACCGCGTGATGCGCGAACTCGGACCCCTGCGCCAGGGCCTGCCGACCTTTCCGCTGGCAACCTTGGCCATTGCCCCCTTGCGTACGGCCGCAGAAGCACTGGGGCACACCGACTTCACGCCGTTATGGGCAGGTCAGAACCTGTCTTCATTGCGCGCAGCATCGGCAGCCGAAATCACACGGGGCATTATTCGCCAATGGCATCGCGGTCCTGCCTGAATCCCACGCGACTCATCATGCACACTTGAGGGCTTATGGCCAAAGACAAATCAATTTTCACCTGCACCGAATGTGGCGGCACCAGCGCGCGCTGGATGGGCAAGTGCCCCAGTTGCGAGGCTTGGAACAGCTTGATCGAAGGTTCGGCCGAACCAGCGGCCGGCAAAAACCGCTTTGGCTCAGCACACGCTTCGTTAGCGCCCACCTCGGCCGTTTTGCCCTTGTCTGAGATCGAAGCGGCCGACTTTGAACGCCACACGACCGGCATTGACGAGCTGGACCGGGTGTTGGGCGGCGGTATGGTGGCAGGCGGTGTGGTGCTGATGGGCGGCGACCCCGGCATCGGTAAATCGACCTTGCTTTTGCAAGCGGTGGATGCGTTACAGCGCAGCGGCATGAACACCTTGTATGTGACGGGCGAAGAGAGTGGCGCACAAGTGGCCCTGCGCTCACGGCGCTTGGGCCTGGTGGCAAGCCAGGTGGCGGTGCTGCCCGAGATCCAACTGGAAAAGATTCTGCACACCCTGCAAGCGCGCCAGCCCGGCATCGCTGTCATCGACTCGATTCAGACGGTGTACTCAGACCAATTGACCTCGGCCCCCGGCTCGGTGGCGCAGGTGCGCGAATGCGCGGCGCATTTGACGCGGATTGCCAAATCCACCGGTATCACCATCGTTCTGGTCGGTCACGTGACCAAAGAAGGCGCCCTGGCCGGCCCACGCGTGCTGGAACACATGGTGGACACGGTGCTGTACTTTGAGGGCGACACGCACTCGAACTTTCGCCTGATCCGCGCCATCAAGAACCGTTTTGGCGCGGTGAACGAGATCGGCGTGTTCGCCATGACCGAAAAAGGCCTGAAGGGCGTGAGCAACCCCAGCGCCATCTTTTTGAGCCAGCACAGCGAACCCGTGCCCGGCAGCTGCGTGATGGTGACTTTGGAAGGCACGCGTCCGCTGCTGGTGGAAATCCAAGCCTTGGTCGACAGCGGCGGCCCGAGCCCGCGCCGCTTGTCGGTGGGTTTGGACCGTGACCGCTTGGCCATGTTGCTGGCGGTACTGCACCGGCATGCGGGCGTGGCCTGCATGGACCAAGATGTGTTTGTCAACGCAGTGGGCGGCGTGCGCATCAGCGAACCGGCGGCCGACTTGGCTGTCATGCTGGCGATCACCTCCAGCCTGAGGGGCAAGGCCTTGCCCAAAGGCTTTATTGCCTTTGGCGAAGTCGGCTTGGCCGGTGAGGTGCGCCCCGCGCCGCGTGGGCAGGAGCGCCTGAAAGAAGCGGCCAAACTGGGCTTTCAAGTCGCCATCGTGCCCAAAGCCAATGCGCCCAAGAAAAACGACAAGTCGTTTGAGGGTTTGACCATCCATCCGGTCGAGCGCATCGAAGAAGCCATGGAGCTGGTGCGCAGCCTAAGCTGAGCCGCAAAAAAGCCTGACCCATAAAGCCCGACAATAACGCCATGAATTTCAACCGTATTTTGATTCCCGTGGCCTGCATTGCCCTGACCGTGGGCGCCTGGCGCGCTTACCAATGGCCGGGCATCGCCCTGGTGGCCAGCGGCTTGGTGATGTGGATTTTGCTGCACTTCACCCGCGTGCTGACCGTGCTCAAACGCGCCACCAACCGCCCTGTAGGCAGCGTGGCCAGCGCCGTCATGCTGAACGCCAAACTGAAGAAGGGCGTGAATTTGATGCACGTGATCGCCATGACCCGCGCCCTGGGTCAACTGCAGAGCGAGAAAGACGCGCAACCTGAAGTGTTCAGGTGGTCGGATGCGGGGCAATCGCATGTGACCTGCACTTTTGTGTCGGGCAAGCTCAGCGAATGGGTCTTGGAACGCCCCGCGCCAGATGACGATGCCCCCGAATAATTCCCGCTGGGGACAGGCCGGGTATCAACAAGCGCGTCCGCAGACCGTAAAATCCACTTTTATGCACATTGCATTGCAATCCCAAATTAAGGACACATGATGAGCGTCGTTATTCCTTCTATGTCAGACCGTGACGGCAAAATCTGGATGGACGGCCAGATGGTCGATTGGCGCGATGCCAAGATCCACGTGCTGAGCCACACCCTGCACTACGGTTGCGGCGCTTTTGAAGGCGTGCGCGCTTACAAAACCGAGCAAGGCACGGCCATCTTCCGTATGCAAGAGCACACTGACCGGCTGTTCAACAGCGCCAAGATCTTGCGCATGGCGATCCCGTTCACCAAAGAGCAGGTCAACGAAGCCCAGCGCGCCGTGGTACGTGAAAACAATTTGGAGTCCGGTTACATCCGTCCGCTGACCTGGATTGGCGATAAAAAATTGGGCGTCTCGCCCAAGGGCAACACCATCCACTTGATGGTGGCGGCCTGGACCTGGGGTGCCTACCTGGGCGAAGAAGGCATGAAGCGCGGCATCCGCGTCAAGACCTCCAGCTACACCCGTCACCACGTCAACATCACCATGACGCAAGCCAAGGCGGTGAGCAATTACACCAACTCCATCTTGGCCAACATGGAAGTGACCGACGAGGGCTACGACGAAGCCTTGCTGCTCGACACCTCGGGCTTTGTGTCTGAAGGCGCGGGCGAAAACATCTTTGTGATCAAAGACGGCGTGATCTACACGCCTGACTTGTCGGCCGGCGCCTTGAACGGCATCACCCGCAACACCGTGTTCCACATCGCCAAAGATTTGGGCTTGGAAATCGTGCAAAAGCGCATCACCCGCGACGAGGTGTACATCTCTGACGAAGCCTTCTTCACCGGCACGGCCGCTGAAGTCACGCCGATCCGCGAACTCGACCGCATCGAATTAGGCGCCGGTAGCCGCGGCCCGATCACCGAAAAAATCCAGTCTGCGTTCTTTGACATCGTCAACGGCCGCAACCCCAAATACGCCCATTGGCTGACCCAGGTTTGAGGAGATTCCAATGAGCAACGCGATTGAACTGCTGGCCAAAGACCTGAACGCCCAAGGCGGCGTGTTTTGTCCTAGCCCCCAAGCCGACATGAAACTCTGGAACACCCACCCTAAGGTGTACCTGGACGTGGCCAAAACCGGCTCGGCCAAATGCCCGTATTGCGGCACGGTTTACCAACTCAAGGCGGGTGAGGTTGTTGCGCACGGCCACTGAGTTGTCACCTGGACCCGCTCACCCAGTCGCTGCGCTGGATCAGGTCACGGTCATCGTTGTGACCTTCAACAGCGCGCACTGTTTGCCAGCGCTGCAAACCAGTTTAGAAAAATTCGAACACATCATCGTTGTCGATAACGGCAGCGATGATGGCGGCGCGCAAATGACGCCGCAGTACCTGCCACAAGCTCAGGTATTGGCCCTGCCCAATAACTTAGGCTTTGGCGCGGCCAACAACCACGCCTTGGCGCGGGTCACCACACCTTTTGCCCTGCTGCTCAACCCTGACTGCGAAATCACCAGCGATTCTGTCTTGGGTCTCTTGGCCACGGCGAACACCTATCCTGAGGCAGCCCTCATTGCGCCGCAGCTGTTGCAAGCGAACGGGCAAGCCGACATCAACTACCGTTGGCCGCACCTGATGTGGAAGAGCAAAGGCCCAGGCGTTCAAGAAGGCCCCGCCTGCGTGGGCTTTGTGTGTGGT
The DNA here is from genome assembly GCA_903916355.1 of uncultured Burkholderiales bacterium. Classification (GTDB taxonomy): domain Bacteria; phylum Pseudomonadota; class Gammaproteobacteria; order Burkholderiales; family Burkholderiaceae_C; genus Limnohabitans_A. The sequence goes on along the minus strand of CAIWWN010000270.1, from coordinate 96,977 downwards.
GCCGCCATGCTGTTCAGGTGCGCAGCTTTTGCACGCTGCGGCTACTTTGACGAACAGTTCTTTTTGTACTACGAAGACGATGATCTGTGTCTGCGCCTGTTCCAGGCGCGCCTGCCCATGGTCATCGACCCGGTGCACACCGCGCTGCATAAATCTCGCGGCTCTGTGCGCGGCAAAAGCCCATGGCGCAGCGAGTACCTGCGCGGCTACCACCATGCGCAGTCCAAACTCATCTTCGCACGCAAGCACCAAAGCACCGCCATCGCCACGGCCCAGCGGCGTCAGCTGCTGGTTGAAACCACCTTGGCCTTGGTATTGCGCGTATTGATCCCATCGCCTCGCCTGATCGCCCGCATGGTGGGCCGCTGGCGTGGCTTGTTCGATTGGAGCGCTCGATGAGCCCAAAACCCACCTTGTGCATCGCCATTTTGACGATGAACGAAGAACGCCGAATTGCGCAGTGCATCCAAAGCGCTCATTTTGCGGACCAGATCGTGGTGGTGGACAGCGGCAGCAAAGATGGCACCGTGGCCCTGGCGCAAAGTCTGGGTGCGCAAGTCCACAGCCACACCGATTGGCAAGGGTTCGCCGAGCAGCGCAACCGTTTGATTGCGCATTGCAGCGCCGACTACATTTTCTTTTTAGATGCGGACGAGCAAATCCCCGCCGAACTGGCCACAGAAATTCAAGCCGCCGTGCAATCGCAAGCGCAACTGACTTGGGAGGTGCTTTGGAACCAAGTGGCTTACGGCAAACCACTGACCTTGATGAAGACCACTGGCGGCGTGCAACGCATGTTTCCCATGGCCAATTTGCTGCGCTTTGAAGGCCTGGTGCACGAAAAAGCCATTTTGAAAAATCCGCAAACCCCGGTGCGTAAATTCAAACATCGCCTGTGGCATTACTCCCGCGAAACGGTGTATGGCAGCTTGCAAAAGCTGGCCCAATACGCGCAATTGGGGGCGGCCAAAAGGGCTGAAAAAGGCAAGCGCGGCGGGGTCCTGCGCGGCTTTGCATCGGCACTGAACAGTTTTATTCAGCTGTACTTTTTCAGACGTGGTTTTTTATGCGGTGCCGAAGGATTCTTGTTTTGCTTCTTCATTGCGCTGGAATGCTTTTTCCGTTATGCCATGTTGCATTACGATAGAAACACATTGAATGAAACAGCCAAGCGGTCATAGGGTTAACCATTCACTTCACGGCGCGTTGGCACACCATGAAAAATCAACATAAAAAGAAAAGAAACCTCTTTACAGCACTCAGGGGAATGAGGCACTGGGCCGAAGTCGTTATTCTGCGCCGCACATTCTCTAGTTTCTATATACCCAAACTGAACCTGTCGTTCAAAGTTCCGTCCAATACGATCTTCAGCTGGCACTTGAGCAAATACAGGGTCTATGAACCTGACAGCCTCGACTTTTTACTCAAACGCTTCAAGCTGGACCAGGGCGGTCTGTTCATTGATGTCGGCGCTAATTTCGGCTGGTACTCTCTTATTTTCAGTAAATTTGCAGGCGCCACCGGTCAAATAATATCTTTTGAACCTGATCAGAAAAATTTCGAGTTACTTTCTCATAATAAAAATTTGAATTCGGCAGCGAACATTGAAGCGATTCAAATTGCAGTTGGCGAATCCCATGGAGAGGTTTTGTTAGGTCACGCACCGGACACGAATCCCGGAATGCACTCACTTGTAGATTTGCCTCACATTAACAAGGATAACGCGCAAACAGTTCAAATACGTCGGTTAGACGATGTACTGAAAGACCATGCGGGTCTGATTGATCTTTTGAAAATAGACATCGAAGGTTTCGAGGTGGCCGCATTCCTCGGTGGACGAGAAACGTTGCGTCGCTGTAAATTGATATTGGCAGAATATTCTCCGGCTTTTATAGAGGCTTCGGGATACAAAAAATCCCAATTCTTCGAACTGCTTCAGGAAGCCGGATTCGACATTTATGAAATTGAAGAAGATAAATTAAAAATTCTGACGCCAGCAGATTTGCATGCACTCTCATCTCGGGCAACCGATCCGCTGTATTGGCAACAGGATTTTTTCTGTATCAACTCTCAACTCGCCAGCGCAGCATGAACTCGCAGATAACGTTGTGCTTGACCATGGGCAGGCGACCCGATTTACTTGAAAAAACCCTGCAAAGTCTCTTGCCCTTGGTCGATTTCTTCGAAGTCATCGCCATCAATGATTTTCGTGATCCAGAAACCAATGAAGCATTCCAGCGCGTTTGCCCGAAAGGCAAACTGATCAGCTTGCGCGAACAATTAGGACATCATGCGGCAGTTGACTACATGTACCGTCAGGTATCAACGCCCTATGTGATGCACTGCGAGGATGATTGGGAGTTCAACAATGACTTGAATGTTGTGGGCGCGATCAGCCTGCTCACACAGAAACCTGAAATCAGCCAAGTTTGCTTTCGAAAAGTCATTGACTTCCATCTTTCTGAAGAAGATCTCAGCAAAGTTGAACATCACCAAACAGGTGAATTCGAATATGCACGCTTAGACAAAATACACCCCCAGTGGCATGGCTATACCTTCAACCCGCATTTGGCATCGCTTGACTTATGGCGGCAATTCAATGGGTTTTCTGGGTTCAAAAAAGAACGGCATGTTTCAAGAGCCCTCAGAGCCAAAGGGCGTTTTACAGCCTATATGGAACCTGGTAGCTGCAGTCACATTGGGCTGGATCAAAGTGTCAGCGCAAGTGCGGCCCATCCCACCGGGCTGAATCTATTGAAAAAGAAATTAAAAAGTTTATTTCTCTGAGGGCGACTTCACAACCGATTGAAAAATTGGCGCAAAAATAGGCTTCAGACGGCGATTACCATATTCACTCAAATGGTCGTCATCGTGGTACAGCGGCCGTCCCATCCAAGCGCCATGACAAAACTGGTCCCAACACAGATAGGGAAGCGGGTCCAGAATTTCAATTCCACATTCAGAGTGCGCTCGATTCAGGGCATCTAAGATCCTATCTTGACGCTTCATGTAGTCCGGCAGCGGAATTTTTACATCCACTTCGCCCCCCCAAATGAAGCTCCTGGCAACCTTTTGAGGCACATTCATACCCATCTCAGGAATGGGTTTAACCATGTACACTTTTCGCGTTTTACCAATCTCACAAGCTGTCGTGATCATGCGCGAGGTGAATTCGGTCAAAAACTCAGGTGTGGCCTCATCAGCGGTTTGGCCAAAATTAACCCACGGCTGACCGACCTCTTTGAGACTCTCATTTCGACCATAGGCGTATTGCGCCCATCGGTTGATGATAATGACCGGTACGCCCAAGTGCTCATACTTTAATCGCTCAAGCAGGGCGCTTATATAGTTTCCACACTGATGGCTTTGTGGCAGCAGCCCAAAGTTAATTTGCACACCCTGGAGCACGGGGCAAGCACTGTAAGTCCATTCCAAGACGCCAGCTGATTTATCCACAGTGGTTGCAGCATCAGCCACAGCGGTAATTACGGCATTCGCATGACTGTCCCCCAGGACAATCGCGCGCAATTGGGAGCCGCCATACATGCAATCAGGTGAACTGATTCCAGCCTCTGTATGGCATTGTTTATACCTTGGGTTCTTGTTCATGGCTTCAGCGGCCGCCAGCTCACTGCGTGAGTCAATACGCCCTGACCAACCTTTTTCCCAAATTACGACTCCAGCCCCTGTAAATGTGAGTCCCGCCACCGCCAAAATAACCCGCAAACCATATTTCTCGGGGAAGTGACTTAAATAATGACGACTGCCCTGCTCGACCCATCGGTAAGAGGCCATACCCAAAATCAAGGTCAATACCAAGCCCGCACACTGCACCCCTAATTGATGATGCCAACCGCAGTAATAAATCCCTACGACAAAGGGCCAATGCCAGAGATAAATTGAATAAGAACGGTCACCCAACCATTGCAATGGCTTAATGGATGTCAAAGGTGAGGCTTTGGCATTCGCCAGCAGAATCAGTACGCTACCGAGCACTGGCAAAAGGGCACGCCAGCCAGGCCATGGATCAGACGCATGCGTAAAGACCAAAGATCCGACCAAAAGCAAAAACCCCGCGCTTTCGGCAATCGCCTTTCTTCTCGGTAAAATAATTCCTTCGCTCTTATAAATGGCACACAGGCCGCCGGCAAGCATTTCCCATGCTCTTGAGTTCAATAAATAAAATGCATGGGTTGAATCCAAAGGTGTTTTATACAAACAATACATCAAAGACAGCAGCCCGAAGAAAATGATGGCAATTTTCAAGCTGGAAATACGAGGTCGAATTCGCCAAACCAATAAAAGGAGGAGCGGAAATAATAAATAAAATTGCCACTCCACTGAGAGTGACCAGGTATGCAAGAGCCATTTTTCATGTGCCTCTGCATCAAAATAACCCGATTCATTCAAATATTTAAAATTTGAAATAAAAATAAGGCTCAATGCGACGTGATCACCCAGTCTTTTGTAATCAGGCGGTGGGAGCATCCACCACCCCATCACCAAGAGAAAAATGCACATGACAATCAAAGCCGGCATGATGCGCCGGACGCGTGCCATATAAAATTTGGCTATTGAATAATTTCGCCCTGATTTTTTCAACCCTTGACAAATCAAGTGCGTCATTAAAAATCCTGAAATGACAAAAAATATATCTACACCGATAAATCCAGCCCCAAAGCCCCAAATTCCAAAATGGTATAACACCACAGCTGCAACTGCCCACGCCCTTAATCCATTGATATCGGCTCGAAAACTTAAATGTGCCCCCATTTGATTCATGTGTTTATTTTCAATTGACTTCAGGTCTATGTGGTATTAAATTAACTTATATTTTGAATTTCAAGATTTACGGAATCTTTTTGCCAATTTCCCATTCCACACCGAAATTAAAATCCCGACTTTATTCAAATAGGCTTGGCAATTTGACACCTTGCGCATGCATGGTGCCTCTAGATTGATGTAGGAAAATGCCGAAACAGCCAAAACGATGGGCACCAAAAGGGCGATCACACCCCAATGTTGCATCGGGTTTAAGTTGGCCCCCAGGTCAAACCCGAGTACAAAGTAGAACGCGACAAACAACAACGGCCCATGCAGCAAATAAATGCTGTACGTCATTTCCCCAAAAATTCGCGGCAGCGCCGTTTCAAGCAGCCCCCACATCCCAGCCCCGTTGGCAATCAAGGCAAAGGACATCGCCATGAAAACCAAGGGGGCGACAACATCTGCCGTGTCAAATCCCGCAACAGCGCAAGCGAGCGTCAGCAACGCCCCTGCACTCCCCCAAGCTGATCGCGCAAAGCGTCGCCAGGCGGCGACTTGACCGAGCAAGGCCGCCGCAATGCCGCCGACAAAAGCACAGGCATGGATGTCCAACGCCTTCGTTATCCCGGAGATCGCCAGCATCGACAATGAAAAAACCAACCATCGCCACGGTACACGCCCCACAGTCAGGGCAAGCAAAGGCAAGGCGTAATAAAACTTCCAATCGTAACTCAAGGTCCACGTCACCCCCGCGGTGATCAAACCGACCAAAGACTTTTGATGCCATGGCGCCACCATGGGGGACACCCATCCGCTGTAACGAATCAGCGCAATCAACAGGGCGGCGAAAATCAAGATCGCCACATAAAGGGGCAATATGCGCAAGCAACGAGACACATACAGGCGCAACCAATCGATGGGCTTTTCCCGACTCTCCAGCACTTTGCTGTAGAAGAGGAATCCCGTGATCATGAAAAATAAGGTGACGGTGGCTTGTCCCAATTGGCTGTAAAGCCGTGATTCGGGCACGACCCAGGACCCCGTCTTGAGGAATACGTACCAGATGGCGGCGTGATGCACGAAAACACCAAAAGCCAAAAATCCTCGCAAGCCATCGATGGTGGATGAACGGCCTGGGATCAATTCAATTCGGATCCATCGGCGTATGACATGCAGCACAAGAAATGCTTCGACAAATAAAGCCAGTGCAAACGCCGGATGTAGGTGGTCCATCCTTGGGATTGTAGAAAGTTAAACCGATGGCTCCTGTAGCGCAAATATCAAGACAAAACTCGCACCAGCCCCAGCCGCCCGGTCCTCACAACTCACCCGCCCCCCATGCCGCTCGGCAATCGACTTGACCAGCGCCAGCCCGAGCCCCACGCCGCCGGTGCGCTCGCTGGCGCCGGGCAGGCGGTAAAACGGCTCAAAGATGCGCTCTCTGAATTGCGCCGGCACGCCTGGCCCGTGGTCGGACACGCGGATGCCAATGTGGTCTGCGTTTTGCGTCAAAGCCAGCTCAATGCCCAGGCCCGACTCGCCGCCATAGCGTTTTGCGTTCTCCAGCAGGTTGCGCACCATGCGGCGCAGCAGTTTGGCGACGCCGGGCATTTCAATCGACTGCACGCCCTCGGGCAAGTGCAGCACCGCGCCCATGCGGGCGCACTCTTCGGCGCACAGGCCAATCAGGTCCACCGACTCCAAGGTCCCAATATCCGCCTCTTTGGCGTCCAAGCGGCTGGCCAGCAGAATTTCCTCCACCAGTTGATCCAGCTCTGCAATATTGCGGGCGATCTCATCTTTCGCGGCCGTGGATTCACCGCCGATGAACTCCAACCCCATGCGGATGCGCGCCAACGGCGAGCGCAATTCGTGCGAAGCATTGGCGAGCAATGATTTTTGCGACGCCAGCAAGGCGCGCTGCGCAGCCAGCAGGTTTTCAATGCGCTGCGCGGCATCGTTGAAGCGCGCTGACAAATCGGCCACCTCGTCCTGCCCGTTCACGGGCACGCGCACGCTCAAGTCGCCGTCGCCCCATTGCTGAACGCCGCGTTGCAGGGTTTCCAGGCGTTGTGTGAGACGCCGCAGAATCGGGTACACGCCCAGTGCGGCGGCCAAGCCCACCAAGGCCAGCATCCACAAAAATCCAAATGGCGGGCGTGCCCACCACGGTGCAGTGGGGTGCGCTGAGTGGTCATGGCCGTTGAAGCCTTCACGCTCACCTATGGGCCGCGGTGGCCGAGGAAAAGGCACTTGGATTTGCAGCGTTTCCCCGCTGGGCAACTGCAGTTCAAACTCCACGCCCCGCCCGCGCTGCGCCAGCGCCGGGCTGTTGCCAATGACCTCGCCTGCCGCATTGCGCACAATCACCTCACGCGCGGCCGAGTGAAAGCTGTTGTGCTGCTCGGCCAAGCGCCAAAACCAGCCCACCAACAGCATCAACACCGCCACGCCCAGCACCACTGCCAACCAAATGCGCAAGTACAAACGTTTAGAAAATGCGGTGCGCAGCGTCATGCGCTCAGTCCTGTTGTTTGGCAAACACGTAGCCCACGCCACGCACCGTCAAAATGCGTTTCGGCTCTTTCGGGTCCACCTCGATGGCGGCGCGGATGCGCCCCATGTGCACATCAATGGACCGGTCAAACGCCTCCAGTTCCCGGCCACGCACCGCTTCCATGATTTGATCGCGGGTCAAGACACGGCCCGCGCGCTCGGCCAGGGCCACCAGCAAATCAAACTGGTACGAGGTCAGATCACACAAGGCGCCGTGCACCGACACTTGCCGCGCATCGCGGTCAATCTCCAGCGAGCCAAAGCTCAGGTGCGACTTCGCTTCAGCCGCCTCGCCTGGCTTGCGGCGCAAGATGGCTTTGATGCGCGCCAGCAATTCGCGCGGTTCAAAGGGCTTGGGTAAATAGTCATCGGCGCCCAACTCCAGGCCAATGATGCGGTCCATCGGGTCGCCCTTGGCCGTGAGCATGAGCACCGGCACCTGACTGACCGCGCCTGGGAACCCCCGAATGCGCTGGCAGACCTGCAGTCCATCCATGTCAGGCAGCATCAAATCCAGCACCACCAAATCCACGCCACCGGCTTGCACACGCGTCAAGCCCGATTGGCCATCGCCCGCATGCTCACAGCTGAAACCCGCTTGGCGCAAATACTCGGCCACCATCTGGGCCAAGCGCAGATCGTCCTCAATCAATAGCAATGTGCCGCTCATGCGCAACCGTCCTTCGGGTTATCTACTCTTTCAACATGATGCCCGAGTGATGCGCACGGGGCATCAAGCGGCCGTAAAGTTGGGTAAAGCTCTTCAGCGCTTTTGCGACGTATCAGCTTGACCCAAGCCCTTAGCTGATCGCCCCGCCAAAACCACCAACAACAGCACCGGCACCCCCAACCAAGCCGTCGAGATAAAGAAAGACGCATAGCCATGCGCGTTGACGTAGTCCCCCGAGAAGCCGGCAATGAACTTGGGCAAGAGCAACATCATGGAACTGAGCAAGGCGTATTGCGTCGCCGAGTAGCTGACGTTGGTGAGCGACGACAAATACGCGATGAACGCGGCCGATGCAATGCCGCTGGACAGGTTGTCGGCGGACACGACCAGCACCAACGACGTCACGTCGTGGCCCACGCCACTCAACCAAGCAAACAACACATTGCTGGCCGCACTGAGCACCGCGCCCAGCAGCAAAATACGCATCACGCCAAAGCGCATGGACAACACGCCGCCGACAAAAGCCCCCACCAAGGTCATGATCACGCCATACACCTTGGTTACCGTGGCCACCTCGTCTTTGGTGTAACCCATGTCCACATAAAACGGATTGGCCATGATGCCCATCACCACGTCGCTGATGCGGTAGGTCGCAATCAGCAACAAAATCAGCACCGCCTGCCAGCCGTAGCGACGTAAAAAGTCGGCAAACGGATCGACCAGCGCACCCTGCAACCATTCACGCGCATTACGTGCCGGCGGCAGGGGCGCGGCCACGGGCTCATGCGAGAACAACACGGTGAGCATGCCGGTCAACATGCTGAGCGCCATGGTGGTGTAAGCCGCCGCCCAGGCCGCATGTTGGTAGCCTGAAACCTGTGGCCCCTGCACCCAAGCCGCCACCCACAACACCCCAGCGCCGGCCCAGATCATGGCCAGGCGGTAGCCCGTTTGGTAACTGGCCGCCAATGCGGCTTGCTGTGTGGCATCGGCCGACTCGATGCGAAAAGCATCCAGGGCAATGTCTTGCGTGGCCGAGGCAAAGGCCACCGCCAGGGCGCACCACACGATGGGTTCCAAGCTCTGACTGGGATCACACCAGGCCATGCCCAGCAAGGCGGCCATAATGACCACTTGCGAAAGCAACAACCAACTGCGCCGGCGCCCGAGCCAGCGGGTCAGTAAAGGCAAGGGCATCCGGTCCACCAAGGGCGCCCAAACCCATTTGAAGCCATAGGCCAGGCCCACCCAACTCAAATGCCCGATCGTGCTGCGGTCAATCCCCGCCTCGCGCAGGCGAAAGCTCAAAGTGCCCAGCACCAAGAGCAGCGGCAAGCCGGCCGAAAAGCCCAGCGACAACATGCGCAAACTGGCAGGTTGAAGGTAGACCCGAAGCGATGCCAGCCAAGAGGTGGGGCGCGCCACAAGGGAACTGTTGGCGGGTTCGGGGGGTAAGGCGGACGACTCGGTCATGGCCCTGATTATCCAGGGCCTGCAGTTACAAACCCACGCGCAACAATGTATTACTTTGCGATTATTATGGGCGCACCATGTGTTTCCTTTGCGACCTCAAAACATCCTCCGAAAGTGCCTCAGCGCAACTCACGTCAACCGCGCCCACGGAGAACCGTTGGCACCCGCGCCGAGGATTTTTGCTGGCCGCCGGTGCCGCAGCAGCTGCGCCCGTCTTGGCCCAAGTCGATGTGGGCAGCGCCTCCAGCGTGCGCACCTTGGTGCCGGCCGAGCAAATGGAAGCCTCGGCCAAGCAGCAGTACAGCCAAGTGCTGACAGAGGCCAAGTCGAAAAATGCGCTGGCCCCCAACGATCATCCGCAACTCAAGCGCTTGCACGGCATTGCTCGGCGCTTGATTCCGTTTACCGCGCAGTGGAATCCCCGCGTGGCCGAATGGCGCTGGGAAGTGAACTTGATTGGCAGCAAACAGCTCAATGCCTGGTGCATGCCCGGCGGCAAAATCGCGTTTTACACCGGCATCCTGGACCAGCTTCAGCTCACCGACGATGAGATCGCCATGATCATGGGCCACGAAATGGCGCACGCCCTGCGCGAGCATGCGCGTGAGCGTTTGGCCAAGTCCAAGGTCACCAGCATCGGCCTGTCCGTGGCGTCCACCTTGCTGGGGCTGGGTCAGTTGGGGGATGTGGCGGCCAACCTGGGCACGCAGTTGTTGACGCTCAAGTACAGCCGCGACGACGAGACCGAAGCCGATTTGGTGGGACTTGAGATCGCCGCACGCGGCGGCTTCTGGCCCGAGGCCAGCGTCAACTTATGGAAAAAGATGCTCGGTGCCAATGGCAATGGCAGCCCGTCTTTTCTGTCGACCCACCCCAGCGGCAGCAACCGCATTCAAGAGCTCCAAGCCAACTTGCCCAAGGTGCAACACCTTTACGAGCAAGCCAAGCAGGGCTGAACATTCGATTCAGGCACCCCGCTTCAAGTCCCACCCACATACGGGTTGGACTGGCGCTCGCGACCAAACGTGCTCTCCGGGCCATGACCCGAAATGAACACCGTGTCATTGCCCATGGGCCACAAACGCTGGGTGATGCTGTCAATCAAGTCCTGGTGATTGCCTTGCGGAAAATCCGTGCGGCCAATGCTGCCGGCAAACAGCACGTCACCGACAAATGCGCGCTTGATCTCGGATGAGTAAAACACCACATGGCCTGGTGTATGGCCTGGGCAATGGCGGACCTGCAAGGTGTGCGCCCCCAGCGTCACCTTGTCGCCATCCGCCAGCCAACGAGTCGGCTTGAAAGCCTGCGCTGGCGGAAAGCCGTACATGGCCGCGGCTTGGGGCAGGCCATCGATCCAAAACTGATCGGCAGGATGCGGGCCCACAATCGGCAACTGCAACCGCTCGGCCAGTTCCGCCGTTGCCGCGGCGTGATCCACATGGGCATGGGTGATCCAAATTTGCTCCAGCTTCAAACCCAACTCGACCACCGCACCCAGCAGCAAATGCAAATCACCACCGGGGTCGATCACGGCCGCTTGTTTTGTGACGTCGTCCCACACCAAGGAGGAATTTTGTTGGAACGGGGTCACAGGAATGGTTTGGTACTGAAGCATAGGAGGGGAGGTGGGGCCTGTTAACAATGTTTCGAAACGCGTTGATTTGTATAAGAATTTTCGACAAGAGAAAGTGCTTTTCTTTATCTTCGAAATCATGATAACAATGTTTCGAATTCCGATTCGAGCCTCACTTTTATGAATTTGGCTCCACTTTATCGACACAAAAGCGCTGTCGCGCCGATTAAGGCGCCAAATTGGTGCGCCTTCCAATAAGACGGTTTTTTGTAAAATACCACTGAGGTTCAAAAAATTACAGCCACCCGTATTTGGGACACTGAAAATATTACTTTTCAGGGCGAGACACAATTATTCAAGCTGGCAGTGTGCGACCCAAGTTCATCGCTGCATTGCGCAGCAGGGTGACGTCACAAGGTTCAAACGCCCATCCTGAGTTAGCCAACACGTGGCTGCAACGCTTCTTCAATCGATTTCCCGTCTCAGAAAAAACGACATGAACGTAAATTCGGATTTCAGCCTCAAAGCCGTGATCAATACCCACGCAGTTTCTTGGGAGGCATCGCCGGTGCCAGGCATCTCCCGAAAGCCGCTGGACCGCATCGGGGACGAGGTCGCCCGGGCCAGCACCATCGTCAAGTACGAAGCCAACAGTGCATTTACCTCCCATGCGCACGGCGCCGGTGAAGAGATATTGGTCCTCGATGGCGTCTTTGCAGACGAAAACGGCACCTACCCCGCCGGCACTTACATTCGCAATCCACCAGGCAGTCACCACGCCCCTTATTCAACCCAGGGCTGCACTCTGTTTGTGAAGCTCAGGCAGTTTCACCCCGAGGATCTCGCCACCATTCGGATCGATACCCAAACAGCCGCCTGGTATCCCGGCATGGTTCCTGGCCTGTCCGTCATGCCGCTACATGAGTTTGATGGCGTTGGTTGCGCCCTTGTTCGCTGGGCGCCGAACACCATCTTCAATCCCCATGTGCACCCAGGCGGTGAAGAGATACTGGTTTTAGAGGGAGTTTTCCATGATGAACACAGCTCCTACGGTGCCGGCACTTGGATACGCAGTCCTCGGTACAGCAGGCATGCGCCGTTTACGAAATCCGAAGGCGCCATCATCTACGTGAAAACTGGGCATCTCGACTATGCCCTTGCTTAAATGTGTAGTTCACTGAAAAAGCCTCAAAAAACAGTTGCCTGCTAACCGGTTAACAGTTAATATTTAACATGGCCATTCAGAGTTTCTCGTGCGTTGACACGCAAGCGTTGTTTGAGACAGGTAAATGCGCCCGTTTTGCCAACATCAAAAAGGTTGCGGAGCGCAAGTTGGCTCAGCTCGATGCGGCGCCTTCTTTGAACTTCATGAAGGCCCCACCCGGAAATGATCTCAAAGAGTACGACGGCGCCTGGCATGTGCGAATCAATGGACAGTGGAGGTTGACATTCAAGTGGAGCGAGAGTGGCCCATTTGACGTGTTGATTGAAGACCCGCACTGAGGCAAGTGCTTTTATTTGAAAGTTAGGTGTTCATCATGTTTAAAAATGGCATGCGTCCCGTCCACCCCGGAGAAATTCTCTTGGAGGATTACATAAAGCCCATGGGCATCAGTGTTCATGCCCTGTCGTTGGCTTTGCATGTGCCGTATTCGCGGCTGCGTGAAATCGTTGATGGCAAGCGCGGAGTGTCAGCAGACACAGCCCTGCGACTTGAGCGCTATTTCGGCAGCGAGGCCCAAGGTTGGTTGAATCTGCAGGCCGCATACGACCTGCGCGTCGCTGAGAAGCTGAGCGCTAAAGCCATTTTTAAAGAGATTGAACCGTTGGCAATGGCTGCATAACCTTCCATGAAGGAAGTAAGCATAGACACAGGAGCCACCAAGGCGCCGTCGCCGTTCTTTCATTGATGGGGGAAATGCCAGTGGACCTCACAACATTAAGCACTGTGCGCGGACATCCACTGGCGATAGTTTTTTGCCTGTCGACTCGTCACCACTTGCTGAGCAATTAACGCCCACAGTGGAGAAATGTCGGCTTTTGTGGTCTTGTCCTGGCTCAAACGCTTGAGCTGATATTTCACTCGCGCCATCGTAGCAAGGGACGCCATTGTTTTATTTTTCCAAGCGATGGGCGTCAACTCTGGAGCTACATCCTGGCCTGAACGCCATGCATTTGGCAGTGAAGGGTTGATGGCCAATGCCGTCGCAATGCCGACCAGCGCAACGCCGCTATCGACCACGTTGTTCGCAACGGCTTTGCGGCGAATGCCCCCGGTTAGCATCAATGGCATTCGTGCCGTGGCCATCATGCTTTGAGCGAACTCCAAGAAATAAGCCTCCCGCGCCAAAGTTCGACCGTCCCTTGCTTGCCCTTGCATTGCAGGCGCTTCATAGCTGCCACCAGACAACTCCACCACATCGACGTTCAAGGCATTGAGCAACTGCACCACCTGCTGGGCATCCTCCGGGCTGAATCCGCCACGCTGGAAATCGGCTGAATTCAACTTGACGGCCACAGCAAAGTGCGGCGACACCACGGCCCGCACAGCTTTGACAACATCAACAAGTAGCCGGGCACGGTTCTCGATACCGCCACCCCAGGCGTCCTCACGTTTGTTTGAAATTGGCGAAAGAAATTGGCTTATCAGGTATCCGTGGGCTGCATGGATTTGCACGCCATTGAACCCTGCCCTTTCGGCCAGTTGGGCTGTGTGGGTAAAACGCTGCTGAATTTCCTCAATGTCCGCAACGCTCATCGCTTTAGGCACAGAAAACTTATTCGATAATTTGCCCATGTCCAAGGGCACCGCAGAGGCTGACCAGGTTTCTTGCCCCAGTGCGGCCATCATTTGACGACCCGGATGGCTGATTTGCATCCACACCTGGGCACCGCCCGAGCGCGCCACTTTCGCCCATTGCGTAAATCGCTCCAAGTGGCTGTCGTCTTCCAGAACCACACCCCCCGGTCCCGTCATGGCACGGCGGTCCACCATCACATTACCCGTCAACATCAACCCAGCACCACCCTCAGCCCAAGCCCGGTAAAGACGCAACAACGCATCCGAAGGCGCGTGGTTGGCATCGCACATGTTTTCTTCCATGGCCGCTTTGACGATGCGATTGGGAATGCTGGTGCCGTTGGGCAGTGTGAGAGGCGAGAAAAGAGTCATATCGGGGGTTAACTACTAAAGAGATGAATAGCCAATGCCCCGATTACTGCGCCGAGGCAAGATACAGCCAAATTTCGTTTCGCCGCATGAACCAAGGGGTAAAAGGTGCGTTGTAGCGAGAATACACGGGCTCACCCTTGGGCTGCAGACCATTGGCCGCCAGCGTCGCTCTCAGCTGCTGCAAATGGTCGAGGTAGTTGGCATCTGACCAAAAACCTGAATAACGAATCACCGCCATGCGGCTAGGCGCGATATTGCGCAGAATGACTCGAGAGTCAACAGGCTCAGGGGCATTGTCGCTTGTAACCCCCTTTGGGAGTACAAATTGCACAAGGAATCCACCTGGGGCTGCCGATTGAGTGACCGGCGCCGTCATCTCAAGCTTGACCGGCGTCGGCGATTGTGTAACGGGCGCGGTCATCGCCAACTTGCGCTCGCCCTTGTTCTTGCCAAAGATGTAGCCCGCCAGTATCGGAAAAGCCGAATTGCCCGCTGCCTCTGCTGGTCCGGGGACCACAACTTCAGCGACGCTGTAGGCAGCGTACTCACGCACCTCGACATTGCCGATGGTTTGGACGATCTTGAAGTCTGGCTCTTCAGTGGCGTGACTGCTCATTGGAAAGGAGAGAAGCAAGAAGCAAGTCAGCATCGCGCGCCTGGCCAAATTCACGATTGGATTCAGACGGCCTACGTTGAAATATGGGCGGTGACGAAACTGCAACATGATCAATGCTTCGGGGAGTAAAGATTTCCCAGTATGACACTTGCCCCGCCAAAAGTCCCTAAGCCAGCAAAAGCCAATTTTGAAGGCGTGGCTCTCACCGTGGTGGAAGATCTGCAAGATGCAACGGCCTTGTTTTTTGAAGCTTGGAAATCCTCGTAGTGGGCGTGATGCCATGATCGCGGCCACAGCGATCGAGCATGGTTTTACGGTGGTCACGCGCAATGTGTCCGACTTTGCCAATGCAGGCGTCACTGTTTTCAACCCTTGGGATACGTGAGCATGGGTGAGCAGTTGCAAAAGGGTTTCTTTGACTTAACGCGACAGAGGCCAAACGTTTAAAGCGTACAGTCTGAGCACTCTAGCGTCCTTGCGCTGACACGACTGCTCTTTTGTTTCCTCCCGTTCCTTCATCGGCTGTCGCCAGCGACCTTGGCTACCAAACCAAGCAAGAGAATTTCCACATTGACGGTGTCGATGACTTGGTGATCCGCTCACTGCTGGACAAACAGCAGTTTCACGACCCCTTGGGCCTGGCCCTGCACCTGGGCATTTCGTCGGCCACCTGGCCACTCTTTGGCTTGTTGTGGCCCTCGGGCTCTCGCTTGGCCGAGCGCATTGCGCTCAGACCCGTCAACCCGCTGGAGCGTATTTTGGAAATCGGCTGCGGCCTGGCCCTGTCCAGCCTGGTCGGGCACCGGCGCGGCGCGCACATGACGGCCAGCGATTGCCACCCCGAGACTGCCCGATTTTTATTGGAAAACCTGCGCCTCAATGGCCTGGCGCCGTTGGACTACCGCCATGGGCAATGGGGGTCGCAACCGGTGATTCAAAACAGCGACATCGCCTTGACCGGACAATTCAATTTGATTGTGGGCAGCGACATTTTGTACGAGCGCGATGAACAGGGCACGCTGGCCCAATTCATCGACAACCACGCCGCACCCGGCGCTGAGGTGTGGGTGGTGGACCCGAACCGGGGCAACCGCGCACACTTCAACCGCAACATGGCGGCTTTGGGCTTTGACTTGCACGAGTTGCTGCTCGATCGCCCCGCCATCGAAGCCAGCCTCGGCCACCTGAGCCAAGCGGCCTACAAAGGGCGCATGCTGACGTACACCCGGCACTGATGGGCACTGAGGTGCGTTGCAGCAAGCCTTCGTACTCGATGGTGATGGGTGCGTGGTCTGAAAACTTCTGCGCTTTGTAGATGGACTCGGAACGCGCTCTGGGCCAGGGACGGCGTTGCCAAATGGTAGTCAATCCGGCAAAAAACCTACATTTTCTTCTGTCACCAGGGGGGAACCGCTCTACCAGTTCAATATAAGGTCGAAGAGGTCGCTTAGAAGTGGGTCATTGATTGCGGCGGCGTCCAGCACTTCGCGTGTGAAGTGTCTCGCTATGACGCCGTTGTCGTGGGCGCCCCCCCCAAACAGAACAGCGAAGCGAGCTTTGGCCTCCCCGGCATCGACACCTTCACGTAGACGTTCACCCGCTAAGCGCAGCAGCCAAGCCTCCAAACATGGGTCGCACGCGAGCACCTTGATGTTGTTGCGCCGGGCGAGCGTCTGGGTAGCTACCGTCCAGTCCGTATCTGTGTCAAGCATAGCTGCGGCACGATCATAAGACGCTTGTGCCCGTTGACCAATTGCATGCTTAACAACATGGCCTGCACCGCGCCCGCGAGCGTTCTTGACTGTTAACCGGCAGCCTTGCTGCCCAGCGGTATAGAGTGCACGCAAATGAGTTAAGAACTCGACCTCAGCCAAGCCCTCGCCAACGATCAGGACCGTGCGGCGAATCTGACGAGGGGCGTTCCGCTGCATCATCAGAGTTGCGGTACGCCGCCTAGTGCGCCGGCCAAGTATTTGGCGCGCAGGCTGTCGTCGCTTCGTAGTCCCTTGATTTCATCCGCACGATAGCCGCGACTGGCGCAGTCGACCTTTTCGACGAACAAGACCTGGCTTTTTTGCAACAAGTCCAGCACCTCGGGAGTATGGCAAGTAAAGATCAATTGAGCCTGGGTCGGATTTGTGGTGTGACTGGCGAACAATTCCAGGATCGGCTCGATCATGAGGGGATGCAGGTCGCTGTCTAGTTCATCAAGGAGCGCCAATCCGCCATAGCTCAGGACCGGAAGTATCCGCGACAACAGGACAAAGGCGCTCTGCGTACCACTGGACTCTTGCTCCATCAGCAGGCTGAACTCACCGCCAATCACTTTGTGCTGCCCAATGGCTAGCCACGTCTTGAGTTTGGTGCCGTCTGCCTGATCGCGCTCGAAGTCCTTGACCATCACATTGGACAGGCCTAGGTCCCAAGAAGACAGCAGTTTAGACATTTGAGCGCGAAGCAATTCATCCTTGCCAAACTGCTCGGCAGAATACGTAAGCTGAGGGGTAGCAAAGTGCGCACGTCCGCTAACGGTAACGTTACTAGCAAAATTGAGTCGGCGAATCTTCTGGGCCAGTTCGACTCCATACTGTGCTGCTGTGGCGATTAAGGACGCATTCGAGCGCACCTTTCTGGCCTCAGCGGGATTGAAATCAAAGCCCTGCTGTTTGATAGAGTAAAGGCCTGTGACTGCATCCAGAATACGAATGAATACGTAATTGAAGCGCTCGCGTTTACGGTAAAGCGCTTCGCGCAGCACCTGCCGTTCATTGGCTATTAGCTCGTAACGCCAAACCACACCCTCGTCATCTTCAGCCTCCAACTCAATCTCGGTGGGCTCGATACCACCCAAAAGGTGCGGCACCAGGGGGATAGTGCTTTCGGGTGGCGCGTTGAATGATTGCGCGATAAACCACTCGGCAAAGGCGAGTGGTTTCAATGCGGCAGTCTTACCGGCCCCGTTGGCGCCCATGACGGCCAAAACTGTGCTCAGCCGATGCCCAGCGCGCGAAGTGACCTGCCAGCCATGGAGTGGCGCTTTCCGGTTGATCTCCATGGAGACAACGGTTCGCTCTCTAAAGCTCTGAAAATTTTTGAATGCGTAGTAGTGAAGCATGGTTGGCCTTTGACTTTGAGCCAACGGCCATCATGCCACATAATAATCTTCATGTTCAACAAAATTTTGTTGAAACATAGATCTATTATGAAATTTTGTGCAGTCAGCACTGAAAGTGTGAGCCACCACGCTTTGCGAGGGGGGCGAGGCCGTCGTCCTGCTTTCACAGCGAAAAAGCGTACTCGATCGTGATTGGTGCGTGGTCGGAGAACTTCTCGCCCTTGTAAATTTCCACCGAGCGCGCGCTCTGGGCCAGGGACGGCGTTGCCAAATGGTAGTCCAAGCGCCAACCCACGTTGTTGGCGTAGGCCTGGCCTCGGTTGCTCCACCAGGTGTAGCAAGCGTCGGTGGCCTCAGGTTGCAGGCGGCGGTACACATCGACCAAGCCGCCCTGGGTGGTCAGCTCGGTCATCCAAGCGCGTTCTTCGGGCAAGAAACCGCTGTTTTTTTGGTTGCCGCGCCAGTTCTTCAAATCCGCCTGCTGGTGGGCAATGTTCACGTCGCCGCACAGCACAAAGTCGCGCTCGACCTTGAGTGCCGCCAAATGCGGGGCCATGCCGGCCAGGAAACGGAACTTCGCCTCTTGCCGCTCGGGCCCGGACGAACCGCTCGGAAAGTAGCAACTGATGATGGAGCGCTTGTGCTGCGGCGTGTCAAAGCGCAACTCCACATAACGGCCCTCGGCGTCAAACTCGCCGCCATCAAACCCCACCACCACATCAGAGGGTTCGTGGCGCGAATACACGCCCACGCCGGAGTAGCCTTTCTTCTCGGCAAAGTGAAAGTAGCCGGCCATGCCGGCCAAAGACTCGAACTTGCCCGCCACATCGGCGGCTTGGGCTTTGACTTCTTGCACGCAAATACAATCGGGGTGCACCTGCTCGATCCAGGTCTCTACCCCCTTGGTGGTGGCAGAACGGATGCCATTCAGATTCAGGCTGGTCAATTTAAACAAGGAAGCTCCCCATGGTGACAGGCAACACGCCAGCCGATCAAAGCGCGCTGGCGCAAGAATTTGTGCAATTTGCAGTGGCATCGGGCGTGCTGCGCTTTGGTGAATTCAAAACCAAAGCGGGTCGCATGAGCCCTTACTTTTTCAACGCGGGTTTGTTTGACGATGGCGCCAAACTCGGCCGACTCGCGCAATTCTATGCAAAAGCCCTGGTCGCCAGCGGCATCGAGTTCGACATGATCTTTGGACCCGCCTACAAAGGCATCCCGCTGGGCGCAGCCGTAGCCATCGAACTGGCCCGCCTGGGGCGAAACGTGCCCTTTGCCTATAACCGCAAAGAAGCCAAAGACCACGGCGAAGGCGGCAGCCTGGTGGGCGCGCCGCTGCAAGGTCGCGTGCTGATCGTCGACGACGTGATGAGTGCTGGCACCGCCGCGCGCGAATCCATCGCTTTGATTAAAGCCGCTGGCGCCACACCGCACGCGGTGGCGATTGCGCTGGACCGCCAGGAAATGGCGACCGAAAAACAGGCCGACGGCACGACCCAAGATGTACCCTACAGCGCCGTGCAGTACGTGCGCAACACGCTGGGCATGCAGGTGTGCGCGATTGCCGAGTTGTCTGACTTGCTGACGTTTTTGAGCGCCCAAGCCGGCAACGCCATGGGCGAGCACTTGGCGCGCACGCAGGCGTACCGCGAGCGGTATGGCGTTATGAACTAAGCGTCAGCGCAGCCAGTCCAGAAAGAGCGCGGCCACGGCGTCGGGCTTTTCCATCATCATCATGTGGCCTGAACCGACCACCATGTGCATCGCTGGGGTGGCTGGAATCAGGTCCGCTATGTCTTGGTGTTGTTGCGGCGAAGCCCATGCGTCAAACTCCCCAGCCATCACTAAGGTCGGCACACGCACCTGGCGCAGCACCTCGGTGGCGTCAGGGCGCGTCAGCAAGGCCTTGATTTGGCGCTGGAAAATGGCCGCCAATTTGCGCTCGAACATCTGCACAATCGCCTCGATCAGCGCGGCATCCGCTAAGCGCGCAGGCGCCACCATGTTTTGCACCCAAGCCAGGGCCATGGCCCGGATGCTGTCGTTTTGCGCCAGGTCCAGCAAGGCCTGGCGGCCTTGGGCTTCTTTTTCCCCCGCCTCGCCGGCTTCTTTGGCGCGGTAACCGGTGCCCAGCAAGGCCAAGCGCCGCACCCGCTCGGGGGCGATGCGTACCACCTCCAAGGCCACGCGCCCGCCCATGGAGTGACCAGCCAAATCAAACTGCGCTGGCGCGCTGTCCAAAATCTGCTGCGCCATTTGCGTGAGTGAATCGGCCTCGCCATGCGACACCACTTGACAGGCGGCCTGCGCTGACAAGGCGGGCAGGATGGGGGCCCAAGAGGTTTCGTCACACATCAGGCCTGGAACGAGGATCAGGGTGGATGTGTTCATAGGGGTCGATCAATAGCCTTGAAACAAAAAATCCAGCGCGGCGGTGATCTGGTCTTGTGCGTGGGCGAGGGAGGTCACAGGTGACTTCAACACCCGCTGCGGGACCGCACCCATTTTCGGTGTTTCCAGCAGGTACTCTTCGCCTTCAATCGCGAAGATCGGCGTCAGTTGAGGCGACAGCTTGACCTTGGGGAAGTGCTTGAGACTGCGCAGCGGAATCACCATCCTGCTGTCCAAGCCATTGAGCAGGTCGCTCTGCACATCCAGCAGGTAGGGCGTGGTGGCGGCATGGCTGCCCGGGTTGGCATAGACATCAAACCGTGCCATCAAAAGCTTCTCCATTCATCCAGTGGCAGCCCTTCGGCATCGATGGTGGTGTTGTAAGCCGCTATGAAATCGGCATGATCCTCGCGCCATTTACGTTCCTGCTCACGTCGTACGACTTCACGAAGGTGGTTGTCGCAGACCTGAGAAATGTTGATTTCGAGGAGTTTTGCAGCCTCCAGCACATCACTGCTCAGGCTCAGATTGGTCGCGCGTTTGCCGGGCACTCGATTGCGCAAGCGGCGGTCAGTGTGGGTGGCTGGCATAGGGATCTCCATGCGCATGTGAATATGCGCATATGTTAACCCTCATTCAGCAGTCTCGCCAAATAGGCTTTGCCAAGGTCATGCCCGTCAACCGGTTGTAGCTCTAATCCCAAAAGATCACTGCAAGAAATTAAGCATCTCAATAATGCCACTTGCTGCGGATGAACTCTTGTTTTTGCTGTCCTTGCAGAGGTCGTGCAGGACCTGCCGATAGGGGATGAGTTCAACACCCAACTGCTGCATAAGGGGTAGTTCTGCCTCGTCTTTCAGAACCGCATGAACCAGGAAATTCCGCCAGTTGGCCCCATGCAATACCTCATTTCTCCGTTTAACCTTGCGTGGACTGGTGAACTTCTTTTCAACCCATTGGGCGACACCGGTTTGCAATTCATCCGGTGTGCGTTTGCGTGCACTCGTGTCACCACCAATGTAGCCAACAGGTCGATAGCTGATCTGAACTTCTAAATGCCAGCATTCAAATCCTTCTGACGCAGGGCGAATTGCTAAAAGGTCGATTTCATCAACGCCACACTTGATGCCGCGCATCGTGAAGAAGTTTTGGCGATTCAGCCATTCCTCGACCAGTTGTTCATCAAGCAGCGCCATATGGAAGCCGCAACCCTTCAGCCCAGCTTTTTCATCAACAAGGCGTTAACTTGCCCCGGATTGGCCTTGCCCTTGCTGGCTTTCATGATCGGGCCGACCAGCCCGTTCAGGGCCTTGGTGTTGCCGGCCTTGAACTCTTCCACGTTCTTGGGGTTAGCAGCCAGTACCTCGTCGATGATTTTTTCCAGCTCGCCGGTGTCATTCATCTGCTTGAGGCCTTTGGCTTCGATGACGGCGTCGACCTCTCCTCCTTCGGTCCACAAGGCATCAAACACCTGGCGCGCCGCGTTGTTGCTGATGGTGTTGTCGCTGATGCGGACAATCAAGGCGGCCAGTTGCGCTGCGCTCACAGGGGCTTGCTCGATACTCATTTCGCTGGTGTTCAAGCGGCGCGAGACTTCGCCCATGATCCAGTTGCTGGCCAGTTTGGCCTGGCCGCAGGCTTTGGCGGTGGCTTCAAAGTAGGCGGCGACCGTCTTGCTTTGGGTCAGTTGGGTGGCGTCGTATTCGGGCAGGGCGTAGTCTTTGACAAAACGCTCGGCCATCACGCGGGGCAGTTCGTCCATTTCACTGCGCACGCGCTCCACCCAGTCTCGGCCAATCACCAGCGGGGGCAGATCCGGGTCAGGAAAGTAGCGGTAATCGGCGGCGTCTTCCTTGGTGCGCATGGCACGTGTCTCGCCCGTGTCGGGGTCAAACAGCACCGTGGCTTGCTGGATGGCGTGGCCGTCTTCAATTTGGTCGATCTGCCAGCGCACTTCGTAGTCGATGGCTTGTTGCATGAACTTGAAGCTGTTCAGGTTCTTGATTTCGCGCCGCGTGCCGAGAGGTTGGCCGGGCTTGCGCACCGAGACATTGGCGTCGCAGCGGAAACTGCCTTCTTGCATGTTGCCGTCGCAAATGCCCACCCAGGTGACGATCTTGTGCAGCTCTTTGGCGTAGGCCACGGCTTCGTCGCTGGAGCGCATGTCGGGCTGGGTGACGATCTCCAGCAGCGGCGTGCCTGCGCGGTTCAGGTCAATGCCAGACTGACCAATGAAATCCTCATGCAGCGATTTGCCCGCGTCTTCTTCCAGGTGGGCACGCTCCAGCCGCACGGTTTTGCGCACGGTTTCCTTGCCCTCTTCCATGAAGAACGACACCTCGCCGCCTTGCACCACCGGGATCTCGAACTGGCTGATCTGGTAGCCCTTGGGCAGGTCGGGGTAGAAGTAGTTTTTGCGCGCAAAGATGCTGCGCTCGGCAATGTGCGAATTCACCGCCAAGCCGAACTCGATGGCGCGCTCCACCGCGCCCACGTTCATCACCGGCAAGGTGCCGGGCAGGGCCATGTCGACCGCGCAGGCTTGGGTGTTGGGCTCGGCGCCAAACGCCACCGAGGCGCGGCTGAAAATTTTGCTCTGTGTGGAGAGCTGGGTGTGCGTTTCAAAGCCGATGACGACTTCGTAGCCTTGAACTAATTTAGCGGTCATATCAAATGCCCTCCGGCTGGCGAAGGTGGAAATCGGTGGCTTGCTGCAAGCGGTGCGCGGCGTTCAGCAACTGCGCTTCTTTGAAGTAGTTGCCAATCAATTGCATGCCCACGGGCATGCCGCCGGCGCCAAAGCCTGCGGGCAAGCTCATGCCAGGCAGGCCGGCGAGAGACGCGGGCAGGGTGAAGATGTCGGCCAAGTAATCGGCCACCGGGTCGCCCGCGTTCTCGCCCAACTTCCAGGCCACGCTCGGTGCCACGGGGCCGGCGATCAGATCGCATGCTTTGAAGGCGTTTTGAAAGTCGTCGGCGATCATGCGGCGGATTTTTTGCGCTTGCAGGTAGTAGGCGTCGTAGTAGCCGTGGCTCAGCACATAGGCGCCGGTCATGATGCGGCGCTTGACCTCGTTGCCAAAGCCTTCTGCGCGGGTTTTTTTGTACATGTCCACCAGGTCGACATAGTCCTTGGCGCGGTGGCCAAACTTCACGCCGTCAAAGCGGCTCAAGTTGGAGCTGGCTTCGGCCGGGGCAATGATGTAGTACACCGGAATGGACAGCTCGGTGCGCGGCAGGCTGATGGGCACCAGCTTGGCGCCGAGCTTTTCGAATTCGCGCAGGGCAGCATCCAGCGCGGCGCGCACGTCAGCGTGCAGGCCTTCGCCAAAGAACTCTTTCGGTACGCCAATGCGCAGGCCTTCAATCGAGTTGTTCAACGATGCCGTGAAGTCTTCACTGGGCATGTCCAGCGAGGTCGAGTCGCGATCGATGTCAGGGCCGCACATGGCGCTGAGCAACAATGCGCAGTCTTCGGCGCTGCGGGCCATGGGGCCGGCTTGGTCCAGGCTGGAGGCGTAGGCGATCATGCCGTAGCGGCTGGCGCGGCCATAGGTCGGCTTGATGCCGGTGATGCCGCAAAAGCTGGCCGGTTGGCGGATCGAACCGCCGGTGTCGGTGCCGGTGGCCGCAGGCACCAGGCGCGCAGCCACGGCCGCAGCGCTGCCGCCCGACGAGCCGCCGGGCACGCGGGCGGTATCCCAAGGGTTGGTCACGGCGCCATACGCCGAGTTTTCGTTGGCCGAGCCCATGGCGAACTCGTCGCAGTTGAGCTTGCCCACGGTGACCATGCCGGCTTGCGCCAAGCGCTGCACCACGGTGGCGTCAAACGGTGAGCGATAGCCTTGCAGGATTTTGGAGCCGGCGGTGGTGACGAAATCACGCGTCACAAACACGTCTTTGTGGGCCACCGGCACGCCTTCCAGCGGGCCGGCAGTGCCGTCCGCCAATTTGGCGTCACTCGCGCGGGCCTGGGCCAGCGTGACTTCACTGTCGATGTCCAAAAACGCGTTGTGCGGATTGCCGCCAGTGCGCGCCAAAAAGCGCGTCGCCACTTCGACCGCGCTGACTTGCTTGCTGCGCAAGCTCTCGGCGAGCACTTTCACGCTCAGGGTGTGCAGATCACTCATGGCTTACTCAATGACTTTCGGGACCAAAAACAAGCCGCGCTCCACGGCGGGGGCGCTGCGCTGGTTCAGGTCGCGCTGGTTGGGTTCGCTGGCCACGTCGGGGCGCAGACGCAAGGTGATGTCCTGGATGGCGGCCACGGGGTGCGCCATGGGCACGATGCCCGTGGTGTCCACCGCCTGCATGGCTTCGACGATGCCAAAAAAACCGTTGATTTGGGCCCGCATGCGCTCGGCTTCATCCGGTTGGAGTTCCAAACGAGCCAAATTGGCGATGCGGTCGATGTCCTGAGAGGTCAATGACATAGGTATAAAAATGAAGTGAGGCGCCAGGAAAGCCGTGAATTAAAGGGTCAGAAACCCATCTTTTCACAGGGGATGCGTTATTATCCAGTGTTTAGCGTATTCCCTAATGCAGCTGTTCTGCAACAGACTGAGCGCTGACCCTTTTTAGACTTTTTATGCCTGGCAGGCGTCGCTCATACAGGGCCCCTGCCTCAAAGGATTTTTGCGATGTTTTCCTCTTTCCGTCGGTATTTTTCCAGTGATCTGGCCATCGATCTGGGCACGGCCAACACCCTGATTTTTGTGCGCGACAAGGGCATCGTGCTGGACGAGCCCTCGGTCGTTGCCATTCGCCATGAAGGCGGCCCGCAAGGCAAAAAAACCCTGCAAGCCGTGGGCCATGAAGCCAAGGCCATGCTGGGCAAAGTGCCCGGCAACATCGAAGCCATTCGCCCGATGAAAGACGGCGTGATCGCCGACTTCACCGTGACCGAGCAGATGCTCAAGCAGTTCATCCGCATGGTGCATCCTCGCGGCACCTTCCGCCCCAGCCCGCGCATCATCATTTGCGTGCCTTGCGGCTCCACCCAAGTGGAGCGCCGCGCGATTCGCGAATCGGCCTTGGGCGCGGGTGCCTCTGAGGTGTTTTTGATTGAAGAACCCATGGCCGCAGCCATTGGCGCCGGTCTGCCCGTCTCTGAAGCCTCCGGCTCCATGGTCGTCGACATTGGCGGTGGCACCACCGAGGTGGGCGTGATCTCCCTGGGCGGCATGGTCTACAAGGGCAGCGTGCGCGTGGGCGGCGACAAGTTTGACGAAGCCATCATCAACTACATTCGCCGCAACTACGGCATGTTGATCGGTGAGCCCACCGCAGAAGCCATCAAGAAAAAAATCGGCTCGGCCTTTCCGGGCAGCGAAGTGCGCGAAATGGAAGTCAAAGGACGCAACCTGTCTGAGGGCGTGCCGCGCAGCTTCACGATCAGTTCGAACGAAATTTTGGAAGCGCTGACCGATCCGCTGAACCAGATCGTGTCCGCCGTCAAAACCGCGCTGGAACAAACCCCTCCCGAATTGGGCGCGGACATTGCTGAGCGCGGCATGATGCTGACCGGTGGCGGCGCCCTCTTGCGCGACTTGGACCGCTTGCTGGCCGAAGAGACCGGCTTGCCCGTGTTGGTGGCCGAAGATCCACTGACCTGCGTGGCACGCGGCTGCGGCATGGCGCTTGAGCGCATGGACCGCTTGGGCAGCATCTTCACCAGCGAGTAAACCCCGGCCGGGTGCGTGGATTTCCACTTGCCCCGTCACTCACCGCCTGATCACGCACCCCATGTCTTTGGAGTCGATTGACCATACGCCCCCGCCTTTTTTCAGGCAGGGCGCTTCAGCCTTGTCCAAAGTGGCTTTTTTTGGCTTGTTGGCGGTGTTGCTGATGGTTTCAGACGAACGCTTCAAAATCACCAACCCCTTGCGCGCCAGCTTGGCCACGGCCATGACGCCCTTGCAATGGCTGGTATTGCAACCCTTGCATGCCGCCGACCATGTAGGCAGCTATTTCGTTTCTTTGCAAGAAGCACGTGACTTGGCTGCGCAAAGTGAGAAAAAGCTGACGCTCGACACACTGAAACAGCAAAAAGTGGAGCAGCTGCAACTTGAAAATGACCAACTGCGCAAACTCCTGGACTTGCGCCCCCTGCTGCCGGTGAGCACCCAAGCGGTTCAAGTGCTCTATGAAACCCCAGACCCCTACAGCCAACGGATGGTGATTGACAAAGGCGCCTCCAGCGGCATTACGGCAGGTTCGCCGGTGCTTGACGGCTCAGGCATCTTGGGCCAGGTCACCCGCGTCTACCCTTGGGTCAGTGAAGTCACGCTGCTGACCGACCGCGACCAAAGCATTCCTGTCATGAACGCACGCACCGGCGAGCGCAATGTGGCTTTTGGCAATCCGGGCCATGCGGACGGGGCGCTGGAATTGCGCTTTGTGCCGCCCGGCGCCGATGTGCAAGTGGGCGACCTGCTCACCAGCAGCGGCATTGACGGGGTCTACCCCGCTGGACTGCATGTGGCCACCATCAGCCACATTGAACGTCGCACAGACGCGGCGTTTGCCCGTATTCAAGCACAGCCACTGGCCCACAAGGTGGGGCGTCACCTGCTGGTGTTACAACAAGCCAACGAGTTGGCGCCACCGCCCGTGGAGGTCGCGCCCAAACCGCTGCGCGGCAAAAAACGCGATGGTCTCAAAGATACCGCGCCCACAGGAGGCCCGCCATGATCATGGAACGCGGCAAGCCGCTGCTGGCAAGGGTCAACCCCAGCTTCATCTGGTTCAGCTTGTTCCTGGCGCTGATCCTGCACATGCTGATTGGCTTGGGCAACTATTTCTGGACGCCCGATCTGTTGGCCATGACCCTGGTTTTTTGGAGCGTGCACCAACCCCGGCGCGTGGGCATGGGCGCGGCATTTGTGTTTGGCCTGATGATGGACGTGCACGAGTCCACCTTGCTTGGCCAGAACGCCTTGGCCTACACCTTGTTGTGCTTTGGCGCCGTCCTCATGCATCGGCGTCTGCTGTGGTTTCCGGTGCAACAGCAATCCATCCAGGTCTTGCCCTTGTTTGCCATGGCCACCTTGGCGGAATGGCTGATTCACCTGTTCGCAGGTCACCCCATGGCCAACTGGAGTTTGCTGCTGGCGCCTTTGATTCAAGCCCTGCTATGGCCCCTGTTGAGCACCTTGCTGTTGATTCCGCAGCGGCGTGACCGGTCTTCACCGTTGAACCGCACGCTCTGACATGGCCTTCTGGTTGCCCTCGCTGGCCGAACTGCGCAACTCGCGACTGGAAATTCACAAATTCCGAGGCCGTGTGGTGGCCACCCAGGCGCTGGTCATCGTCTGCTTTGGCTTGCTGGTCGCGCGCTTGTTTTATTTGCAAGTGGTGCGTCATGAAGACCTGCAAGAGCAGGCCGAAGACAACCGCACGGCCATCATTCCCACGGTGCCAACACGTGGCATTATTTTTGATCGCAATGGCGAAATCCTGGCCAGCAACTACTCGGCCTACACCCTGGAGATCACGCCCGCCAAAGTCGACGACGTGGAAGCCACCATCGAAGCCCTGTCGCAAATTATCGACATCCAGGCGCGCGACAAAAAACGCTTCAAACGGTTGCGCGACGAATCCAAAGGCTTTGATTCACTGCCGATTCGCACCCGCCTGACCGACGCCGAAGTGGCCCGGTTTTCCGCACAGCACTATCGCTTTGCGGGCGTCGAGATCAAAGCGCGTTTGTTCCGGCAATACCCCTTTGGCGATTTGGCCAGCCACGTGATTGGCTATATCGGCCGCATCAGCCCCAAAGAAAAAGAGCGACTGAGCGACGACGACGAAGAAGGCAACTACCGGGGCACCGAATACATTGGCAAGCTGGGCGTGGAGCAGCGCTACGAGCGTGCGCTGCACGGCATCACCGGTGTACAAGAAATCGAAACCTCGGCCGGTGGCCGGGCCGTGCGTCGCTTGGCCAGCCACCCGGCCACGCCAGGTCAGAACGTGGTTCTGACGATCGATATCAAGCTGCAAAAAATGGTGGAAGACCTGTTTGGCAACCGCCGTGGCGCCTTGGTCGCAATCGACCCGAGCAACGGCGAAGTGCTGGCCTTCGTCAGCAAACCCACGTTTGATCCGAACCTGTTTGTCGAAGGCATTGACGTCGAGAACTGGAAAGCGCTGAGCGAATCCATCGACAAACCCCTGCTCAATCGGGCCTTGCGCGGCACCTACCCGCCCGGCTCCACCTACAAGCCGTTCATGGCCATGGCGGCGTTGACCACCGGCAAGCGCAGCGCCAGTGCCATCATCAACGACAACGGCTCTTGGACCTTTGGCAATCACACCTTCCGCAGCCACGGTGACGGCGGGCTCGGCCCGGTCGACATGGTGCGCTCCATTGTGTTGTCCAGCAACGTCTACTACTACTCGCTGGCCAATGACTTGGGCGTGGACACCATTCACGACTTCATGAAACCGCTGGGCTTTGGCCAGTCCACCGGGCTGGACCTGCCCGGCGAAGTGCGCGGCGTGCTGCCCAGCACCGCATGGAAGCGCAACACCTACAAACACGCCGAACAACAAAAGTGGTATGCCGGCGAGACCATCTCTTTGGGCATTGGCCAGGGCTACAACGCCTTCACCATGTTGCAACTGGCGCATGCCACGGCCACCTTGGCCCAAGGCGGCATCAAGTACACGCCGCGTCTGGTCATGGCGACACAAGATGCGCTCAGCCACGCCAATCTGCCGGTCGACACGCCACCCCCGGTGAACCTGGACTACAACCCCGAGCATGTGGCCGTGGTGCACAAAGGCTTGGTGGGGGTGGTGCGCGAAGGCACGTCCGCCCGCGTGTTTGCGGGAGCGGCTTACCAAAGCGCGGGCAAAACCGGCACAGCGCAAGCGGTGACCATCGGCCAAAAAGACAAGTACATTGCCGGCAAGCTGGAAGAGCATCAACGCGATCACGCCCTGTACATGGCGTTTGCACCGGCTGAAAACCCCAAAATCGCCCTGGCCGTGATCGTCGAGAACGCCGGTTTTGGCGCAGCCCAAGCCGCCCCCATTGCGCGCCGTGTTTTTGATTACTGGTTGCTCGACCAATACCCCAGCGAAGAAGACATGGCCGCCGCGCAAAAAGGCCAAGCCCAAGCGCCGATCGGCCAGCCGCGCAACAAATCGAATATCCGGCTGAACTAAAGTGAGTGTCTGACTGTGACGGGCTCAGTGGTAGTCTTGTTCGCGTTGATGTCGAATGGCCAATACAAACACCACGTCAGTTGTCGCGTCATAAGCGTAAAGCGCCAAATAGCCCGATTGACCTCGGGAGATCACCAGTTCACGTAAACCATGGGCAATGGGCCTCCCAATGAGCGGGTGTCGCTCCAAAACAGACAAAGCGTCCAGCACGAGGTCTACAGTCTCAATGGCAAATTTGGGTTTGCTGCGCAGCAGAAAATCGACCAATTCTTCAAGGTCATCAGCCGCCTCAGGTGATTGAACAATTTGCGTCATGAACCTTGCGTTAGCAACTGCTCAAGGCCTTCGGGTACTGGCCGCTGGCTGACGCGTCCACGCACTTTGTCCTTGAGGTATTTGGCCATGGCCAATCCATCCACCACCATGCCGGTTTGCTCCATGTTTTTCCGGGCCAGTAACGCTCGTGCAACCCACGCGCCTTCAACTTCGGATCGCGCCACGGCCGACTCAATGGCTCGCACCATGAATGCGTGAGGCGTTACCCCCTGTTGACTGGCCAGCGCCTGCACCTTGGAGCGTGAGTGTTCATCGAGTTTGACTGAGAGGGTCGGCATATGAATACTCCTTTTACAGCAAGTATAGCGCCGAGGTGTTACTTAGTTAACACCATGCATGCCTGGCGTTTCAAATACCCACCCACCAAATGGCGACTGGTGCGCTGCAAGCCCATGAGCAAGGCATGGTCTGGCGCGGCACAACCGTGACGGATTTTCAGATCGTGTTGCATGTGCAGCAGCAAGGAAGCGGCCACCTCGGCATCGGCCATAGCGCGGTGGGCGCGGCCGGCGGCCGGCAAATGGTGCAACGCGGCCAAGGTACCCAACTTATGGTTTGCGGCCTGCGGGTACAAGCGGCGAGAAAGCAGCAAGGTGCAGACAAACGGGTGCGATCCGTCTTCGCCGCAACGTGCCAACTCGGCTTGCCAGAACTTTTTGTCAAACGCCGCGTTGTGCGCGGCCATGGGCCGCCCGGCCACAAAGCGAGCGGCTTCAAGCATCACCTGCTCGGCCGGTGGCGCGGCCTGCACCATCTCGTTGGTAATGCCGGTGAGTTGCGTGATGAAACTGTTAATGCGAACGCCCGCATTCATCAGGCCTTGAAAGCGATCCACCACCTGGCCGTCTTCGAGCAAGACAATCGCCACCTCGGTGGCGCGATCGCCCATGTTCGGGGAGATGCCGGTGGTTTCAAAGTCGATGACGGCGAATGTGCTCATACGTATCCAAGATCAAGCCATCAAAAAAAACGCCCTGCAAGCATGGCTGGCAGGGCGCTCATTTGAAATCGATCAGATGTCGATATTGCCAGCCCGCAGCGCGTTGCTTTCAATGAAGTTGCGGCGCGGCTCGACTTCGTCGCCCATCAGCATGGTGAAGACGCGGTCGGCTTCGATGGCGTCGTCGATCTGCACGCGCAGCAAGCGGCGCACGGTCGGGTCCATGGTGGTTTCCCACAGCTGCGCCGGATTCATTTCGCCCAAACCCTTGTAGCGCTGGCGGCTGGTGGTGCGTTCGGCTTCGCTGATCAGCCAATGCATGGCCTGGCGGAAGTCGCCCACTTTTTCTTCTTTCTGGCGCTCGCCTTCACCGCGTGTGGCCTTGGCGCCATCGCTGAGCAAACCGCGGAAGGTGTTGGCGGCTTCGGCCAGCGCGCCGTAGTCGGCGCCGCGCACAAAGTCTTGCGTGATGACGCTGCTCTTGATGTTGCCGTGGTGGCGGCGGCTGATGCGCAAGATCGGTTTATCGGTGCGCACATCAAACTCGGCGGCCACTTCGGCGGGGATGCCGGTGGTGTTGAGCTCGCGCAATTTGGCTTGCAGGGCCGGCGCGCACTCGGCGGCGGCTTCCATGGTTTCGAGGTTGATGGACACGCCATCGGCCATGGCGCGCAGGGCTTCTGCGTCCATGAAGTTAGACAGGCGGCGGATCACCGCCTCGGCCACTTGGTGCTTGCGCGCCAGTGCTTCGAGCGTTTCGCCCGACAGCACTTGCGAGGCATCGCCACCGGTGCTGATGCTGGCGTCCTTCAAGGCGATGCGCAGCAAGAAGCCGTCGAGTGCCGGGCCGTCTTTGAGGTACAGCTCTTCTTTGCCGGCCTTGACTTTGTACAGCGGCGGCTGGGCGATGTAGATGTGACCGCGCTCAACCAGGTCGGGCATTTGGCGGTAGAAGAACGTCAACAAAAGGGTACGGATGTGCGCGCCGTCAACGTCGGCATCGGTCATGATGATGATGCGGTGGTAGCGCAGTTTGTCGACGTTGAAATCGTCGGTGCCGCTCTTGCCGGACTCGGCGCTGGCTTTGCCAATGCCGGTGCCCAGGGCCGTGATCAGGGTGATGATTTCGTTGCTGGTCAGCAGCTTTTCGTAACGGGCTTTTTCCACGTTCAAGATCTTGCCGCGCAGGGGCAAGATGGCCTGGAACTTACGGTCGCGGCCTTGTTTGGCCGAGCCGCCGGCGGAGTCGCCCTCGACGATGTAGATTTCGCACAGCGCCGGGTCTTTTTCTTGGCAGTCGGCCAATTTACCGGGCAAGCCCATGCCGTCGAGCACGCCTTTGCGGCGCGTCATTTCGCGCGCTTTGCGCGCGGCTTCGCGGGCACGGGCGGCTTCCACGATCTTGCCGCAAATGATTTTGGCGTCGTTCGGGCGCTCTTCCAAATAGTCCGACAAGGCCTTGGCCACAATGTCTTCCACCGGGGCGCGCACTTCGCTGGACACCAGTTTGTCTTTGGTCTGGCTGGAGAACTTGGGCTCGGGCACTTTCACGCTCAAGACGCAGCACAGGCCTTCACGCAAGTCGTCGCCACTGACTTCGACTTTTTGTTTTTTGGCAATCTCGTTTTTCTCGATGTATTTGCCAATCACCCGCGTCATCGCGGCGCGCAGGCCGGTCAGGTGGGTGCCCCCGTCACGTTGCGGAATGTTGTTGGTGAAACACAGCACGCTCTCGTTGTAGCCGTCGTTCCACTGCATGGCCACTTCCACACCGATGCTGGTGCCCGGAATGCCGCCGTAGCTGTCAGCTGGGCGCTCGCCCATGGCGTGAACGGCGTTGGGGTGCAGTATTTTTTTGTTGGCGTTGATGAAGTCGACAAAGCCTTTGACACCGCCAGCGCCCGAGAAGTCGTCTTCTTTGCCGCTGCGTTCGTCTTTCAGGCGAATGCGCACGCCGTTGTTCAAAAAGGACAATTCGCGCAGACGCTTGGCCAAGATTTCGTAATGGAAATCGGTGTTTTGCGTGAAGATCTCGGTGTCAGGCAAGAAGTGCACTTCGGTGCCGCGCTTGTCGGTGGCACCAGTAACGCGCATGGGCGAAACTTCTACGCCGTCGACCATTTCAAGCGGGCGGTTTTGCACAAAGCCGCGCGCAAAGTCGATCTCATGCACTTTGCCTTCGCGGCGCACCGTCAGGCGCAGCCATTTGGACAGTGCGTTCACGCAAGACACGCCCACGCCGTGCAGACCGCCAGAGACTTTGTAGCTGTTCTGGTTGAACTTGCCGCCCGCATGCAACTCGGTCAAAGCGATTTCTGAGGCACTGCGCTTGGGCTCGTGCTTGTCGTCCATCTTCACACCGGTCGGGATGCCGCGGCCGTTGTCGGTGACGGAAATCGAGTTGTCAGAGTGGATGGTGACGACGATGTCGTCGCAGTGACCGGCCAAGGCTTCGTCGATCGAGTTGTCGACCACCTCAAACACCAAGTGGTGCAGGCCGGTGCCGTCAGAGGTGTCGCCGATGTACATGCCGGGGCGCTTGCGCACCGCTTCCAAGCCTTCCAGAATCTGGATCGAGCCTTCGCCGTAACCCTCGGAAGCGCCTGCTTGGTGCGCGTCGATTTTGGGCTGAACGGTGGTGAACGACTCTTCGCTCGGGATATTTTCTTCGGTCATGGTCTTTTTTCTCTATCTCTTGAATGGCCGAAACCCGCGAGGTGTCGCGGGTTTCATGGGCTGCAGGTCGGTGGGGCCGGGGCTTAAATGCGCATCGGCATGACCACGTATTTGAAGTCTTCGTTTTCCGGGATGGTGATCAGCGCGGAGCTGTTGCCATCGGCCAAATCGATGCGCACCATGTCTTGGCTCATATTGCCCAGCACGTCGATGATGTAGGTGACGTTGAAGCCGATTTCGATGGCGTCGCCGCCGTAATCGATGTCGAGTTCGTCCACGGCTTCTTCTTGCTCGGCGTTGGTGGAGGCCACACGCAAGGTGCCGGGCTCCAGGTTCAGGCGCACGCCTTTGAACTTGTCGCTGGTCAAAATGGCGGTGCGCTGCAAGCAAGACAGCAAGGCCTGGCGGCCCAGCGTGACGTTGTTGCGATGACCTTTGGGGATGACGCGGTTGTAATCGGGGAACTTGCCCTCGACCAGCTTGGTCACAAACTCCATGCCGTCAAAAGTGAACTTGGCTTGGTTGTTGGCGAACTGCATGTCGATCGCGCCTTCGGCATCGCTCATCAAGCGCTGCAATTCGAGCACGGTCTTGCGCGGCAAGATCACTTCTTGCTTGACGGGCACATCCACATCCAAGGTGGCCGAGGCAAAAGCCAGTCGGTGACCGTCGGTGGAGACCAGGCTGAGTTTTTTGCCTTCTGCCACAAACAAGATGCCGTTCAAGTAATAGCGAATGTCATGCACGGCCATGGCAAACGACACCTGCCCGAGCAGGGCCTTGAGCGTCTTTTGCGGCACGCTGAAGGCGGGGCCAAAGCTGGCGGCTTCTTGCACCAGCGGAAAGTCTTCGGCGGGCAAGGTTTGCAGCGTGAACTTGGACTTGCCACCCTTCAAGATCAGCTTGCTTTGGCTGGACTCCAGGCTGACCGTCTGGTCGGCTGGCATGGTGCGCAAAATATCGATGAGTTTGCGCGCGCCCACGGTGGTGGTGAAGTCGCCGGCGTCACCATCGAGCTGGGCGGTGGTGCGAATTTGGATTTCCAGGTCGCTGGTGGTCAGCTGCACGGCGCTGCCAGTTTTGCGGATCATCACATTGGCCAAAACGGGCAGGGTGTGACGCCGCTCCACAATGCCTGAAACGGATTGCAAAACAGACAAGAGTTTGTCTTGGGTAGTCTTCAGAACGATCATGTCAACCTCGGTGGTAGTACGGTCTTGGCCGGGCGTGCCCGGCAGAAAAAAATCTCCTGCCATTTTCGCCGTTTTTAGCGCCATTTATCAGCTGTAAAGCAGGTATTTCCAGCTTAAAGAGGGGGCAAGCGGGCGACTGGGCCATGGTTAACCCTTGAGGGTCTGCTCCAGCACGTGCAACTGCTGGTTCAGTTCGGTCAATTGCTGGCGCTCGGCGCTGATTTTGCGCACCGCGTGCAGCACCGTGGTGTGGTCCCGACCGCCAAACAGCTCGCCGATTTCAGGCAAGCTTTTTTGCGTCAGCTCTTTGGCCAGGTACATGGCAATTTGGCGCGGCCGGGCGATGCTGGCGGGGCGCTTTTTGCTGTACATGTCCGCGACCTTGATCTTGTAGTAGTCGGCCACGGTTTTCTGGATGTTCTCGACGCTGATCTGGCGGTTTTGAATCGACAGCAGGTCGCGCAAGGCCTCGCGGGCCAGTTGGATCGAAATTTCTTTTTGGTTGAAACGCGAGTACGCCAGGATTTTGCGCAGCGCCCCTTCAAGCTCACGCACGTTGGAGCGCACGTTTTTGGCCACAAAGAAGGCGACTTCTTCGGGCATGACGCTGCCTTCGCTGATCGCCTTGTTGATCAAGATCGCCACCCGCATTTCCAGCTCCGGCGGCTCGATCGCCACCGTTAAACCTGAATCAAAGCGCGAAACCAAGCGCTCATGGATGTCGGCCAAACCCTTGGGATAGGTGTCGCTGGTCATCACAATGTGCGACTTTTTGGCCAACAAAGCCTCAAAGGCATTGAAGAATTCTTCTTGTGTACGGTCTTTGTTGGCGAAAAATTGCACGTCGTCGATCAACAGCAAATCGAGCGAGTGGTAGCGGTGTTTGAACTCGTCAAAAGTCTTGCGTTGGTAGGCCTTAACCACATCCGAGACAAATTGTTCCGCGTGGATGTAGAGAACCTTGGCATCGGGCCGGTCGGCGAGCAATTTATTGCCCACCGCATGCATCAAATGGGTCTTGCCCAAACCCACGCCGCCGTAGATAAACAAAGGGTTGTACAAGTGACCGGGCATGGTGGCCACATGCATGGCGGCAGCACGCGCCATGCGGTTGGCAGAGCCCTCCACCAGGGTGTCAAAAGTCAGGGCGGTATTGAGTCGGTTTTTGAAACCGTTGACCGGGCTGTCTTCAACAGATTCAGACGTCTCAGACGCCGCCTCTTGTGCGGCCTTGGCCATAGAGAATGCAGTCCTGGCGGGGGCTTCCCGCGTAGCGAGCGCTAACTCCACGGTGACTTTCTGGCCCTGCAAACGTTCCAGTAAAGCGGTGAAACGGCCCGCATATTGCGCCCGAATCCAGTCCAGCTTGAAGCGGTTGCCTACAAAAATAGTGACCTTGGAAAAGTCGTCCGCCACCTGCGCGGTGAGCGGTTTGATCCAGGTGTTGAACTGCTGTTCGGGCAGTTCTTGGGCGAGTTCATCGAGACAGATTTGCCATAAGGCCAGTCCCGGATCGCCGGCTTCTAGGGGGAGGGAGCCCTCGTTCATGTGTGTTCTTGTTTTTGTGTGGACAGTGGGGGTCAAATGGCGCTGGATTCTGAATTTATCAAGAGTTTATCCACATGCTCGCCAACTCGTTTTCAAGGGGCATCATAAACCAGATTGCGGTCCATGCGGGAGTGTTAAAAACAGGGCGAATTGAGGATCTGTTGACCAAAATTTGCCGGCCGCCTCAAAGTTTGCGATAATAGCGGGTTACCCCTGAAAGAATAGGGGCCCAATGAGGACTCAATTTCCATGAAACGCACCTACCAACCATCCAAAACCCGCCGCGCCCGTACCCATGGCTTTATGGTTCGCATGAAAACCCGTGGTGGCCGCGCTGTGATCAACGCTCGTCGCGCCAAGGGCCGCAAGCGTCTGGCCGCCTAATTCCAAACAAGGCGAGCTTGCTTTTTCGATGTGCGCCTGATTCAGTCAACCGGATTCTCTGGACGACTGCGCAGCACGCTCGAAAGCCCCGCAGTTCAAGACCCTGAAATGCAGCGTTTGCAAACACGCCCGCAATTTCAAGCGGCCTTGGCTGGCGGCACGGTTTCCCGCACCTCGCATTTTGCGTTGCACAGATTGAACTTGGTCCCTGCGGCAACAGCAACTCCTGGCACGAACACCCCCAATGGACCTGAGCTTTCCAAAGAGCAGGTCCTTTTTGGCGTCTTCGATGTCTGGCTGGGTGCCATGGTGCCCAAGCGCTGGGCGCGTCGCGCCGTCACTCGCAACGCCATCAAGCGGCAGATTTACAACGTTTCAGCGCATTTTGCTGAGGCCTTGCCCCGCGCTGCGCATGTGGTGCGCTTGCGCAGTGAGTTTGACCGCAAGCACTTCATCAGCGCCAGCTCTGACGCCCTCAAAGCAGCGGTTCGTGCCGAGCTGGAACAATTGTTTGCGCGCGCGGTGACCCCGCCCCCCGTTCGCGGATCCGGGGTGTCGTCATGATGCGAATAATCTTAGCGGCCATCGTCAAGGGCTATCGCCTTTTTTTGAGCCCTTGGCTGGGTTCTGCTTGTCGTTTCGAGCCGACCTGCTCCATCTACGCCTTGCAGGCGTTACAGTCGCATGGCGCAGCCGCAGGCAGTTACCTGACTTTGGCGCGCCTGGGCCGCTGTCACCCTTGGTGCGCGGGCGGCTTAGACGCCGTGCCTGAACAGGCGCCCCGCATTTTTTCTCGCTTGCTTTCTCACCCCTCTTCGAAGAAGACTTCATGAACGATATTCGTCGCACCATTTTGTGGGTGGTTTTTGGCTTCTCTTTGGTCCTGTTATGGGATCAATGGCAGATTCACAACGGCCACAAAGCCACCTTCTTCCCACAACCCGTGACCGCCAAGTCGCCAAGTGACAGTGCGGCCCCTGCGCTCACGCCGCTCGCCTCGGGCGTGCCCGTCGCCTCTGCGCCTGCCGCTGTTGCGGGCGTCGCCCAGGTGCCCGGCACACCCGCCGCACCGGCAGCTGCCGCACCGCGTGACCGCATCGAAGTGGCCACCGACGTGCTCAAGTTGACCTTCGACACCGAAGGCGGCTCCTTGGTGCGTACCGAGCTGGGTCAACATGCCGACATGGCCGACCACAGCAAGCCCTTTGTCTTGCTCGACGAAAGCCGCGACCGCGTGTATGTGGCTCAAACCGGCTTGATCGGCGCCGCCAACGGCGTGGCTTATGCCACCCACAAAACGCCCATGAGCTTCAGCGGCCAGCGCACCCTGAAAGAAGGTCAAAACGAACTGACCGTGCGCTTTGAATCCGCAGACATCGGCGGCCTGAAGTTGGTCAAAACCTATACGTTGCAACGCGGCAGCTACGCCATCCAAGTCAAGCACGAAGTCACCAACACCGGCGCGACCGCAGTCTCGCCGCAGTTGTATGTGCAATTGGTACGTGACGGCAACAAGCCTGCAGGCGAGTCTTCTTTCTACTCCACCTTCACGGGCCCGGCCATTTACACCGAAGCCAAAAAATACCACAAGGTCGAGTTCAGCGACATCGAAAAAAATAAAATCGATATCGACAAGACCTCAGACAAAGGTTATGTCGCCATGGTGCAGCATTACTTTGTTTCCGCCTGGTTGCTGGCCGATGGCGTGGCGCGGGAAAACTTCATCCGAAAAGTTGACACCAATTTGTATGCCGTGGGCATGATCACACCGATAGCCGATGTGGCCCCTGGAAAATCCAAGTCGATTGAAGCCACCTTGTTGGCAGGCCCGCAAGAAGAGAAACAGCTCGAAGCCTTGGCCACGGGCTTGGACCTGGTCAAAGACTATGGCTGGCTGGCCATCTTGGCCAAGCCTTTGTTCTGGTTGCTCGACAAACTGTTTGGCATCCTCAACAACTGGGGCTGGTCGATCATGGCCTTGGTGCTGCTGCTCAAAATCGCGTTCTACTGGCTCAATGCCAAGGCTTACGCCAGCATGGCCAAAATGAAGTCCATCAACCCCCGCATCATGGACATGCGTGAGCGCTTGAAAGACAGCCCACAGCAAATGCAGCAAGAGATGATGAAGATCTACCGCGAAGAGAAGGTCAACCCCATGGGGGGCTGCTTCCCGATCATGATCCAGATCCCGGTGTTCATCGCCTTGTACTGGGTGCTGTTGTCCACGGTTGAAATGCGCAACGCCCCTTGGGTGGGCTGGATTCACGACCTGTCGGCGCCCGATCCGTACTTCATCTTGCCCGTCGTGATGACCCTGTCCACCATGCTGCAAACGGCGCTGAACCCCGCGCCGCCAGACCCGATGCAAGCCAAGATGATGTGGATCATGCCGCTGATGTTCAGCGTGATGTTCTTCTTCTTCCCTGCGGGTCTGGTGCTGTACTGGATCACCAACAACATCTTGTCGATTGCGCAGCAGTGGGTCATCAATACCCGAATGGGTGTGCCGCCCCAGTTCAATTTACCCAAGTTCAAGTAACTGAAACAGGCCGCGCAAGCGGCCTTTTTTTGCTCACCCTTCCACACGCCATGCTCGCCAGACACCAGGAACCCATTGTGGCCATTGCCACCGCCGCCGGGCGCGGCGCGGTCGGCATCGTGCGCGTTTCTGGGCGCGGCCTGGGCGCCTTGATTCAAGCCCTGTGCGGCAAAGCCTTGCGGCCGCGCCAAGCGGCCTACTTGCCGTTTCAAGATGCCGACGGCACGGCCATTGACCAAGGGCTGGCCTTGTATTTCCCGGGGCCACATTCGTACACCGGCGAAGACGTGTTGGAACTGCAAGCGCACGGCGGTCCGGTGGTGTTGCAATTGCTGCTCGCGCGCTGTCTGCAAGCGGCCGCGCAAGTGGACGCGGCCACCGGCCAAGCCCGCTTGCCCGGCCTGCGGGTGGCGCAACCGGGCGAGTTCACGCAGCGTGCTTTTTTGAACGACAAGATCGATCTGGCCCAGGCCGAAGCAATTGCAGATTTGATCGACGCCTCCACCAGCGCCGCAGCGCGCAGCGCCAGCCGCTCTTTGGCCGGTGATTTTTCGCGCGACATCGATCTGCTGCGCGATGCCTTGATTCATTTGCGCATGCTGGTGGAAGCCACGCTGGACTTTCCGGAAGAAGAAATCGACTTCCTGCAAAAGGCCGACGCGCAGGGACAGTTGAATCGGCTGCAAAACCAATTGGGCACGGTGATGCAGCGCACACAGCAAGGCGCACTGCTGCGCGAAGGCATCAAGGTGGTGATTGCCGGGCAACCCAACGCCGGCAAGAGCTCGCTGCTGAACGCTTTGGCGGGGGCCGAGCTGGCCATCGTCACGCCGATTGCCGGCACCACGCGCGACGTGGTGCAGCAAACCATTCAAATCGAAGGCGTGCCCTTGCATGTGATCGACACCGCCGGCCTGCGCGACAGCCCGGATGTGGGCGAGGTCGAGAAAATTGGCATTGCACGCGCTTGGGACCAAATCGAAGCCGCCGACGCCGTGCTGTTTTTGCACGACCTGACGCGCGCGCAGGAGAGCGACTACGCCGCAGCCGACGCCGACATCAGCCAAACCTTGGCCACCAAACTGCCCGCCAGCGTGCAAGTCATTCATGTGTGGAACAAGTGCGACGTTCCTCGTCAGTGGGCCGCACCCAAGGACGCTCAAGGCATTGCCCTGTCAGCCAAAACCGGCGAAGGCCTGGCGACTTTGCGCCAGCAACTGCTGCAAGTGGCCGGTTGGCAGCAGGCCAGCGAAGGCCTGTACATTGCCCGTGCGCGCCATGTCCATGCCCTGCGCGAAGTGCATACGCATGTCGACATGGCGCAAGCTCTGTTGCAAGCCCAGGCCCAGTCGCTGGACTTGCTGGCCGAAGAGTTGCGATTGGCGCAAAACGCGCTGAACGCCATCACCGGTGAATTCACTTCAGACGATTTGCTGGGCGTTATTTTTTCCAGTTTTTGCATCGGTAAATAAGCACCATGGCCACCATCAAACCCGATCGCCCTGCCGCCAGCAACCCCCAGTCGCTTTCGGGTCTGCTGCCCTTTTTAAAGCCCTACCGCTGGCAAATCGGTATGGCGCTGGTGTTGCTGGTGCTGGCTGCGGCCACCACCTTGTTGTTTCCGTGGGCCATCCGGCACCTGATTGACAGCGGCTTTGCGCCGGGCGATCGCAGCGAACAGGTGATGGCCATGCGTGGCAACTTCTTGTTGCTGTTTGGCGTGGCCGTGGCTTTGGGTGTTTTTTCAGCCGCTCGCTTCTTCACGGTCAGCTGGCTGGGCGAGCGCGTCACCGCCGATTTGCGCAATGCGGTGTACCGCCATGTGCTGCAGCAAAGCCCGGCGTTTTTCGAAACCACCTCCACCGGCGAAGTCACCAGCCGCCTGATCGCCGACACCACCTTGGTACAAACCGTGGTGGGTTCGTCGCTGTCCATGGGGCTGCGCAATGCGGTCATGGGCCTGGGCGCGCTCTCGGTTTTGGTGTGGTCGCACCCGACGGTGATGCTGCAAGTGATTTTGACGGTGGTGCTGGTGGTGCTCCCCGCCACTTGGTACGGGCGCCGTGTGCGCCGCTTGTCGCGCGCCAGCCAAGACCGGGTGGCCGATTCAAGCACCATTGCCAGCGAGGTACTGAATGCAATTCCGATTGTGCAAAGCTACAACGCCCAGACGCGTGAAGCCAACCGTTTTGCCGACTCCACCGAACAAGGCTTTCAAACCGCCGTGCGCCGCACCCGGGCGCGCTCCATCTTGGTGGCCTTCATCATCATCGCCAATGCAGCGCTGATGCTCTGGGGCTTGTACCAAGGCACGCAAGCGGTGATCGCTGGCGATTTGACCGCCGGCCAACTCGGCCAGGCCGCTTTGTATGTGGTGATTTTTGCCGGCGCGGTGGCGGTGCTGGGCGAGGTCTATGGCGACTTGCTGCGCGCCGCAGGCGCCACCGAGCGCTTGATGGAGTTGCTGGCCAGCGTCTCGCCGGTGCAGTCACCGTCGCATCCTGTGGCCTTACCGCAGGGCGGCAAAGGCAGCGCTTTGGTACTGGACGATGTGCTGTTCCATTACCCCTCGCGACCGGCGCAAGCGGCTTTGAACCATGTGAGTCTGCGCGTTGAACCCGGCCAGACTGTGGCGATAGTCGGGCCGAGTGGCGCGGGCAAAAGCACGGTGTTTGGTTTGCTGCTGCGCTTTTACGACCCGCAGTCCGGCCGCATCACACTCAACGGCACGGCCATCGACGCGATCAGCCTGGACGATCTGCGCAATCAGATCGGCATCGTGCCGCAGGAGCCCGTGATCTTCTCGACCAGTGCACTGGAGAACATCCGTTACGGCAAACCCCAGGCCAGCAACGATGAAGTGCACGCCGCCGCGGTAGCGGCGTTTGCCGATGAGTTCATTGCCCAGCTGCCTGAGGGCTACGACACTTTTTTGGGCGAACGCGGCGTGCGCTTGTCGGGCGGCCAGCGCCAACGCA
Organism: uncultured Burkholderiales bacterium; assembly: GCA_903916355.1. Taxonomy (GTDB): domain Bacteria; phylum Pseudomonadota; class Gammaproteobacteria; order Burkholderiales; family Burkholderiaceae_C; genus Limnohabitans_A. The sequence continues at coordinate 54,876 of CAIWWN010000270.1, read as the reverse complement.
TTGCGAGTGCCCGGGCCATGCTGAAAAACCCGCCGCTCTTGCTGCTGGACGAAGCCACCAGCGCGCTGGACGCGCAAAGCGAGCGCATGGTGCAAGCCGCACTCGAATCGGCCATGCAAAACCGCACCACCTTGGTGGTCGCGCACCGCTTGGCCACCGTGCAAAAAGCCGACCTGATCGTCGTGCTCGACCATGGCCAGGTGGTGGAGCAAGGCACGCATGCGCAGCTGGTGGCGCAGGGCGGCGTTTACGCCGGCTTGGCGGCATTGCAGTTCAACGCCTGAGGCTTATCACTTCCACTTTTGTGGAAACTACGCTTGCGCCAAGGCCTGATCAGCGGCGGCCAAGGCATGAATCGCTGTAGTGTCGTAAAGCGGGATCACGCAATCTGATGGATGGATCAGCATCGAAATCTCTGTGCACCCGAGAACGATGGCCTTCGCCCCGCGGCGAACCAAGTTTTCAATAATTTGCAGATACGCCACCTTGGAAGCGGGCAACACCTGGCCCAAACACAGCTCTTCATAAATCACTCTGTGAACCACGGCCCTTTCCGCCGCTGTGGGGATGATCACCTCCAGTCCTTGTTGCGCCAGTTTTTCACGATAGAAGCTTTGCTCCATGGTGAAGCGTGTGCCAAGAAGACCCACCGTTTGATGACCAGCATTCACGATTTGCCTGGCGGTTGGGCTCGCGATGTGAAGCAACGGTATGGAGGTTGAACGCTCAATCGCAGCGGCAACTTTGTGCATCGTGTTCGTGCACAACACCAAGAAGTCTGCCCCCGCAATTTCCAATGAATGCGCAGCTTGAGCCAACAGGGCCCCCGCGGCTTCCCAATCGCCCGCGTGTTGCAGTCGTTCAATGTCATAAAAGTCAACGCTGTAAAGAATGATTCGTGCGGAGTGAAGGCCGCCAAGTCGCTCCTTGATGCGTTCGTTGATCTGACGGTAGTAGGGAACCGTAGACTCCCAACTCATTCCACCTATAAGTCCAATGGTTTTCATGTCCAGCTTCTTCAGAAATTAATGTCAACGGACTTGATTTAACACCCATCGCCGGTCACGTCAGTGACTGAAGGGCAAAGAGTTTGCGCCCAAGATACAAAGCTGATCACTGCACACGCATCACACCCATTTTTCGCTCCCATGGTCACGCCCAAACAACCCATGCTCACCGCTGCGCAAGAGACCTTCTTGCGCGGGCGTTCCAACGCCATGGGTTTTTACTTGGTGCTGCACGCTTGGGTGGTGATTGGCTTGTCGATGGCCTTGTTTGTGGCCTGGCCGAATCCCCTGACGTTTGTGGCGGCCATCGCCCTGATCGGTGGGCGTCAACTGGGCTTGGCGATTTTGATGCACGACGCCGCACACCGCGCGCTGTTCAAAAACACCCAGTTGAATGATTTTGTGGGCGCCCATTTTTGCGGTTTTCCAGTGGGCGCCAGCTTGGCGCTGTACCGGCCTTACCACCTGAGCCACCACCGCCACACGCAGCAGCCCGAAGATCCTGACTTGATTTTGTCGGCCCCGTTTCCGATCACCATAACCAGTTTCAAGCGCAAGATGTGGCGCGACATTTTGGGCGTGACCGGCTACCAGCGGCGCCTGGAGCAGTTCAAATTCACCATGGGCAAGGACGCGAGCCTGGCCCGGCGGCTTGCCAAATTGGTGGCGCATGAAAAGTACTTCATCGCCAGCAACGCCACCTTGCTGCTGATCTTGTCGGTGGCTGGCGTGTGGTGGGCTTATTTTGTGCTGTGGCTGCTGCCGCTGATGACCTGGTACCAAGTGATCAGCCGAGTGCGCAACATTGCCGAGCATGCGGTGGTGGGCGACAACAACGACCGCTTGCGCAACACCCGCACGACGTTGACGAACGGCCTCATGCGCATGGTGCTGGCGCCTTACTGGGTCAACTACCACCTGGAACACCATTTGTTTGTTTACACCCCCTGCTGGAAGTTGCCCGCCGCGCACCAGATGCTGATCGAACAAGGCTTTGCGCCGCGCATGGAATTGGCGCGGGGGTATTGGGAAGTGTTGCGCAAAGCCACGGCCAAAGACCCGAGCAGCCCGCAGGCCTCCGGCCCTTCGGGTCGCAGCCGCAGCGCCTCCCTGATTTAACCGACAAGGATTCCCCATGAGCCATCGCCTCGACAAGCAAGTCGCCATCATCACCGGGGCCAGCCGCGGCATCGGCCTGGCCATCGCCCAAGCCTATGCGGCCGAAGGCGCCACCCTGTGCCTGATTGCCACCGACAAGGTCCGCTTGCAAGAGGTCCAGGACAGCCTGGGCTTGCCTGCCGAGCGCATCATGACCTTGGGCGTGAACGTGACGGACCGTGCGGCTTGCTTTGATGCCGTGGCGCAAGTCGAGCAGCGCTTTGGGCGGGTAGACGTTTTGGTGAACAACGCCGGGGTGTACCGCTCCAAGTCGTTTTTAGACTTCACCGCGCAAGACTTTCAAGACATGCTCGACGTGAACCTGTTTGGTGTGCTGCACTTCACGCAAGCTTGTCTGCCGGGCATGCAGGCGCGCCGTTATGGCCGCATCGTCAACATGGCGTCGACTGCGGGCAAATGGGGCTCGCGCAACCAAAGCGCCTACAACGTGAGCAAACATGCCGTGGTGGGCTTGACCCGCTGCGTGGCTTTGGAGGCCAGCCCTTATGCGGTGACGGTGAATGCGATTTGCCCAGGCTTCATCCAGACCGACATGGTGGAAGCCCTGAAAACACAAGTGGCCCAAACCACGGGCGTGACGCCCGAAGACATGGTGAAAGCCGCCTTGACCCGAGTGCCTTTGGGCCGCGTGCTCGAACCCAGCGAAATTGCGGGTTTGGCGGTGTATTTGGGCTCGAGCGAGTCCAGCGGCATGACGGGGCAATCGATCCATGTCGATGGCGGCATGGTTTTGAGCTGAAACCCGCCGTATTTCATACACTTGAGGGACAAAACCCGGGATAACCATAACGGATTTCGACTCTGACAGACCTGAGAATGGTGCACGCATTTGCCTTGGCAATTTTGCGGCGTTTTCAACTGGATCTGGTGCCTTGCCTCATGTCTGAAGATTTCATTTTAAAAACCCAGGGACTGGTCAAAGAGTTCAAAGGTTTTGTTGCCGTCAATGGCGTGAACCTGAACGTTCAGCGCGGCCAAATTCACGCCTTGATTGGCCCCAACGGCGCGGGTAAAACCACGGTCTTCAATCTGTTGACCAAATTTTTGATCCCGACGCGCGGTCAAATTCTGTTCAATGGCCAGGACATCACGGCCGAAAAGCCGGCCCAAGTGGCTCGGCGGGGTCTGGTGCGCTCTTTCCAGATCTCTGCCACCTTTCCCAACCTCACAGTGCTGGAAAACGTGCGCATCGCCTTGCAACGCAGCACCGGCACCTCCATGCATTTTTGGCGCTCCGAAAGCATCCTGAACAAGCTCAACGACAAAGCCATGAGCCTGCTCGACGAGGTGGACCTGGGCAGCATGGCCGATTTGACCGCCGTGGAATTGCCCTATGGGCGCAAACGCGCGCTGGAAATCGCCACCACCTTGGCCATGAACCCTGAGTTGATGTTGCTGGACGAGCCGACCCAGGGCATGGGCCACGAGGACGTAGACCGCGTCACCCAATTGATTAAGAAGGTGGGCGCCAACCGCACGATCTTGATGGTGGAGCACAACATGAGCGTGGTCTCGCGCATTGCCGACACCATCAGCGTGTTGCAGCGCGGTCAAGTCATTGCCGAAGGCCCTTACGAAGTGGTCTCACAAAACCCCCAAGTGCTCGAAGCCTACATGGGCACGGCCGAGAACGAGCTGGAAGGTGCCCATGGCTGATACCTCCCACGATACAGAGTTTCTGCGCATCAGCAACCTGCACGCTTGGTACGGCGAGTCACACATCCTGCATGGTGTGGACCTGACGGTGCACCAAGGCGAGGTGGTCACGCTGCTCGGGCGCAACGGCGCGGGCCGATCCACCACCGTCAAATCCATTCTGGGCCTGGTGGGCAAGCGCACCGGCTCGATCACCATCAATGGCGTCGAGTCCATTGACATGCCCACCCACCAGATTGCCCAAATGGGACTGGGCTACTGCCCTGAAGAGCGCGGCATTTTTGCCTCGCTCAGCTGCGAAGAAAACCTGCTGCTGCCGCCCGTGATCGCGGGCGGGGGCATGCCCCTGGACGAGATTTACGAGATGTTCCCCAACCTGCTGGAACGCAAAAACAGCCCCGGCACCCGCCTGTCGGGCGGTGAGCAGCAAATGCTGGCCGTGGGGCGTATTTTGCGCACCGGTGCCAAGCTGTTGTTGCTGGACGAAATTTCTGAAGGTCTGGCGCCGGTGATCGTACAAGCGCTGGCGCGCATGATTCTTTCGCTCAAGGCCAAGGGTTTCACCATCATCATGGTGGAGCAAAACTTCCGCTTTGCCGCGCCTTTGGCCGACCGCTTTTACGTCATGGAACACGGTCGCATCATCGAGGGCTTTGCCGCCAGCGAGCTCAAAGCCAAGATGCCCATGCTGCACGAATACCTCGGCGTCTAATTTCTTTTTCCATCCATCCACAGGAGATTCCCATGAAACGCAAACTTCTCGCTACAGCCGCCTTGGCCGCATGCGCATTGGCCGGCACCGCTCAAGCGGATATCTCAGACGGCATCGTCAAGATCGGCGTGCTCAACGACATGTCAGGCCCCTACGCGGACATCGGTGGCCCCGGTTCGGTGATCGCAGCCAAAATGGCTGTGGAAGACTACATCAAGGCCACCAAGAGCGCCTTGAAAGTGGAAATCGTCAGCGCCGACCACCAAAACAAGCCTGATGTGGGCTCCAACATCGCGCGCCAGTGGTACGACACCGACAAAGTCGACATGATCACCGATGTGCCCACCTCGTCCGTCGGTCTGGCGATTGCGCAGATCTCCAAAGACAAGAACAAGGCCCACGTCAACACCGGCTCGGCCACGGCAGACCTGACGGGCAAGGCCTGCAATGCCAATGTGGTGCACTTTCTGTACGACACCTGGATGCTGGCCAATGGCACGGGCAAAGCCATTGTGAAAAACGGCGGCAGCTCTTGGTTCTTTTTGACTGCTGACTACGCTTTCGGTCACGCGCTGGAGCGTGACACCGAAGCCGTGGTGCTGAAGAACGGTGGCAAGGTGGTTGGCAAAGTCCGCACGCCTTTCCCTACACAAGACTTCTCGTCCTTCCTGCTGCAAGCGCAGGCGTCCAAGGCCAAGATCATTGGCTTGGCCAACGCCGGTGCCGACACCATCAACTCCATCAAGCAAGCCTCTGAATTCGGCATCGTCAAGGGGGGTCAGAACCTGGCCGGCATGCTGGTGTTCCTGACGGACGTGCACTCCTTGGGCTTGGACAAGGCTCAAGGCCTGCTCTTGACGGAAACCTTCTACTGGGATCTGAACGACAGCACACGGGCTTGGTCCAAGCGCTTTGCTGCGCTGCATGGCGGCAAAATGCCTTCGTCTGACCATGCCGGTGTTTACGCCGGCGTGATCCATTACCTGAAGGCGGTCGACGCCAGCAAGACCGACGACGGCGGTAAGGTGATTGCCAAGATGAAAGAGCTGCCCACCGACGACATCTTGTTCGGCAAAGGCTCCATCCGTGCGGACGGCCGCAAGATCCACCCGGCCTATTTGTTTGAAGTCAAGAAGCCTTCCGAGTCCAAAGGCCCTTACGACTACTACAAAGTCGCGGCCACGATTCCGGCCAACGAAGCCTTCCGCCCTCTGAACGAAGGCGACTGCCCTCTGGTCGCTAAGAAGTAAACCCACTGCAGTTCACGCAAGCCTGAAATCACCATGGAAATCTTTGGCATTCCCTCTCAAGCGCTGTTTGGGCAGCTGCTGATCGGACTCATCAACGGGTCCTTTTATGCACTGCTCTCCTTGGGCCTGGCCGTGATTTTCGGCTTGCTGAACATCATCAACTTCACCCACGGCGCTCAGTACATGCTGGGCGCCTTTGTGGCCTACTTGGGCCTGACCAAGCTGGGGCTCAATTACTGGGTGTCGCTCCTCGTGACGCCGCTGGTTGTCGGCGCCAGCGGTATGCTGATCGAGCGCACCATGCTCAAGCAACTCTACAAGCTCGACCATCTGTATGGTCTGCTGTTGACCTTCGGTCTGGCCCTCATCATTCAGGGCCTCTTCCGCAATGAATTCGGTTCTTCAGGCATGCCTTATCCCGCGCCTGAAATCTTCCAGGGCGCGTTCAACCTGGGCTTTATGTTCCTGCCCAAATACCGGGCCTGGGTGATCGTGGCCTCACTGGTCGTCTGCATCTCCACCTGGTACGTGATCGAGCGCACCAAGCTGGGCGGCTACCTGCGCGCTGCCACCGAGAACCCCAGCCTGGTGCAGGCTTTTGGCATCAATGTGCCGCGCATGATCACGCTGACCTATGGTTTTGGTGTGGGCTTGGCGGCTTTGGCCGGCGTGATGGCCGCGCCAATTTACCAGGTGAACCCGACCATGGGCGCCGACCTGATCATCGTGGTCTTTGCTGTGGTGGTGATCGGCGGCATGGGCTCCATCTTGGGCGCCATCCTCACCGGTTTCGGTCTGGGACTGATCGAAGGCCTGACCAAGGTGTTCTACCCTGAGGCGTCCAATGTGGTCATTTTCGTGATCATGACCATTGTTCTGTTGATCAAACCTGCCGGATTGTTCGGCACCCAGAAGTAAGCTCATGTCCAACGCCACGCCTCTCGCTTTCAAGACGCAGTCGCTCACACACCAGTGGGTGGCCTTTGTCATCATGGTGATGATTTTCGCCATTGCCCCGATCTGGGTGTATCCGATTTTCCTGATGAAGGTGATGTGCTTTGCGCTGTTCGCCTGTGCTTTCAACTTGCTCTTGGGTTTTGGCGGTCTGCTCTCTTTTGGGCACGCCATGTTCATGGGCTCGGCCGGTTACGTGGCCGCCTATTCGGCCAAGGCCTGGGGACTGAACCCGGAGCTGTGTGTGCTTTTAGGCACTGCCGCTTCAGCCTTGTTGGCGCTGGTGGTGGGCCTGCTGGCCATTCGCCGCCAAGGCATTTACTTTGCGATGATCACTTTGGCTTTGGCGCAAATGGTCTTCTTCTTCTGTCTCCAGGCGCCCTTTACCGGCGGTGAAGACGGCATTCAGGCGGTGCCACGCGGTAAGTTGTTCGGCGCGATCGACCTGGAAGACAATTTCAATATGTACCTGTTCGTGTTGACCATCTTCTTGATGGGCTTCTTGCTGATCTGGCGCGTGATCCACTCCCCCTTCGGCCAGATCCTGAAAGCCATCCGCGAGCATCCCGACCGCGCCACGTCATTGGGTTATGACACCGACTCCTTCAAACTCTTGGCCTTTGTGATCTCTGGTGCGCTAGCAGGCACATCAGGTGCAACCAAGTCGCTGGTGTTCCAGTTGGCCTCGTTGACCGACGTGCACTGGTCCATGTCGGGCGAAGTCGTCTTGATGACCTTGGTCGGCGGTATGGGTACGCTGTTTGGGCCCTTGGTCGGTGCGGCAGTGATCGTGAGCATGGAAAACTACCTGGCCCAATTTGGCGCCTGGGTCACCATCATCCAAGGCTTCATCTTTGTGGTCTGCGTGCTGGCCTTTCGCCGTGGCGTGATCGGCGAGATCGCCAACTGGATCAAAAAGCCGTTGTAATTGCCCCCGCCTGTATGCAAAAAGCCTGCTCGACGAGCAGGCTTTTTTACGTACTATGCGCGCATTCAACGCATGAAGTTTTTCACATAATCGGCGCCCAAGCCCACAGCCTCAAAATGGGCGCGGTACTTGTCGATGCGGGTGAACACATCGTCATAGCCTGTGGCGTTGCCTTGCGTGTCCACATACATCAAGGCGCCATGCACGGTGAACATCGTCACCATGTCCTGGCAATCGTCGGGCACCACCAGGGTGTGGGTTTCGCCCGGCGGTTCAAACACATAGCTGCCCTCTTCGGCCACCCAGTCATGCTCCAGGTACAACCATTTGCCACGGATCACATAGGCGTGTACTTGGCCAGAATGGCGGTGCCGTTGCAGCAGGCCTGAGCGCTTGACTTTCAGCATGTGCACATAAAAACCACCGGTCACATTCAAGTGCATGGGGCGCGACCAGATGCCCGGGGCCACGGGGGCCCACAAGCGCTCGTCATCGGTCATGACGTTGGCCACCACCATGTCAGGGGCCATGCCCCAAGGCTGGGGCTTGGCATAAGGGACGCGGTCGTCGGCGGGATTCGGGCTGGAACTCATGGAAAGGCTCTCTCTAGGTCGCTGGCAAAATTAGTCAGAACCCACAGTAAAAGCATTCGCGTCCTTTGTCTGCCCTTTGGGTGACAGCGCCTGCGGGGCAACGTGAAAGAATAACCCTATGCACACCCCTTCTTTTTCTCCCGACAGCGTCAAGGTCTTGGCCTTTGATATTTTTGGCACCGTGGTCGACTGGCATGGCAGCATTGCACGCGAAGTCCAAACGCTGTACCCGCAGGTCGATGGCGGTGCTTTTGCGCTGGCTTGGCGCGCGGGCTACAAACCCGCGATGCAGCGGGTGATGAGCGGCGAACTCGGCTGGACCTTGATCGACGATTTGCACCGCATGATCTTGGACAGCTTGCTGCCCCAGTTTGGTTTGGCGCATTTGAGCGAGGTTGAACGCCAGCACCTGAACCGTGTCTGGCACCGACTCGATGCCTGGCCCGACAGCGTAGCGGGACTCACGCGTCTGAAAAGCAAGTACATCATCAGCACCCTGTCTAACGGCAATATCGGGCTGCTCACCGCCATGGCCAAACGCGCCGGTTTACCTTGGGACTGTGTGCTCAGCGCCGAAGTATTTCGCGCTTACAAACCCGCCCCAGCCGCCTACATGGGCGTGGCGCGGGTGTTCGATGTGCCGACAGCGCAAGTGATGCTGGTGGCCGCACACCACGATGACTTGGCCGGCGCACGCGCCTGCGGGCTGCGCACCGCCTACATTGAAAGGCCCTTGGAAATGGGCGCGGCCCACCCGAAAGACGTGTCGCCGCAACCTGGCAACGATTTGCACGCGGTGGACTTGAACGCACTGGCCGCCCAGCTCGGCTGCTGAGACCGCACCTGTTCAGCGGCCTGGAACCAGGCCGCTTACTGCATGAATAATTTTTGCTCTGCCATAGCCAAGGCTTGCGGTGTGCCTGACCAGACCAAGGTATCGCCGCCTTGCAGCAGGGTCTGCGCGGTCACTTTCACATTCTCGCCGTGGCTGCGCCGCATGCTCACCACCCGCACCTGCATGGCATGCAAGGCCAGCGCTGCCAGAGGTTGATCGGCCCAGGACGTGGCCACGGGCAGGTTGACGGTGCCTAAGCGCTCATGGTCCATTTCATCGACCGTGTCGTCGTCGGCGCCGTGAAAATAGCCACGCAACATGTTGTAGCGGGCCTCCCGTTGTTCTTGCACGATACGGATGACGCGCCGCATGGGTACGCCCACCAGCGCCAAGGCATGGGTGGCCAGCATCAAAGAGCCCTCAATGGCTTCGGGCACCACCTCGGTCGCGCCCGCCAGTTGCAACTGCTCCAAATGGTGATCGTCTTGGGTGCGCACAATCACCGGGACTTGGGGCGCGTGAATGCGGGTGTTGGCCAAGACCTTCAAAGCCGCGCCAGCTTCCAAGTAGGTCACCACCACCGCACTGGCGCGGGCCAGGCCCGCGGCCATCAGCGATGGCAAGCGGGCGGCATCGCCGAACACCACCGAGTCACCGGCCGCAGCCGCTTGTCGAACCCGGTCAGGGTCCAGGTCCAGTGCCATGTAGGGAATTCCTTCGGCCTCCAGCATGCGGGCCAGGTTTTGGCCACAGCGGCCGTAGCCGCAAATGATCACGTGCTTGCTGGTGTTGATCGACTTGCGCGCGATCTGGGTCATTTGCAGTGATTGCTGCAACCATTCGCTGGCCACCAGTTTCATCACGATGCGGTTGCTGTACATCACCATGAAAGGCGCGGCCAACATCGACAACACCATGCTCGCCAACACCGGGTTCAGCAAATGCGGGGGCACCAAATTATGCTGCGCACCCAAGGTCAGCAACACAAAGCCGAACTCGCCGGCCTGCGCCAAGTACAGGCCCGTGCGCAAGGACACGCCCATGCTGCTGCCGGTCGCATGGGCAATCGCCGTGACCAGCCCCAGCTTGAACAGCACCGGTAAAGTGGTGAGTAACAACACCAACGGCCAGTTTTGAATGACGATGTGCCAGTCCAGCAGCATGCCGATGGTGATGAAAAACAAACCCAGCAACACATCATGGAAGGGCCGAATGTCGGTTTCCACCTGGTGCTTGTATTCGGTTTCTGAAATCAGCATGCCCGCAATGAATGCGCCCAAGGCCAAGCTCAGCCCCGCCAACTCGGTGAGCCATGCCAAGCCCAAGGTGACGAGCAACAGGTTCAAGACAAACAACTCTTCGCTCTTGCGTTGGGCCACCAGCGTCAGCCACCAGCGCATGATGCGTTGCCCGCCGGTCAACAGCAGGGTGATCAGCACCACCGCTTTGAAGCCCGCGATCGCCAAGGCGGTCATCAGCGCTTCGGGTTTCGCATCCAGCGCAGGGATCAGCACCAGCAAGGGGACCACCGCCAAATCTTGAAACAGCAGCACGCCGACCACGCGCTTGCCGTGTTCCGATTCGAACTCCAAACGATCTGAAATCAATTTGATGATGATGGCCGTACTGCTCATGGCCATCGCGCCAGACAGCGTCAGCGCGGTTTGCCAGCTCATGTGCCACAAGCTGGGCGCCATGGCCGCCAAGAACAGCGAGGCAAAGGTCACCAGCACAATGGTCAACACCACCTGCATCAAGCCCAGTCCAAACACATGTTTGCGCATGGCGCGCAATTTGGGCAGATTGAACTCCAGACCAATCACGAACATCAAAAACACCACGCCAAATTCGGCCAGGTGTTTGATGCCTTCTGAGTTTTGCGCCAGCGCCAAGGCGTTGGGACCAATCACCACGCCCACCAGCAAATAGCCCAGCATGGGTGGCAGTTTGAGCATGCGGCAACCCACCACCCCGAGCACGGCAGCGAGCAAGTACATCAACGTCAATTCAAGCGAACTCATGTGGCCCATGGTACCAATGCAGCGTGACAATTCAGGTGCAAGGGCGTTTCCCATAGGGTCTTTGTGCGAGCCCGATAAAATAGCCGAATGGCATTCAATACAGCTCAGGCCCTCCAGTTGGCCCGCGACACCCTGGACATCGAGGCCCAAGCGCTCTTGGGACTCAAAGACCGGCTGGACGAACGGTTTGCGCAGGCGGTGCAGCTCATGCTGAACGTGAAGGGCCGTGTGGTCGTCACCGGCATGGGTAAAAGTGGCCACATTGGCCGCAAGATCGCCGCCACGCTGGCCTCCACCGGCACCCCCGCCATGTTTGTGCACCCGGGCGAGGCCAGCCATGGCGACCTGGGCATGATCAAAAATGTCGATGTGGTGCTGGGCATCTCCAACAGCGGCGAAAGTGACGAACTGGTCGCGATCTTGCCGATGCTCAAGCGCCAAGGCGTGCCCTTGATCGCCATGACCGGTGGCCTGCAATCTGCCTTGGCGCTGCATGCCGATGTGGTGCTGGACAGCAGCGTGGAAAAAGAAGCCTGTCCCTTGAACCTGGCGCCCACCGCCAGCACCACGGCGCAATTGGCCTTGGGCGATGCCTTGGCCGTGGCGCTGCTGGACGCGCGCGGCTTCAAGGCCGAAGACTTTGCCCGCTCGCACCCCGGCGGCTCCTTGGGCCGCCGCCTGCTCACCCATGTGAGCGATGTGATGCGCACAGGCGATGACGCCCCCAGCGTATTGCCCCACGCCAGCCTGATGGAACTCATGCGCGAGATGAGCCATAAAGGCTTGGGCGCCTCGGCGGTGGTCGATGCCGAACAACAGGTCCTGGGCATTTTTACCGACGGTGATTTGCGCCGACTGATTGAACAAGGCCGTGATTTGCGCAACCTCACCGCGCAGGACGTGATGCACGCTGGCCCTCGCACCATTCGGCAAGATGCCCTGGCGGTTGAGGCCGCCGAGTTGATGGAAGCGCACCGCATCACCAGCGTGCTGGTGGTGGACAAAGAAGGGCGTTTGTGCGGCGCCCTCAACAGCAACGATCTGATGCGCGCCAAGGTCATTTGAATGCGCCACCCCATGAAACCCTTGACACCCGCTTTGCACTACCCGCCCGAATTGCTGCTCAAAGCGCAAGGCGTCCACATCGCCTTTTTCGATGTGGACGGTGTGCTTACCGATGGCGGTCTGTATTTTTCTGAACACGGTGAAACGCTCAAGCGCTTCAGCACCTTGGACGGCCACGGCCTGAAACTCTTGATGCAAGCGGGCATCACGCCTGTGGTCATCACCGGGCGCGACTCTTTGCCCCTGCGCAAGCGCTTGACCGCTTTGGGCGTGACCCACGCGACCTTCGGCACCGAAGACAAACTGCCTGCCGCTCAAGCCTATCTGGACACCCTGGGTTTCAGTTGGTCACAGGCCGCGGCCATGGGTGACGACTGGCCCGACCTGCCGGTGATGCAACATGCCGCCTTTGCCTGCGCACCCGCCAACGCCCATGGCCAAGCACTGGCCTTGGCCGACCACGTCACCGCACAGCGCGGCGGCGAAGGCGCAGCGCGGGCCTTTTGCGATCTGTTGCTGGTGGCCGGTGGCCATTACGCCAAACTGCTGGCCCGGGTGAGCGCATCGGTGCCGATGCCCGCGCAACCAGACAAGGCCTGAGCCCACCATGCCCTGGTTGCACCTGATTCGCAATGCCTTTGACCGGCTGGCTTTGTATTTGCCGGCTTTGGTCATGGGTTTGTTTGCCCTCAGCTCTTGGTGGTTGGTGCGCAGCGTGCCGGATCTGCACAGCCCCAACAGCGCCAAAGTCGTGCGCAAAGAGCCCGATTATTTTTTGCATGGTTTTTCGGTTCAGTCCTTTGACGCCAGTGGCCGTCTGATCCGTGAACTGCACGCCGCGCATGCCCGGCATTACCCCGAGTTCGACGTGCTGGACATGGATACGGTGCAGATTCAGGCCATCGACGAACAAGGGCAAAAAGTGGTGGCGCGTGCAGACCACGCGCAATCCCAAGCTGAAAACAACCAGCAAGAAGCCAAAACCACCTTGAGCGGCAACGCCAACGTGGTGCGCATCAACCCCAAAGACGGCGGGCGCACTGAGCTGCGCAGTGAAAAACTCATCGCTTATGAAAAAGGCGACCGGGTGATTTCTGAAACCCCGGTTGAAGTGCGCAGAGGACGCGACCTGTTCAGCGGCGAGAGCATGGAACTGAATGGCCAAAGCGGTGAATACCGCTTGCAGGGCCGGGTGCGCGGCATGATCATGCCGACCTCTAAATAAAGCACTGAGAAAGCACTGAACCCATGCAACCCCTGGTCTTCATCACCGGCGCGTCCAGCGGCATTGGCCAGGCCTTGGCGCTGCGCTACCACCAAGCCGGTTGGCGCCTGGCTTTGGTGGCACGCCGCGCCCAAGCGATGCACGACTGGGCACAAAGTCAGGGACTGAACGCAGACGATTACCGTGTCTTTGCCGCCGATGTCAGCGACAACGCCAGCATCATTGAGGCTGCCGAGCAATGTATGGCGAGCCTGGGCTTGCCCGAAGTGGTGATCGCCAATGCCGGCATCAGCCAGGGCATGGACACGGCGGTGCGCGCCGATCTGGCGGTGATGCAACGCGTCATGGCCACCAACGTGTTGGGGCTGGCCGCGACCTTTCACCCTTTTATAGCGCCCATGCAAGCCCAGGCGAATGAGCCCGATGCGCCCGCTTTCACCTTGGTGGGCATCGCCAGCGTGGCGGGCATCCGGGGTTTGCCGGGGCACGCTGCTTATTGCGCCAGCAAAGCGGCCGTCATCAGTTACTGCGAAAGCCTGCGCGGCGAGCTGCGTGGCCATGGCAGGCGCAAAGGCGTGCGCGTGGTCACGATTGCTCCCGGCTATGTGGACACGCCGCTCACCCGCAAAAACAAATACCCCATGCCTTTTCTGATGTCGTCGCAGGCTTTTGCGGAAAAGGCTTTCAAGGCCATTGCGGCAGGAACCCCCTACCGCGTGATCCCTTGGCCCATGGCGATCGTGGCCGCGCTGCTGCGCTTGTTGCCCGAAGCCTGGCTCGACCGCTTGCTACAAAACCAACCGCGCAAACACCGCTCCCCCCTCTAGCTAAGAGGTGAGAGGCCTTTCCAGAGGCAAAGTAGAAAACCCAGGCGTGAAAAAGCCCTGCAATGCAGGGCTTTTGCTTTGAAACGCTTCAGTAAAGAAGCGCTCAGTGCTTAGTAGCTACCGCCACCGCCGCCGCCTTCGCGACGACCGCCACCGCTACCGCCGCGTGGGCCGGAGCCGTAGGGGCTGCGGAAACCGCTTTCGCCGCCACCACCACCGCCGCTGCCGCCGTAACCGCCGCCGCCGCCTTCACGACGACCACCACCGCCGCCGCCGTAGCCGCCGCCACCGCCAGCACCGCCGCCGTAACCGCCGCCACCACCGCCGTAGCCACCGCCACCGCCAGCACCGCCGCCGTAACCGCCGCCGCCGCCTTCACGACGACCGCCACCACCACCACCGAAACCACCGGTGCGGGGAGGACGATCTTCCATGGGACGAGCTTCGTTCACCACGATGCTACGACCGCCCAAAGGCTGGCCGTTCATGCCATTGACAGCTGCAACAGCTTCTTCGTCAGTGCCCATTTCCACAAAGCCAAAGCCTTTGGAACGACCGGTATCGCGCTCCATCATGACTTTGGCGCTGGTCACGGCACCGAACTGGCCGAAAGCCTGTTCCAAATCACCATCACGAACCGAGTACGGCAGGTTGCCGACGTAAAGTTTTTTGCCCATTGAAAGGGACTCCTCAAAACACAGAAACAAAAGCGATGGAGTCCCGAAAACGCATTCAACAAACCCAAAAACACTGGAAGGAAGCGAAACTGACCAATTCACCGCGAACTATGCACAGGCCTAAAAACCTGTGCTAAACCATTATGAGCCACAAATCAAGTTCGCACGCAAGCGATTTGTGTACTTATTTTGAAAATAACTGGAATAGGTCATGAATTGTGGTAATTACCAACTGACTTCACGGTCCGGCGTGGCGCTGATTTTGTGCACCGTGAGGTCGGCGCCCTCGTATTCTTCTTCAGGGCTCATCTTGATGCCCATGGTCCATTTCAAGGTGCCGTAGACCACCAGCCCACCCAGCAGCGCCCAAGCCACACCCATGGCGGTGCCCATCAGTTGCGCGGTCAGGTTCACGCCACCCAAGCCGCCCAAGGACTGGCTGCCAAAAATACCTGCCGCAATGCCGCCCCAAGTGCCGCACAAACCATGCAAGGGCCAGACGCCCAGGACATCGTCAATCTTCCATTTGTTTTGCGTCAAAGTGAACATGACCACAAACAAAGCGCCGGCCACGCAGCCCACCACCAGCGCACCCAAAGGATGCATCAAGTCAGAGCCTGCACACACCGCCACCAAGCCTGCCAGAGGGCCGTTGTGCACAAAGCCGGGGTCGTTCTTACCGATCAACAAAGCAGTGATCGTACCGCCGACCATGGCCATCAAGGAGTTGACGGCGACCAGGCCCGAAATCTTGTCTAAAGTCTGCGCGCTCATCACGTTAAAGCCGAACCAGCCCACGATCAAAATCCAAGCGCCCAAGGCGAGGAACGGGATGCTCGATGGGGGATGCGCCGACACCTGGCCGTCTTTGCGGTAACGGTTGTAACGCGCGCCCAGCAACACCACCGCAGGCAAAGCAATCCAGCCGCCCACCGCGTGCACCACCACCGAGCCGGCAAAGTCATGGAACTCGTCGCCTGTGAAGGCCTTGATCCAAGCCTGCACGCCAAAGTGCTGGTTCCACGCAATGCCTTCAAAGAAGGGATAAACAAAGCCCACAATCACCGCCGTAGCGATCAACTGAGGCCAAAACTTGGCGCGCTCGGCAATGCCGCCAGAAATGATGGCCGGTATGGCGGCCGCAAAGGTCAATAAGAAAAAGAACTTGACCAACTCATAGCCATTTTTGGCGGCCAATTGCTCGGCGCCAACAAAAAAGGTGGTGCCATAGGCCACGCTGTAGCCGATCACAAAATACATCACGGTGGAGACTGAGAAGTCCACCAGGATTTTGACCAAGGCATTGACCTGGTTTTTTTTGCGGACCGTGCCCAACTCTAAAAAGGCAAATCCTGCGTGCATGGCCAACACCATGACGCCGCCCAACAAAATAAAAAGCGCATCCGCGCCCTGTTTCAGTGCTTCCATTGAAGTCTCTCGCTTGATTTTGATTAATTTTGGTGCGTAAATTCCATATCAGGCTTTTACGCACCAATCTAAAGCAAAAATGATGCCCGAATTTGATGCGCGCCATGCGCCAATTCAGGGCGCTCCACGCTCAGGGCGTGCCCTCAACGCGTTACAGCGTCGCGGCCAGCGCCTGGTCCAGGTCCCACAAAATATCGTCCACATGCTCTAGGCCGACCGAGATGCGAATCATGTCGGGGGGCACGCCGGCGGCCAGTTGCTGCGCATCATCGAGTTGGCGGTGCGTGGTGCTGGCCGGGTGGCTAATCAGGGTGCGGGTATCGCCAATGTTCACCAAGTGGCTCATGAACTGCGCCGACTCGATGAACTTCACGCCCTGGCTCAAGCCGCCTTTGACGCCAAACGCCAGCAAGCCCGAGGCGCCACGCATTTGCCGCATCAGCAAATCGTGCTGCGGGTGGTCGGGCAGGCCGGGGTAATTGACCCAGGCCACCCGCGGGTGGTCTTGCAGAAAGCGGGCCACAGCCAACGCGTTATCGCAATGTTTGGTCATGCGCAGGGGCAGCGTCTCGACCCCTTGCAAGATTTGCCAAGCGCTCATGGGGCTGAGCGCCGCGCCAAACACGCGCAGGCTTTCCATGCGGCAGCGCATGGAAAAACCAAAGTCGCCAAAGGTTTCGTAAAACTTCACTCCGTGGTAACCGGCAGAGGGCTCGGTCATGCCCGGGAACTTGCCGTTGTCCCAAGGAAATTTGCCGCCCTCCACCACCACGCCGGCCAGGGTGGTGCCGTGACCACCCAGGTATTTGGTGGCCGAGTGCACCACCACATCGGCGCCCAAGGCCAGCGGGTTGCACAGCATCGGGCTGGGCACGGTGTTGTCGACAATCAAGGGCACGCCATGCGCGTGGGCCACCTCGGCCACCGCCGCAATGTCGAGCACCACCATGCTCGGATTGCCCAGACTCTCGGCGAACACAGCACGGGTGTTGGGGCGCATGGCGGCGGCAAAAGCCTCAGGGTTGAGAGCGTCCACAAACGTGGTTTCAATGCCGAATTTGGCCAAGCTCACGGCCAGTAAAGTCACTGAGCCGCCGTATAAAGCGCCGGCCGCGACCACGTGGTCGCCGGCTTGCAAAATCGTCATCAAGGCCATGGTTTCAGCCGCCATGCCGGAGGCACTGGCCACGGCCGCGCGGCCCATCTCCAAGGCGGCCACGCGCTCTTCCAACACCGCCACTGTGGGGTTGCTCAGGCGCGAATACACATTGCCGAAGGTCTGCAAATTGAACAGCGAGGCCGCATGCTCGGCGCTGTCAAAGACGAAGCTGGTGGTTTGGTAAATCGGCAGGGCACGCGCACCGGTCGCGGTATCCGGGATTTGACCCGCGTGGATGGCCAGTGTTTCAGGATGGAAAATTCGATCGCTCATGCCAGACGCCTCGCAGAAATCACACCGGTGTTCACGCCCACCCAATTCAAGCCGCCAAACAAGCGCGCATGCTCAATTTTGACGCAGCGATTGGTGACCGAGTCGAGCCCTGCTGCGCGCGCCAATGCGTCGGCCTGCGTGTTGTTCACGCCCAGTTGTTGCCACAAACATCGCGCGCCGATCTGTACCGCCTGCTCGGCCATCGGCAACACATCTTCAGGGCGCCGAAATACGTCCACCATGTCCACCGGGTGGGGAATGTCGCGCAAGCTGGCGTAGCAGGTGGCCCCCAAAATCGTTTGGCCGGCGTAACGTGGATTGACCGGCACGATGGTGTAGCCATGCGACTGCATGTACTTGGCCGCAAAAAAACTGGGGCGGTGCCAATCGGCGGACAAGCCCACCACGGCGATGGTGCGGCAATTTTTCAAAATTCGCCGCAGGTTATGCAAATCGTTGTTCATGGTCTTCCAAACAGGCTTGAGCCCACAGCGGTCAGTATTGCGCCCGGCCCAGGCGCCGCATCTGGTGGGTGGCCCAGGTGGCGCACAGCGACAAGGCCACGCACCCGGCCATCACGCCATGGTAATGCCCTGTGGCATCGAACACCGCGCCAGCGAGTACCGGGCCGAGCAAGTTGCCCACCGCCGCGCCGCTGTACAGCGTACCCACCACCCCGGCCACCGATTTGGCGCCAAAGTAATCCATGCAAATGGCGGGCAGCAAAGACACGATGCTGCCGTAACTCAGGCCAAACCACAGGGCAAAGCACATCAAGCCCGCGCCCCCTTGTGCCGTGAACCACACCGCATAGGACGCCCCCATGGACAACTGCATCAGCACCAAGGTCGGGGCGCGGCCCAGTCGGTCGGCCATCACGCCAATGGCAAAGCGCCCCACCAAGCTGCCCACACCAATCAAACCCACCAGGCCCACGGCCAAGGATTCGTCCAAACCCAAGTCCCGCGCCGAGGCCGAGACATGGGCAAACGGAATGAACATGACGGGCGAGGCCAGCACCACGGCCAGGTAAAACCATCGAAAAGTAGGCGTGCGCAAGGTCTCGCGCAGGCTCAAGCCCGTCGCTGCGGCCGTGCCCGTGCTCGCAGGGCGAGGTGCTTTTTTGAGCAAGCTGGCGGCCAGCAGTCCCAGCAGCAACACCCCCAAGGCCAAGCTGCGCATGGCCTCGCGCCAAGGCATCTGACTGAGCGCCAGGGTCACCAACACCGGCACCAGCAAAGTCCCTGCGCCCACGCCCGAACTGGCAATGCCGCCGGCCAAACCGCGCCTCGTGCTGAACCAGGGCTGCACGTTGGCGATGGACTGGGTGTACACGAACGCAATGCCCAAGCCCACCAAGAGGCCATAACTCAGGTACACCGCCCACAACGACTGCGCCCAACTCGTAGCCAGCAAACCCAGCGCGATCAGCACCATGCCCCCCGCGCAGACCCAGCGGGGACCGAAGCGGTCGGCCAGCATGCCGCCGGGTGCGCCCATCACGAAATAGACAAAACCAGACAGGCCAAAAATCCAAGACACATCGGCGCGCTGCGCCGCAAACTCGGTGGCAAAAGATTCAAAAAAAGCCGCGAACGAATACGACACACCAAAAATCACCCCCAAGCAGACAAAGGTGGCCCAAACCACCACCCAGGCATAGGGGGTTTCTTTCATCGTGTCTCCTTTTGCTTCTTTGTTGCAACGCTCCAGCCATTGTGCCCATGAAAGCCCCCTAGCTGTTAGCGGCTCAACCCTGACGGGTGCTTCGTCCCCGAGGCGCGTCCGATAAGATCGCGCCTTGTTTGACAACCCGGGGCCGACGGCTCTCGTCGTCCCCCATGGAAGCATTTCTCGTCTCAACCGGCATCGTGGCCTTGGCCGAAATGGGCGACAAAACCCAACTCTTGTCGCTGGTGCTGGCCGCTCGGTTTCGCAAGCCTTGGCCCATCATGCTGGGAATTTTGGTGGCCACGCTGGCCAACCATGGCCTAGCGGGCGCCTTGGGCAGCTGGGTTACCACCTTGCTGGGGCCGGATGTGTTGCGTTGGGTGCTGGGCGCGTCGTTCATTGCCATGGCTTTGTGGATGCTGATCCCGGACAAGCTGGACGGCGACGAGGGCGAGGCGGCGCCGCGGCTGGGTGTATTCCTGACCACGGTGGTGGCTTTCTTCTTGGCCGAAATGGGTGACAAAACCCAAATCGCCACCGTCATGCTGGCGGCGCAATACAACGCGTGGGCGACGGTGGTGGCCGGCACCACGCTGGGCATGATGCTGGCCAACGCCCCGGTGGTGTGGCTGGGCGACGCGATCACCCGCCGCGTGCCGCTGCGCATGGTGCACCTCGTCTCGGCGGTGATTTTCATGGTGCTGGGCCTAGTGGCCCTGCGGGGTTGGGCTTGAAGTCGGTTTATACTGACTTAGCGCCGATTTGCTCCAGCTTGCGGGCGCGTGAACCACCAGGTTCCGAACAACAGCTAAAGAGAGAACCCCTTGACCCGGTTTTGCCTCTTTGGCGTCACCGGGTTTTTTGTTGCTGACATGACTTTCATTGCCACACCACTGTCGATGCGTTTTGAGGCCGCCTTGCCATTGCAAAGCGGGGCGTCGATTCGCGACTACGCCTTGTCGTACGAGACCTATGGCGAGCTGAACTTGGATAAGTCCAATGCGGTGCTGATCTGCCATGCGCTGAACGCCTCACATCACGTGGCGGGCACCTACGCGGGTAAAGACAAAAGCGAGGGCTGGTGGGACAACATGATCGGCCCCGGCAAGCCGGTGGACACCAATCAATTTTTCGTCATTGGCGTCAACAACCTCGGCTCTTGCTTTGGCTCGACCGGCCCGATGCACCTCAACCCCGACACCGGACTGGTGTACGGCGCGGACTTTCCGGTGATGACGGTGGAAGACTGGGTCGATGCGCAAGCGCGCTTGCTTGACGCCCTGGGCATTGTGCAGCTGGCCGCGGTGATGGGCGGCAGTCTGGGGGGCATGCAAGCCCTGTCTTGGACGCTGCAGCATCCCGCGCGCGTCAAGCACGCGGTGGTGGTGGCGAGCGCGCCCAACCTGACCGCCGAAAACATCGCTTTCAACGAAGTGGCGCGCCGCGCCATCGTCACCGACCCCGACTTTCACGAAGGTCATTTTTATCGGCATGGGGTGATCCCGAAACGCGGTTTGCGCATTGCCCGCATGATCGGTCACATCACCTACCTGAGTGACGATGTGATGAACGAAAAGTTCGGCCGCCAACTGCGAGAGGCCGTCACCTCCAACGCCACCGGCTACCGTTACTCCACGCAAGACGTGGAGTTCCAGATTGAAAGCTATCTGCGCTACCAAGGCGACAAGTTCAGCGAGTACTTTGACGCCAATACCTATTTGCTGATCACCCGGGCGCTGGATTATTTTGATCCGGCGCGTGAGCATGGCGGCGATTTGTCGGCCGCGCTGGCCCGCGCCACTTGCAAGTTTTTGCTGGTGAGCTTCAGCACCGATTGGCGCTTTTCGCCCGCGCGCAGCCGCGAGGTGGTCAAGGCCTTGCTCGACAACCAACGTGACGTGAGCTATGCCGAGATCGACGCGCCGCACGGGCACGACGCTTTCTTGCTCGACGACGCCCGCTACATGAATGTGGTGCGCTCTTACTTTGCCCGGATTCATGCCGAACTGGGCGTTGAATTGGCCACCGGAGTGGGCGCATGAGCGACCCTTTGAACCTGCACGCCATTGCCCGCCTGGTGCCACACGGCGCCCGCGTGCTCGACCTGGGCTGCGGCGACGGCGCCATGCTGGCGCATCTGCAACAGCACCACGGCTGCACCGGTTACGGCGTGGAGTTGGACGACACCAATGTGCACGCCTGCGTGCAACGCGGCGTGAATGTGATTCAGCTGAATTTGGATGAGGGCCTGAACCTGTTCGCCGACCAATCGTTTGACGTGGTGCTGCAAATCGACACCCTGCAACACCTGCGCAACGCCGAGGTGATGCTGCGCGAAACCGTGCGCGTGGGCCGCATGGGCGTGGTGGCTTTTCCCAACTTTGGCCATTGGCCCAACCGCTTGGCGGTGCTGCAAGGGCGCATGCCGGTGACGCGCCGTCTGCCTTACCAGTGGTACGACACGCCCAATATCCGCGTCGGCACTTTTGCCGACTTTGCCGAGTTGGCGCGCAAAAACCAGCTGCGCGTGCGCGATGCCTTTGGCCTGCAAAACGGCCACGAAGTGCGCGCTCTGCCCAACCTGATGGCAGGCACAGCGGTGTTTCAATTGCAAGGCGCTTGAGCCCTCCCGCCGCAGCATGCGCCCGCCTGCCCCCTCATTTGCGCTGACAGGGTCATTCACGCCGGTCACATCGGGTGGCCGCTTGGCCGATCAAGTGGCGCAGCAACTGGCCCTTGAAATTCAACGCGGCGCTTTGAAGCCCGGCGACAAACTGCCCACCGAGGCCCAGTTGGTGGCGCAATGTGCGGTCAGCCGCACGGTGGTGCGCGAGGCCATCTCTCGCCTCAAATCCTTGAAACTGGTGGATTCACGCCAGGGCAGCGGCGTGTATGTCCGTGCCCAAGCGCCGTTTGCGCCGCTGGACTTTGCCGCCCGGCACACGGTCTCGCAAGCGGCGGTGATTCAAATGGTCGAGGTGCGTCGCGCCCTCGAAGCCGAGGTGGCGGCCTTGGCCGCGCAGCGCCGAAGCCCAGCCGACTTGCAGCGCATCCAGCAAGCGGTGCGCGACTTGGAATTGGCGGTGCAGGCGGGGGGCGACGGTGTGGCGCAAGACGTGAACTTTCACCGCGCGATTGCCGACGCGGCGGGCAACCCGTTTTTGCTGCAAACCCTGGCGTACCTGGGTCAGTTTTTGCACGGTGCCACGCAAGTGACCCGCGCCAACGAGGCCCGGCGCGTCGACTTTGCGGCGCAGGTGCAGGCCGAGCACAGTGCCATCGTGCAAGCGCTGCAAGCGGGCGACGTGCAAGCGGCGCGCCAAGCCGCCAGCGCCCACATGGACAACGCCATCACCCGCATCCGCAGTGCCGACCCGGCGTTTTGGCAACAAGAAGGCGAGCGCTTGGCGCAGCCGCTGCTGTCGGGCTTGCGACCGCTGTAAACTTTTCTAAACGCTGATTTTTCACCCACCCTCAGGAGACACCATGGCGATTTATGAACTGCGCACCTACTCTGCCATCGTCGGCAAAATGGCCGAACTGACGGCGCTGTACACCAACGAAGGTTGGCCAGCGCTGGCCAAGCACCCGCAAAAACTGGTGGGCTACTTTACCGGCGACATTGGGGCCATCAACGAGCTGATCCACATCTGGAAATTCGACGACGACGCCGACCGCCGCGCCTTTTGGGCTGGCGTCTTTGCCGACCCCGAGTTCATGGCCTTCGCCGCCAAAATCCGCCCGCTGATCCGCGAGCAAAACAACAAGCTGATGCTGTCAGCGCCTTGGGGGCCCCAGCCTTAAACCGTCAAATTTCGTCCCACTTTGGTGGTTCAAATGGCTTTGCGCCTCGGTCGTGGTAAATTTGTCTGACAACTTTAGCCATGCAAAGGATTTCTGCCAATGAGCACGACCACAGTGGGTTTGATCGGTTTGGGGGCCATGGGCTCGGGCATGGCGCAGTCGCTGCGCCGCGCCGGGCACACGGTGCATGTGTTCGATGTGCGCCGCGAGGTGGCCGCCGCCTTTGCTGCTGAAGGCGGCATGGCGCACGACACGCTGGCGTCCTTGGGCGCGGCCTGTGACGTGATCGTCTCGGTGGTGGTGAATGCCGCGCAGACCGAGAGCGTGCTGTTCGGCGACGCCACCACCCCAGGGTGTGCGGCCAGCATGAAGCCCGGCAGCGTGTTTGTGATGTGCTCCACCGTGGACCCCAACTGGTCGGTGGCACTCGAAGCACGTCTTGAGGCCCTGGGCTTGCAGTATGTGGACGCGCCGATTTCAGGCGGCGCCGCCAAGGCCGCCGCTGGCCAAATGACCATGATGACGGCGGCCAAACCGGCCGCCTATGCGGTGGCCGAGCCCTTGCTCAATGCCATGGCCGCCAAGGTGTACAAGCTGGGCGACAGCGCGGGCGCGGGCAGCAAGGTCAAGATCATCAACCAGCTGCTGGCCGGCGTGCACATTGCTGCCGCCGCCGAGGCCATGGCCCTGGGCCTGCGCGAAGGCGTGGACGCCGCCGCTTTGTACGAGGTGATCACGAACAGCGCGGGCAACAGCTGGATGTTTGAAAACCGCATGGCCCATGTGCTGGCGGCGGACTACACACCGCTGTCGGCGGTGGATATTTTTGTCAAAGACCTGGGCCTGGTGCTCGACATGGCGCGCGCCAGCAAGTTCCCGCTGCCGCTGTCTTCCACCGCGCACCAGATGTTCATGCAGGCCAGCACCGCCGGCTTTGCCAAAGAAGACGACAGCGCGGTGATCAAAATTTTCCCGGGCATTGAATTGCCGAAAGGCAAAGCATGAGCGCTTTGAAACTCGGCTGCATTGCAGACGACTTCACCGGTGCCACCGACCTGGCCAACAACCTGGTGCGCGCAGGCATGCGGGTGGTGCAGACCATTGGCGTGCCGAGCTCGCCGCTGGCCGCCGAGGTGGACGCGGTGGTGGTGGCGCTCAAATCGCGCACCATCCCGGCGGCTGAAGCGATTGCTCAATCGCTTGAGGCCTTGAAGTGGCTGCAGGCGCAAGGCCACAATGGTCAATCACCGCAGATCTATTTCAAATACTGCTCCACCTTTGACAGCACGCCCGAGGGCAATATCGGCCCGGTGACCGAGGCGCTGATGGAGGCACTGCACACCGACTTCACCATCGCCACCCCCGCCTTCCCCGACAACGGGCGCACCGTGTTCAAGGGCTATTTGTTTGCGGGCAATGTGCTGCTCAATGAGTCGGGCATGCAAAACCACCCGCTCACGCCGATGACGGACGCCAACCTGGTGCGGGTGATGCAGGCGCAAACAAAGCGATCGGTCGGCTTGATCGACCACACCACCGTGGCGCAAGGCGCGGCGGCGATTCGCGCGCGTATTCAGGCGCTGCGCGCCGAGGGCGTGGGCGTGGCGATTGTGGACGCCACCAGCAACGCCGACTTGCTGCGCATGGGCCCAGCGCTGAGTGACTTGCCGCTGCTCACCGCAGGCTCGGGCGTGGCAATTGGTTTGCCGGCCAACTTTGGCTTGGCCCCTTCGCTGCAAGCCAGCCAATTACCTGCAGCCCGTGGCCTGCAAGCCGTGGTCTCGGGCAGTTGCTCGGTGGCCACCAACGGCCAAGTCGCCCATTTCAAGGCCCTGGGCCGCCCCGCGTACGCCATCGACCCTGCCCGCCTGATGCACGGCCACAGCGACGCCGTGGTGCAGCAGGTGCTGGCCTGGGCCACCCCTTTGTTGCAAGACGGCCCGGTGCTGGTGTACTCCACCGCCGAGCCCGATGCGGTCAAGCAAGTCCAAGCGCAGCTGGGCGTGGCCGAGGCCGGTGCTTTGGTGGAACACGCTTTGGCGGCGGTGGCGCGCGGCTTGGTAGATGCCGGTGTGCAGCAACTGGTGGTGGCCGGGGGTGAAACCTCGGGCGCTTGCGTGCAAGCCCTGGGCATTGCGCAGCTGCAGATCGGCCCGCAAATTGACCCCGGCGTGCCGTGGTGCTTTGCCCCCACCGCCACAGGCGGGGTGCACATCGCGCTCAAGTCGGGCAACTTTGGCACCGCCGATTTCTTCAGCAAAGCCTTTACAGTGCTGGCATGACCGCCTTGAATGAATCCCAAGCCCGCGACGAAATCTGCCGCGTGGGCCGCAGCCTGTTTGAGCGCGGCTATGTGCATGCCACGGCAGGCAATATCAGCGTGCGTTTGGACGATGGTTTTTTGATCACGCCCACCGACGCCTGTTTGGGGTTTTTAGACCCGGCGCGCCTGGCCAAGCTGGACCTGCAAGGCCAGCAAATCAGCGGCGACAAGGGCAGCAAAACCATTGCGCTGCACCGCCAGATTTACGCCGCCGCTTGCGAACACGATGCGCACACCCGCTGCGTGATCCACACCCACAGCACGCACTGCGTGGCGCTGAGCTTGAACGCCACCGGTCCCGAGTTGCTGACGCCCATCACCCCCTACTTTGTGATGAAGGTCGGCCATGTACCGTTGGTGCCCTATCACCGCCCCGGCAGCGAAGATGCTGCCCAGGACGTGGCGCGGTTGATTCGCCGTTATGCCGCCCAAAGCACGCCCATCCGCGCCCTGATGCTGACGCGCCTGGGGCCCAACGTCTGGCACGACAGCCCGGCCGCCGCCATGGCCACGCTGGAAGAACTGGAAGAAACCGCGCGGCTGATGCTGCTGCAACCCCACACCCCCGCGCTGCCAAGCGCCGCGCTGGACGAGCTGCGCCAAAGCTTTGGCGCACGTTGGTAACGCTCACCCCTTGACCGAACTGATTCACAGGACTCCCCATGCCCCGTTTTGCCGCCAACCTCTCGATGATGTACCCCGACCTGCCATTTCTGGACCGCTTTGCTGCGGCTGCGCAAGATGGCTTCAAGGCGGTGGAGTTTTTGTTCCCCTATGCCTTTCCCGCGCTGGAGCTGGCGGCGCGTTTGAAAGACCACGGTTTGCAGCAGGTGCTGTTCAACACCCCGTCCGGCGGCCTGGACACCGCCAGCTTTGACGCCGCCTGGGCGCAAGGCAGCCGGGGCACGGCCAGCGTGCCGGGGCGCGAAGCGGAATTTCGCGCCGGGTTCACAGCGGCATTGACTTACGCCACCGCCCTGAACTGCCCCCGCGTGCACGCCATGGTCGGCTTGCGCCCGCCTGGCGTTGATACGGCGCTGCACGACCAAACCTTGATCGCCAACCTGACCTGGGCCGCCGCGCTGGCCAAGCAAGACGGGCGCGATGTGCTGATCGAACCCATCAACACCCGCAGCGTGCCGGGCTTTCATTTGAACCGGCAGGACGATGCGCACCGCATCGTGCAAGCCGTGGGCGCTGACAATGTGAAAGTGCAGATGGACCTGTTCCACTGCCAAATTGTGGAAGGCGATTTGAGCGCCAACATCGCCAAATACCTGCCGACCGGACGGGTCGGGCATTTCCAGATCGCCGAAGTGCCGGACCGCCACGAACCGGGCACCGGAGAGGTGAACTGGCCGCATGTGTTCAAGACCATCGACCGCGTGGCGGCCGAGTGCGGCTGGGACGGCTGGATCGGCTGCGAATACAACCCGGCGGATGCCACCAGCGGTGGCACCTCGCGCGGTTTGAGTTGGCTCAAACCCTGGCTGTGAACGGCCGCCAACAGGTCTGGGCCGCGCCTTCAGTTTCTGGGCAGGCCGGCACTGGGTTGGACGACCAAGCCGTGCGGCCTGGCAGGCCACACCCGCACCAGCAAACAAGCTGCCGCCAAAACCCCCAGCCCGGTCAACGCCATCTTTAACGCCAATGGCCCCTGCACAGGGCTGGCCGCCCCCACCCCCACCAGCATGGCGGGGCCGCACGCCAGAGCCAGCCAGCGCCGAGTCCAGGGTCCCATCCGACCCCCAAAGCGCAAGGCACTGCGTTCGCGGTGGCAATGCAGCGCCCAAGCCAGTGAAAGCAAAAGCATGGACAGCTGGCCGTTGCCCCATCCCAGCAAGGCACCCAGCGACAGCAACGCCAGGCCTGCGCATTCCAGCCCCTCTAACGAATAGCCTCGGCCTGGCCGTGCGCGCCACACTGCATTGAAAAGCGCGGCCACCAAGGCGGGCAAACCGACCATCAAGACCACATGGATGATCACAAGCGGTTCTGTGCCCCAGCCTGCACCCAAACACCAGTCATGGCCCAGCCACAAGGTGCCCATCATCAAACCCATGGCCGACGGGGCCAACAAACTCTGAGGCGCTTGGCCTACCCCGCTGCAAGCGCGTGCCCGCCCAGTTGCGCTGATGTCTCGGGCGCACAGCACAGCGGCGCACAGCGCCAGCACCCAGCCCACGCCCAGCGCCAACTCGGTCTCGCCCAGCCCGCGCCCGCCCCATGCCGCCAGCCCCAACAAGACTGCTGCCCCCAGCGACGGCCAAGGCAGCCGACCCAACAAAAACGTGCTCACCTGGCTGCGCGTTTCGATCAGCGCGCTCCACACGCCCCAGACCGCCGCCAGTGCCAACAAGCTCGCGTGCGCGCCGACGCCAGCGCCCAATTGAGCCGTTAACCAGGCCCCCAGAGCCGTTAAAAATCCGAAACAGCCCACCACCGCAGAAGGACTGCGAAAAGCCCAACCCGCGCCACGGCACAGCACGCGCAGCGACCACCACACGGCCACCGCCAGCACACCGCTGGCCCAAGGCCAGCCCAGGTGCGCACCCTGCTGTCCCAACCACAGCCAGGCCAACAACTGCGCAGTCCATTGCGCCACCTCGCCCGCTTGGCCAAGCCAAGCATGGCCGGCCCGGGCAGCCTGTGCAGGCTGAGCGCGGGGCGACCGAAAGGCGTCAGACCGGGGCATAGCCATGCAGCTGGTCCGAGCCACCGGCCGCGTGCACGCTCACATTGAAGGAGACGATCACCCGCTCGGCGCTGCCGTGGTAGGGCATGGCCTGGTGCGCCAGCCACGAGGGAAACACCACCAACTGACCCGGTACCGGTTCGATGTCGAGGTGCGCGTTTTGCAGATACGCGTTGCCAAAATCCATGGCCGCGCCGCCCAGCCGGTTGAAGTGCGGGCCATAAAAGCGGGTCACGCCATTGGCCGCGCCAAGGACCGCGTGCGCGCTACGCTGCTCGGGCGGATCGACCTGCAGGCAGTACACGCCCGACCACGAGCAGTTGCCGTGGGTGTGCACATCGTGGTGGCTGCCTTGGCTGGCGACCTGAAACCAAATACCGCGCAGCGCGATCTGCAAACCCGGCTTGGCCTCGGGCCAGGCCGCTTGGTTGGCCAGCACCACCGTCTGGCGCACGCTGTCGACAATGAAGCGCACCAGCTGCTCCCACTCGGGCAGTCGGATGCGCTGCAGCAAGTCGTCGCGGCTGGCGTAGAAAGCTTTGGGGCCGCCTGCTGCGGCCTCATCGGTGGCCCGCATCGCGGCAAACACCCGCACCAGCACTTCGTTGACCGCCTCGGCCTGTGCGAAACGATGCACGCCAATGGGCGTGTGCCAAAAACGGTGGAGCGGGTCGGGTTGGAGCATGGCCAGAGCCGGTCAGGCCGTCAAGGCCAAATCGGCCGGCCACTTGAGCCGGTGCCCGGTGCGCGCGGCCAGCGCCTCGATGTCGTCCAGCGTGTCCACATCGGTGCGGTAGCGTTGGTTGGCGCTGACCCAGGCATGCACCTGTTCGGGATGCGCGGACTGCCATTGGCGGCAGCCCACATTCGCTGCGCCCGCCAAAATTTGCTCGCGCACCTCGTTGCTGAACATCACCGGGTTACCCGGCAAGCCGTCCACCGTGGGCTGCACCACCTGCGCGCCCTCGGGGCGTTTTTTGTAAGCGCCGATCAGGTCGTTGATGTCTTGCGAGTTGATCAGCGGCTGGTCGGCCAGTGCCACCAGCACCGCGTCGAGCTTGGGCGAGAGCGCCTGCAAGCCCAACCGCAAGGAGGAAATCTGGCCGGCGTCTGGATCGGGGTTGCGCACCAAGGTCACCGGGAATTCTTTGACCGCTTCTTCAATGCGCTCGGCGTAGTGGCCCAGCACCACCACCACCTCGTCCATGCCCGCGCCCGACAGCGCAATCAGCTGGCGGCGTATCAGCGGCACACCGCCCAGCTCCAGCAGGCTTTTGGGGCGGTGCCCCATGCGCGAGCCCGAGCCCGCCGCCAGCAAGACCGCGCCCACGGCCAGTCGGCTGTAAAGCCCACCACCGCCTTTGAGAATGCAACCCATGTTCAGCCTCCACAGCAAGAAGATTTGACCGGTGCGGCCACAGTGGCCGTGACCATCGCAGGCTCGGCTGTCCGGGCCGGTTCGGCTTGCGTCTCGGGTGGGATGGCGGCCTGTACGGCGGCGGTTTTTTTCGCTGCGCCACAGCAACTGCTGGCAGCCAGTGGTACCGCAGGCCGAACAGCCGTCTGCGGTGCATGCCCGCGCCGCGCCGCCACCACCGCAGCGAGCACCGACAAGGCGATTTCTTCCGGCGTTTGCGCGCCGACGAAAGCGCCCGCCGGGGCCACGATGCGGGCCACGGCCTCCGGGTCTGCGCCACTGGCCACCAAGCTGCCCAGCAGCACACCGGCTTTGCGGGCACTGGCCACAAACCACAGGCCTTGTGGCTGCAAGGCGAGGGCGGCTTTGAGGCCTTGCACATCGCGGCGGCCTTGCGTGGCCACCACCACGAACGGTGAGGACAGACGGGCGCTCACGGCGCCAGCTTCGTCGCTGTCCAGCACCGTGTCGGCATCGGGGAAATCGGCCGCCTGTGCGCCCTGTGCCACCACCGCCACGCGCAAACCCACACGCGGGGCCAGGCCCACCAGGGCACGCGCCACCGGCGAGTCGCCCACCACGGTCAAGGTGGCCAAGGGCATGACCGGGTCGATGAACAATTCGAGTGTGCCGCCCGAATGACAGGCCATGCCGAATTCGAGCACATCGCCCAGATTGCGCTCGGCGCTTTCGTCAGCAGGGGTGATGCGGATCTTGCGCGGCTGGCCGTCGAGCAAGGCGCGGCGCACGGTTTGGATGACGGCCGGTTGGGCGCAGCCGCCGCCGATCCAGCCGTGGATCTGGCCATCGGGTGTGACCACCGCTTTGTCGCCCGCTTTGCCCGAGGTGGGCGCTTGGGCGCTGAGCACGGTGACCAACGCAAAGGGCTGGTCGGCGGCTTGCAAGCGGGCGGCCTGCGTGATCCATTCGTTGCGGTTCATGGCGCTTTCCTTCGGTAATCGGTTCGGGGTTCGGTGGTCCATGGCTTTTGCAATTCAATCGGCTTCTTGGGTTCAATGCAACACCTGGCGGGCAGCGGCCAAATCGGCCAAGCTGGCCAGCGGCACAAAGCGCTCAATCATGGCACGTGCACGCTGCAAGGCTGCGGCAGCGGGCACCTGGCGCGTGGGGTGGAACCAGGTGATGCGGGCACCGCGGGCGCGCACTTCTTGGAGCGCCGCGCTCAACAGTTCGGGACCATCGGTGTCAAAGCCGTCCGAGAACACCCACACGCGGGCTCCCCGGTTGAGTTGGGCGCGGGCATGGTGGCGGGCAAAGTCTTGCAAGCTGGCGGCAATGCGGGTGCCGCCGCCAAAACCTGCGGTGACGGCGTTGACTTTTTCCTGAATGGCGGGGGTGTCGCGCTGCATATAAGGCGTGACCTCAGCCAAGCGGGTGTGAAAGACAAACACACGGGCATCGGCCTCTAGGGCAAAAGCGCGGGCCACGCGCAAAAACAGCGCGGCATGCGATTCCATGGAGCGGCTCACATCGGCCAGGATGAACAGGCGCGGGGGCTCGACCCGTTTCACTTTCCAGGCCGGTTGCAGCAACTCGCCGCCCCAGCCTACGCTGCGGCGCAGGGTCTGGCGCAGATCGAGGCGCTGACCGCGCGGCGCTACGCGCCAGCGGCGGGTGGCACGGGGTTGCAGCTTGGCCGTGATTTGTCGCGCCAAGCTTTGTAAGGCGCTGAGTTCTTGCGGCATCCACATCTGGCCGTCGCGCTGGTGCAGGGCTTCGGTGCGACTGGCACCGCCCTGGGCGCGGGGCGTGCCTGCTGCGTTGTCATCCGGCTTGTTGGACGCCACGTCGCCAGCGGTTGGAGGCGCGGCATTTTGGCCGGTTTGGCTGGCTGGTGCTTGCGCCGCCTGCATCTCATCGTGCATGGCCTGCACGCTTTGGCGCAGGTTGCGGCTGGGCCGGGTCTGGCCGCTGACTTTGACACCGCCGCGCAGTTTTTCGGGGTGCCAAAAGCGCTCATAGACATCGGGCCAGAGCTGCCATTCGCGCTGGCTGTGGCAGGCAATGGCGCGCCACGCGGCCTGCAAAGGGCGTTCGTGCACGGGGCCAAAGAACAGCGCCGCTTGCAGCATGGCTTGCTGCTCGGCCACGCCCACGGTGAGCCCGTGCTCGCGCAACAGCCCGGCAAAGCCGGCCAGCCGCTCAGAAGGCGTGCTGGCCGCTGCAGGGGCTTGGGCTGCGCCTGAACCCGTGGATGTGGAGGCGGCGTGCATACCGTGTTCGTCGCGCATGGGGTCGCCGGGTTCAGCGTGCACGGCTCAGGCCGCCACCTTGGCTTGCTCGTTGGCGTTTTCGGCCACGCCCACCGTGCGGCGGCCTTCGACCAGTTGGCGCAGGCGCTCAGCGCCCATCACAAAGCGGTCTTCGCGGGTTTTGAGCAGGCAGCCCAGGGTGCCCAGCACCGCCGCCATGTCTTCGGGCAAATGGCTGTGGCGCATTTGAAACAGGGCGTTCACCCAGTCCAGGGTTTCGGCAATGCCGGGGATCTTGGCCAAGTCTTCGCGGCGCAGGCGTTGCACGAACTGCACCGCGTCTTCGACCAGGCGGGTGTCGGCTTGCGGCAAAGCCGATTTGACGATGGCGATTTCGCGGGCCAGCGTCGGGTAGTCGAGGTAGTGGTACAGGCAGCGGCGGCGCAGCGCGTCCGACAACTCGCGCGTGCCGTTGCTGGTCAAAATCACCTGCGGAATGTGCGTGGCGCGGATGGTGCCGATCTCGGGCACGGTGATCTGGTATTCGGCCAGCACTTCGAGCAAAAAGGCTTCAAAGGCTTCATCAGCGCGGTCGATCTCGTCGATCAAGAGCACGCAGGGGCCTGACTGGCTGATGGCGCGCAGCAAGGGGCGCTCGAGCAAAAAGTCGCGGCTGAACACGTCAGACTCGCGCACCCGGTCTGCGCCGTCTGGATCGGCTTCGCTCATGCGGATGGCCATCAGCTGGCGGCCATAGTTCCACTCGTAAGCGGCTTGGGCCAGGTCCAGGCCTTCAAAGCACTGCAGGCGCACCAGGGTGGCGTTTTGCGACTGGGCCAAGGCCGTGGCCAAGGCGGTTTTGCCCACGCCCGCGTCTCCTTCGAGCAACAAAGGGCGTTGCAAGGCCGAAGCCAGCCACACGGTGGTGGCCAGGTCGGCATCGGCCAGATAACCCGAGCGCTGCAGCCTTTCGCGCAACAAGCGCTCTTGGGCCGCAGGCTGTTCGGTCGGGTCTGGCGTGGTCATGCTCAGGCCTTCTTGCCGAACAGGCCGCCGAACCAGCTCTTGACCAAGGCCCAGAAGATGGCCAGGCCATTGATCTCGCGGGCCACCACCGGCGCTGCAGCTGCGGCAGGCTGAACTTGACCTTCACCTTGACCTTGCGCTGTGGCCGCTGCCACAGAAGCGGCGGGCGAGCCTTCGGCCGCAGGCAAAGTCAATGCGGTTTGGCGAAAGTTCTCGACAAACTGCGCCAACAACATGTCGGAGACCTGCACCATCATGCGACCGCCGAACTGCGCGAACTTGCCGTTCACGATCACCGCCGCTTGGCCGTTCAGCACGCAGTGCGCCGGGTTGGCCGGGTCAGCAGTGATGATCGCCGTCAGGTCCATCGAGGCGGACGAACCGCCCTTGTCAGCACCTTTGCCGCGCAAGACCATCTTGCGCTCGGGGGCCACGGCTTCGATCACGTCGACCGTGCCGCCAAACTGGGCCACGGCCGGGCCGACCTTGACCTTGACGCCGCCTTTGTAGGAGGTCTCAGACAGTTGCTCGGTGATTTCGGCACCGGGCATGCAGCTGGCGACCGCCTTGAGGTCGGTAAGCAAGGCCCACGCGCGTGCGGCGTCCACATCGAGCGGGTATTGTTTGTCGAGTTTGACTTCCATTGATTTTCCTGATTACAAAGCGGCACCGTGCTCGCGCAATGCTTTCCAGGTGCGGAAAGCGTTGTGCGGCATGTCCAGATGGGTGACACCCAGGTGTGCAAAAGCATCGACCATGGCCGAGGTGAAGGTGGGAATCGAGCCCACGTGGGGGGATTCGGCCACGCCCTTGGCACCCAAGGGATGGTGCGGTGAAGGTGTGACGGTGTGGTCGGTTTCCCAGTGCGGGGTTTCCACGAAGGTGGGCAAGAAGTAATCCATCAGCGTGTTGCCCAGCAAGTTGCCCTGCGCATCGAACGGCATTTGCTGGCCCATGGCCACGGCAAAACCTTCGGTCAAACCGCCATGGATTTGGCCTTCAATGATCATGGGGTTGATGCGGGTGCCGCAGTCGTCCAGCGCATAGAAGCGGCGGATCTTGGTCTCGCCGGTGGCACGGTCGATGTCGACCACGCACAGGTAGATACCAAAGGGGAAGGTGAAGTTCGGTGGGTCGTAGTAGTGCACGGCCTCCAAACCGGGCTCCAAGCCTGCGGGTGGCTGGTGGTAGGCCTGCCATGCCACTTCGGCCATGGTTTTGAATTTGCTGTCGTCGCCCTTGACCTTGAAGCGGTCGACTTCCCAGTCGAGGTCGTTCTCGTTGACTTCGAGCATGTGGGCCGCAATCTTGCGCGCTTTCGCGTGGATTTTGCGGGCAGCCAGCGCGATGGCGGCACCGGCCACGGGCGTGGAGCGTGAGCCGTAAGTGCCCAGGCCATAAGGCGCTGTGCTGGTGTCGCCTTCTTCGACCTGAATCACTTCAGACGGAATGCCCAGCTCGGTGGCGATGATCTGCGCATAGGTGGTCTGGTGGCCTTGGCCTTGCGTGATGGTGCCCATGCGGGCAATCGCGCTGCCAGTGGGATGGATGCGGATTTCACACGAATCGAACATGCCCACACCCAAGATGTCGCAGATCTTTGAAGGCCCGGCACCCACGACTTCGGTGAAGGTGACCAAGCCAATGCCCATCAGCGTGGGGCTGTTCGGGTCGGCGCGTTTGGCCGCTTGCTCGGCGCGCAAGCCTTTGTAGTCCACCGCTTCGAGCACTTTTTCCAAAGCGGTCTGGTAGTCGCCGGAATCGAAATCGAAGCCAAACGCGCTGCGGTACGGGAACTGTTCTTTCTTGATGAAGTTCTTGGCGCGGATCTCGGCCTTGTCCATGCCCAGCTTTTGCGCCAGCACATCGACCATGCGCTCAATCAAATACACCGCCTCGGTAACCCTGAAGGAGCAGCGGTACGCCACGCCACCGGGGGCCTTGTTGGTGTAGACGCCTTTGACGCTGGCGTGCGCGGCGGGAATGTCGTAACTGCCCGAGACGATGTGGAACATGCCTGCGGGGAACTTGGTCGGGTCGGCGCAGGCGTCAAACGCGCCATGGTCGGCCACCACATTCACGCGAAGGCCAGTGATCTTGCCGTCGGCAGTCGCCGCCAATTCGCCGTCCATGTGGTAGTCACGGGCAAAAGCGGTGGACGAGATGTTTTCGATGCGGTCTTCCACCCACTTGACGGGGCGGCCCAGCACGATGGAGGCCACGATGGCGCAGACATAACCGGGGTAGATGCCGACCTTGTTGCCAAAGCCGCCACCGATGTCGGGGCTGACGATGCGCACTTTGGATTCAGGGATGCCCGAGAGCATGGACACCACGGTGCGCACCACATGCGGGGCTTGCGAGGTGATGAAGGTGGTCAGGTCGCCCTTGATCGGGTCGAACGAGGCCACGCATCCACAAGTCTCCAGCGGGCAGGGGTGCACGCGGGGGTAGTACATGTGCTGCGACACGGTCACTTCGGCTTTGTCAAAAGCGGCATCGGCGGCCGACTTGTCACCCGCATCCCAGGTGAAGATGTGGTTGTGGTGCTCGCGTTTGCCGTGCGCGCCTTCGGTTTTGCCGGCCAGGTCGTCGCGGATCACGGGTGCGCCCGGCTGCAGGGCGGCGTAGGGGTCCATCACCACGGGCAGCTCTTCGTATTCCACTTCCACGGCTTCCACCGCGTCAGCGGCGATGTAGCGGTCGTCGGCGATGACGATGGCCACTTCTTGCATTTGGAAATGCACTTTCTGGTCGGCCAGCACGGCGGCCACGTCGCCCGCCAAGGTTGGCATCCAGTGCAGCTTCAAAGGCTTCAAGTCGTCCGCGGTCAGCACGGCGTGCACGCCGGGCATGGCCAAGGCGGCTTCTTTGTTGATTTTGACAATCCGCCCGTGGGCGATGGGGCTGCGCACAATGTCCATGTGCAGCATGCCAGGCATCTTGATGTCGTCAACATAGTTGCCCTTGCCTTGGATAAAACGGGCGTCTTCTTTGCGCAGGCGCGAAGCGCCCATGCCAGCCAGCGCGAGTTCGCGGGCTTCAACAGTCTGTGCCGGTGCGTTCATGTGTGTCTCCGATCAAATGAGGGGGTGCTTCAAGCCGCGACGGGCTCTTGCAATTTTTTGGCGGCGTACTGGACGGCTTTGATGATGTTTTGGTAGCCGGTGCAGCGGCACAGGTTGCCGGCCATGCCGTGGCGAATTTCGTCTTCGCTCGGGTTCGGGTTTTCTTGCAAGAAGCGGTAGGCGCGCATCAGCATGCCGGGGGTGCAAAAGCCGCACTGCAAGCCGTGCTCTTTGTAAAAGCCCTCTTGCACCGCGTGCAGCACGCCCTTGTTAGCCAAACCTTCGACAGTGAGCACCTCGGAGCCATCGCACTGCACCGCCAAATGGGTGCAGGATTTGACCGATTGGCCATCGATGTCCACCGTGCAGACACCGCAGTGGCTGGTTTCACAACCAATGTGGGCGCCGGTCAGGTTGAGTTCTTCGCGCAGAAAGTGGATCAGCAAGGTGCGCGGCTCAACGGCTTTTTCTTCCTTCTTGCCGTTGACGGAGACGGTGATGAGTTTTTTAGTCATGGTGTGTTTCCTCAAATTTAAGCGCACAGCGCCCAGGCTTTTTGCAGGGCGCGCTTGACCATTTCACCGGCCATGGCGGTCTTGTATTCGATGTCGCCGCGCAGGTCTTCTGCCGGGTCACAGATGGCGATGGCTGCGGCCACGGCGGCTTGGACGTTGGCAGCATTGAAAGGCTGGTTGAGCAAAGCGGCTTCGGCGTTTTCAGCGCGCAGTGCCGTGGGGGCGACGTTGGTCAGGGCAATGCGCACATGGCTGACTTGGTCGCCGTTTTTGCGAATCACCACGGCGCAACCAGCGGTCGCCCAATCCCCGGTTTTGCGCTTGAGCTTTTCGTAGGCGTAGCCGGTGCCTTGGGCAAAAGCGGGCACGCGGATCTCGCACATGACTTCGTTTTCTTCGAGTTGGGTCATGTAGGTGCCGAGGAAAAAGCCGTCGGCCGCCACGGTGCGGCGGCCGTTGGGGCCCTCAAGCACAAACGAGGCCTCAATCGCGATGGACAGCGCAGGGTGGTCGTTGCCCGGGTCGCCGTGGGCGATGTCGCCGCCGATGGTGCCGCGATTGCGCACCTGCGGGTCGGCGATCAGCTTGGCCGCTTCGCACAGCAAAGGCACTTTGGCTTGCAAAATGGGCGAGGTGATCAGGTCGTTCTCGACCGTCATGGCACCGATCACGACCGTGGCACCTTCTTCGCGGATGCCCTTGAGTTCGGGAATGCGGTTGATGTCAATCAGGTGCTCAGGCGCTGCGAAACGCAGCTTCATCATCGGCAACAGGCTGTGGCCACCGGCCAGCAGCTTGGCGTCTGAGCCCAACTGGCCCAACAAGGCAACGGCCTCGCCCACGGTTTTGGGCGCGTGGTATTCAAAGCGCGGTGGAATCATCAAGGTCTCCTGAGTTTTGTTGAAAAACAAGCTCTGATTATTGAGGAGAGCCCTTTTCCTACCGATCGGTCAGGTTTTAGCCAAAAACGTCATTCATTGGTCTGTTTATTGCACGAAATGCACTTTATCGGGCACGAAACGCTCAGATCAGACTTACCGCCGACCACAATCAGGGAAAATACCAGGGACCAAGAAGCCTAGGGGAAAACCCTTGGAAAACCGCTGAACACGGCATTTCCAGCGTCAGGGGCTGAGCCGATACCTTGCGCCTGAGCTTCAGCCCAAGCCCATGGCCGCGCGCAAACGGGCCACTTCGCCGCGAGACACAGGTACTGGCTGGGTGTTTTTGCCTTTGAGCAGCACATGGGTTTTGCTGCCCTCGCGGCCCAGCGCCTGCACCGCGTGCAGGTTGACGATGAAGCAACGGTGCACCCGCATGAACTGCCCCGGGTCCAGCCGCAATTGCAGATCGCCAATGCTCAGGTTGCAAAAGTGGTAGCCCTCGCGGGTCAGTACCCGGGTGTAATGCGCCTGCGACTCCAGACTCAGCACCTCCTGGGTGTCGACAAACGCCACCTTTTGGTTGGCCACCATCGGGATGCGCGACAAGCGCATGTTGCGCGCTGGGGGTTCGGCCGGGGGCTGCTCCTGGCCCACGGCCTGGGTGACGTCATAGAACACCAGCGCAAAACCCGTGGTCTCGCCCCTGACATTGCCCAGCCGGCTGACCTTGATCAGCAACACCTGTTCCGGGATATTGATGATCATGGTCATCGGCACCGCATTGGCCATGGGACAACCCGAGGCCTCGTCCAGCAAAAATTTGACTTTGGGCTTGGACCGCTCGGGGTGGAACGAGGTGACGAGTTTGTCAAAAGGCTGTTTTTCGTCCACTGGCAAAACCCGGCGGGCGTAATCATTCATGGCCACCACATTGCGTTCGGCATCCAGATGAATCACCCCCGCCTCGAATTTTTCAAACAGGTACAGGCCCGGGTTGGGTAGGGTCTTGCTTTGCATGGTTTTGTCTCCTGAGAATTTGACCTCGTCAAACCCTTTTGCGCCCTTTGCGACGCAGGTCACACAGGGCCCTTTCAACGTGGCTTGAACACAGGCACATCGCACTCAAGGCCGCCATCTGCTGCACCTCAGCGGTTGGCGCGCTCATTCTGCCATTGATCATGGGGCTGCGCCGGTGCAGCCTGGGGCGGCAGGAGCTTGTCGGGCTCGGACAAAACCGGCTACAGTCATTTCACTTGCTTGATGTTTTGATTTTTTTGGAGTTGTCCATGAACGCCCCCCTTCACCGCGAACTGCCGCCCGGCGAACTCAACACCGCGCAAGCCCTGGCCGACGTCAGCCAGGCTTGGGATGGCGACATCGTTCGCCAGCTGACTGACTACATCCAGATTCCGGCCAAGTCGCCGTCGTTTGACGCGCAGTGGGCCGAGCACGGCCACCTGGAAGCCGTGCTGCGCAACGCCGCGCAATGGGTCGAGGCACAAAAGGTGGCTGGCTTGCAGCTGGAGATCATTCGCATGCCCGGCCGCACGCCGGTGATGTTTTTTGACATTCCCGCCACCCTGGCGAACGCGCAGCAGACCGTGCTGATGTACGGCCACATGGACAAGCAGCCCGAGTTCAGCGGCTGGCGTAGCGACCTGGGGCCGTGGACGCCCAAATACGAAAACGACAAGCTCTATGGCCGCGGCGGCGCGGACGACGGTTACGCGGTGTACGCCAGCATTGCCGCCGTGCAGGCCTTGAAAAATCAAAACACGCCGCACCCGCGCATCGTCGGTTTGATCGAGACCTGCGAAGAATCGGGCTCCTACGATCTGCTGCCTTATGTGGATGCGCTGCGTGCGCGTTTGGGCGACGTGGGCCTGGTGATTTGCCTGGACAGCGGCGCGGGCAATTACGACCAGCTGTGGCTCACCACCAGCCTGCGCGGCATGGCCAGCGGCACGCTCAAGGTGGAGGTGTTGACGGAGGGCATTCACTCGGGCGACGCCTCAGGCCTGGTGCCGTCGAGCTTTCGCATCATGCGCCAGGTGCTGGACCGCCTGGAAGACAGCGCCACCGGCCGCTTGCTGCCCGCCAGCTTCCATTGCGAAGTGCCTGCCGACCGCCTGGCCCAAGCCCGCGCCACGGCCGCGATTTTGGGCGAAGAGGTGTACAAGCGCTTTCCGTGGGCGCATTACGACTGCGGTGGCTCCACCAGCTTTGCCCTGCCCACCACCACCGACCCGCTGCAGGCCTTGCTGAATCGCACCTGGACGCCGACGCTGAGCGTGACCGGGGCGGAGGGCTTTCCGGCCCTCAAAGACGCGGGCAATGTGCTGCGCCCCTACACCGCCTTCAAGCTCAGCTTGCGCCTGCCGCCGCTGGTGGACGCGGCCAGCGCCGTGCAAGAAATGAAAGCCCTGCTGGAAGACAATGCGCCTTACCAAGCCCGCGTCACTTTTGAATCTGGTGGCGGCGCCACCGGCTGGAACGCGCCCAGCACCACGCCTTGGTTTGAGTCGGCGCTGAATGCGGCGAGCAAAGCGCACTTTGGCGCGCCGGTGGGCTACATCGGCCAGGGCGGCACGATCCCGCTGATGAACATGCTGAGCCAAGGCTTTCCGACCGCGCAAATGATGGTTTGCGGCGTGCTGGGCCCCAAGAGCAACGCGCATGGACCGAACGAGTTTTTGCACGTGCCTTATGCCAAGCGGCTCACTGCCGCCGTGGCCCAGGTGATTGCGCAAATGCCCGCACAAACTCCGGCGCAGGGCTGACATGCTTGAGGCCTCGCCAGTCGCTTTCATCAGCCAGCAGACAGGCCTGTCAGGCCCGCTCGCCGTCTACGACTGGCCGGCGCCCGATGGTCCACCGCGCGGGCGGGTGCTGCTGGTGCACGGCCTGGGTGAGCACATGGGACGCTACGCCCATGTGGCCGAGCAACTGCGCACTTGGGGCTTTGCGGTGCGCGGTTATGACCACTATGGCCACGGCCGCTCAGCCGGGCCGCGTGGCGACATGGTCGACGCCCGCTGCCTGATGGGCGATTTGGCCTGCATGATCGATGTCACGCGCCAGCTCAGCCTGGCGCAAGACAAGCCCTTGATTTTGCTGGGCCACAGCCTGGGCGGCTTGATCGCTGCCCACGCCGTGGCCGAGCAATTGCGCCCAGTGGACGGTCTGGTGCTGTCCTCACCGGCCTTGGCCACCTCGGCCAACTTTGTGCAGAAAATACTGCTGGCCTTGTTGCCGAAAATGGCGCCGCACCTGTGCGTGGACAACGGCTTGAAGGCCGAGTTTGTGGCGCGCGATCCGCAAGTGGTGCAAGCCTATTTGGCCGACCCGCTGGTGCACCGCCGCATCTCTGCGGGCTTGGCGCAGTGGATCATGACGCAAGCCCCGCTCACACTGGCGCAAGCCGCTAATTGGCACGTGCCCACCTTGCTGATGTACGCCCAAGACGACCATTTGGTGAACCCCGCCGGCAGCGCTCAATTTGCAGCGCTGGCGCCAGACTGTCTGAGTTCACGCTGCTTTGAAGGCATGTACCACGAGATCTTCAACGACCCCGACAAGGCCTTGGTTTTTGACTGTCTCAAAGCGTGGCTGGACGCGCACTTTTCTGTTTGAGCGCCAGCCACAGCAAGGCCAGCGCCGTCAAGGCTACGGGCAGCAAAGAGCCGATGTTCAACCAGTGCCAACCTTGCGTGGTCACCAGCGCGCCTGAAGCGAAGGACGTGAAGGCCATGGTCGCAAACACACAGAAGTTGATGGCCGCCTGCGCGCGGTCTTTTTCTTCGGGGCGCCAAGCGTGCATCGACAAGGTGGTGCTGCCGGTGAACAAGAAGTTCCAACCCAGGCCGAGCAAAAACAGGGCGATGACAAACTGGTGCAATTCCACCCCGTTCAAGGCCACCGCAATGCAGGCAAAGTTCAGCAACACGCCCACGCCCATGATCGGCAGGGTGCCGAATTTCTTAATCAGGTGGCCAGTGAAAAAGCCCGGCGCAAACATGCCAATCACATGCCATTCCAGCACCAACGCAGCGTCGCTGAAGGTGTAACCGCAGACCTGCATGGCCAGCGGCGTGGCGGCCATGAGCAAGTTCATCACGCCGTAACCCAACGCCGCGGCCGCGGCTGCGACCATGAACACCGGCTGGCGCATGATCTCTTTCAAAGGCCGGCCCTCACTGCTGCCCACCACTTTGGCAGGCACGGCCGGAAAGCGGATGAAGGCCATCAACACCATGCCCAACAAGGCCACGCCCACCAGCGACAAATAGGCGCCCATGAACGGCGTGTCCAGCAAGCCTTTGGTGTGCGAGGCCAAGTTCGGGCCGGCGATGGCGCCGATCAAGCCCCCAGCCAACACCAACGACACGGCTTTTTCACGAAAGGCCGGCACCGACAGTTCGGCGGCCGCAAAGCGGTACAACTGGCCGTTGGCGCTGTAGTAACCCGCCACCACCGTGGCGCAGACCAGCAACGCAAAGTTGTGGTCGTACACCGCATAGGCACACAACAAGGCTGACAGCAAACCCACCAACAAGCCAATTTGGAAAGACACCCGGCGACCAAAGCGACTTTGGGTGCGCGCCACCAGCCCGGTGGAGAGCGCGCCGCCCACCACATAACCCATGACGGGCAAGGTGGCCATCCAGCCCAGCGGCGCCAGACTAAGGCCGACCAGCCCGTTGATGGCGATGAAGGTGACGTTGTTGGTGAGGAAAAGGCCTTGGCACAGGGCCAGCAAGAGGAGGTTGGCGTTCATGGCCTCAGTGTAAGCGGGCATGGGACTTGGCCAGACCAGACTTAGGCACAATTGGCGTCATGTCTTCTGCGTCCCCCTTCACATCCCCCTTA
Source organism: uncultured Burkholderiales bacterium (assembly GCA_903916355.1). Lineage (GTDB taxonomy): Bacteria > Pseudomonadota > Gammaproteobacteria > Burkholderiales > Burkholderiaceae_C > Limnohabitans_A. Next base: position 12,602 of record CAIWWN010000270.1, on the reverse strand, counting down.
CCGGCGCCTGCCCCCGCCCTCTACCTGACCGCTGCGTTTTACAAGTTCGTCGACCTGCCCGACTTCACCGAGCGCAAAGCACCTTTGCTGGCTTTTTGCGAAGCGCACCAGGTCAAGGGCCTGGTGTTGTTGGCGCGTGAAGGCATCAACAGCACCATCGCCGGGGCGCCCGATGACGTGCACGCGGTGTTGGCCTATTTGCGCCAAGACCCGCTATTGGCCGGGCTGCAGCACAAAGAATCGTTCTCCGCCAAGCCGCCGTTTTACCGCATGAAGGTGCGACTGAAAAAAGAGATCGTGACCCTGGGCGTGCCCGGCATCAGCCCCACGCACATGGCCGGCACCTATGTGCAGCCGCAAGACTGGAACGCCTTGATTGCGGACCCGGACGTGGTCGTGGTGGACACGCGCAACGATTACGAAGTGGAGATCGGCACCTTTGCGGGGGCGATCAATCCGAACATTCAAAGCTTTTCGCAACTGCCCGAGTGGGTGAGCCAAGCGCAAGCCCTGCAAGACAAAACCGGGCGCAAACCCAAGGTGGCGATGTTTTGCACCGGCGGCATTCGCTGCGAAAAATCCACCGCACTGATGCGCGCTCAAGGCTATGACGAGGTGTACCACTTGGAAGGCGGCATTCTCAAATACCTGGAAACCGTGGCGCCCGAGAACAGCCTGTGGCAGGGCGAATGCTTTGTGTTTGACGAGCGCGTCTCGGTGGGCCACGGCCTGGTGCCGGGCCCGCACCGCCTGTGTCGCTGCTGCCGCGACCCGTTGCCCGAAGGCGCGCTGACCTCGCCCTTGTACGAGGCCGGGGTCAGCTGTCCGCGCTGCCACGACCAAACCACCGACGCACAAAAAAGCAGCGCCCGCGAACGCCAGCGACAGTGGGAAAAGGCCAAGGCCAAGGCCCTGCCGCACATTAGGGCTCCACACAAGACAGCCGGCTTATCCTCAGACAAAGCCGCGCGCACTGCCGCACTGCTGCCACCGGGCTCGCCCGTGTTGTATTCGTTCCGCCGCTGCCCTTACGCCATGCGCGTACGCCTGGCCTTGCTGGCGGCCGGTGTGCGCTGCGAGCTGCGCGAGGTGGCGCTCAAGCAAAAGCCCGAGGCGCTGCTGCAAGCCTCACCCAAAGGCACGGTGCCCGTGCTGGTGTTGCCCGGACAGGTGATCGAGCAAAGTCTGGACATCATGCTGTGGGCCTTGGCGCAACACGACCCACAGCAATGGCTGCCCCTTGATGCCGCAGTGCAAGCCGACGCGCTGCAACTGGTGGCGCAATGCGACGGGGACTTCAAACACCATTTGGACCGCTACAAATACCCGAATCGGTACGACCTGCCGGACGGTTTAGAGGGCGGTTTGGCGCACCGCGCCCAAGGCGCGGCGTGGTTGGCCACGCTGGATGCGCGCTTGGCGGACAAAGGCTTTGTGGTGGACCGCCAATGGCGCTGGGCCGACGCCGCCATCGCGCCCTTTGTACGTCAGTTTGCGCGCACCGACGCGGCTTGGTTTGCAGCGCAGTCTTGGCCGGCTTTGCAAGCCTGGCTGGCAGCGTTTGAAGCATCACCGGCCTTTGGCAGGGTGATGAAAAGCTACAAACCATGGCAGCTGGGGCAGGCGCAGGTGGTGTTTCATGCCGCCGACTGAAAACGCGAAGACAACTTCAAACGAAGATCGAGCGCGCAATGTCACTTCCGTGGCTTCGCGTCACTGAACGAGCGACTTTGGGCTGTGCCGAGAATCGACCTGTTTGTTGTGGTGACAAAAGGCACACATTGCATTAACATGCAGGCATGAAACCGTTTCGTTGGAACGCTGAAAAAAGCACTCTCCTCAAAGAGGAGAGGGGCGTCTCTTTTGAAAGCATGGTTGTTGCAATCGAAGCTGGTGGGCTACTTGACATCCTCGCGCACCCGAACACCAAGAAATATGCACATCAGCAAGTAATGGTAGTCAGTCTAGATAACTACATCTATCTAGTTCCGTTCGTTGAGGAAGAAAGCAGCTACTTTCTGAAAACAGTGATCCCAAGTCGTAAGGCCACTCGTGTCTATTTGTCACCAGGAGTTCAAGATGCTAACGATTGATATGAACGAAGATGAAATTCTCACCGCCTTCGAGGAGGGACAACTCAAGTCGGTTGCAACTAAGAGTGAGTTGGCTAAGCTCAAAGCCGCCGCTCGGGCAACAGCCATCAAAGATCGGCGAGTAAATATTCGCCTTTCCTCGGTCGATCTCAATGACATTCAGGTCAAAGCCCTTGAGGAAGGAATTCCTTATCAAACGCTGATTGCCAGCGTGTTGCATAAGTACGTGACAGGTCGGCTCGCAGAGCAACCTTCCAGTATCAAGTCACGCAGTTCATCGGCGGGTAAGCGTGAAAGCGCCAACCTCTCGGTCGACACGGACCTCGCGCATAAAGCGCGCGAGGCCGGTCATCTCAGACGTTGAGGCATCACGAGAATGTCCGTGTACTTGGAACCGCTGCAGGAAGTCCACTTCGAGCGACTTCACAACCTCTTCGATGCAGTTTGTCGGGAGAGGCGATTTATGGCTTTCACTCAGGCTGGCCCAAAAGAACAGGCCTTCGCCTACTACCGGAGCATCTTAGCTGCCGGCCATACGCACCTTGTGGCGGTCCGAGGTGATGCCTTGGTTGGCTGGTGCGATGTTCTTCCTCAGTTGGGCCAAATGCGCACTCACGCAGGAACGCTTGGCATGGCCATCGCAGCCCAAGAGAGGTCAGGGCGTCGGCAAGCAGTTGATCTTGGCGACAATTGCCAGCGCTGCACGAAAGGGCCTGCGGCCAATCGAGCTAACCGTCTATTCAGAGAACCATGTCGCTCAAGCTCTCTACAAGAGCGTAGGGTTCGAGTACGAAGGAACACAACGCCGAGGCTGGTGCCTCGACGGTGCCTACTTCGATGTTCATCACATGGGGCGGATCAGTGATGCAACTGGGCATTCAACCGGCAGCCCTCACATGGCACTCGATCAGTCACTCGTTGACGCAGCAATTTCACTAGCGCTATCAAGGCATCCGACGGGATACGCTGGCGCAGCAGCGGTCCGAACAGAGACAGGACGCGTTATCACAAGCGTCTCATTCGACCCGCCCAACACAGGCGCAGGTCTGTGCCATGAAGCCGGGGCGTACTGCGAAGCGAATCGCATTGATGAAAGGGTAGTCGCGTCAGTATGCGTTTCCCGTAGCGATCCAGAAGGGCCTTTTCTCATCTTGGCACCTTGCGGAATATGCCAAGAACGTCTCGCGCTCTGGGGCAAAGACGTAGAAGTTGCCGTTTCCGTCCCGGGCAAGCCAGGCGAGTGGCAGTCGAAACGACTGTTTGAGGTGAGTCCGCATTACTGGCGAAACGCCGTGGAAGACGCGGGGGAATGATGTCAAAGCTTTTTACGTTGCGGGATACGATCACTCCGAAAAGTGCCAGGTTCAGTGGCTCAAATCCTGAAAAATGCAACGTCCGGTGACGTTGCGCATCAAAAGTGCTTCAAGCCAAAGTCAACGCCGCCAACACCGCCAGCGGCGCGGTTTCCGCGCGCAGGACACGCGGCCCCAGGGTCACCGGCATAAAGCCAGCGGCCAGGGCCAAGGCCTCTTCAGCCGCGGTCAAGCCGCCTTCAGGGCCGCTGAGCAGGGTCACGTCAGTGTGCCCTTGCACGGCGGCGTGCAGCGGCTGTGTGTCGGGCGACAAGGACAAGACCAAACGCAGCCCGCCCGTGGCGGGGTGCTGCGCCAGCCAGGCGGCCAGTGTGTCGGCGGGCTCGATGCGCGTGACGCGGTTGCGTCCGCATTGCTCGCTGGCAGCCACGGCCACGCCTTGCCAGTGCGCTAATTTTTTCTCGGCGCGTTCGCCCTTGAGTTTCAGCACGCTGCGCTCGGCGATCAAGGGGGTGAGGCTCGCGGCGCCTAATTCGGTGGCTTTTTCGACCAACCAGTCCATGCGTTCATTGGCGGTGATGCCGGCCAGCAAATGCACGGCGCAGGCGGCTTCGCGCTCGGTGGCGCTGTGGGCGCCGATCAGCACGCCCACGTCGGAGCGGCCCATGCGCGTAACGGTGGCTTCAAACTCGCCGCCTTGGCCGTTGAACAGCGTGATGACGCCGCCCGGTTGCAGGCGCAGCACCTGCACATGGCGCGCGGCAGAAGGCGGCAGGCTCAGCGCGTCACCGGTGTGCAGGGGCAGGGGGCAGTAAAAGCGGGCCATGGCTTACATGCGCCCGTAGGCGAAACCGGTCTGGGTCTGGATGTTTTCCACCTCGTCGATCAAACGCATGAACGGGCGCAGTTCTCGGTAACGTCCTGCGGTGGTGCGGATGTAGTGAATGAAGCGCGGCGCATCAGCCAGGTATTTGGCTTTGCCGTCGCGCAGCGTCAGTCGGGCAAAAATACCGGCCACTTTGAGGTGGCGCTGCAGGCCCATCCATTCCACTGCGCGGTAAAACGCGCCAAAGTCCTGGCTCCAGTCCTCGTGGTTGAGCAGGCCGGCTTTGCGGGCTTTTTCCCAGTAGCGAACGGTCACGTCGAGCACAAAGTCTTCTTCCCAGGTCAAAAAGGCGTCGCGCATCAGGCTCGCCACGTCATACGTCACCGGGCCGTACACGGCGTCTTGAAAGTCGAGCACGCCCAGGCGCAGATCGTGGGCGTGCGTGGGCAGCATCAGGTTGCGCGGCATGAAGTCGCGGTGCACAAACACGCTGGGCGCGGCCAGGTTGTGTTGCACGATGTGGGCAAAGGCCTCGTTCAAGGTCTCTTGCTTCTTGCCTTCGAGCTGGATGCCGCGGTGCTGCCCCAGATACCAATCGGGGAACAAACTCAGCTCGCGGTTCAACAAAGCCGCGTCATAGACCGGCAAAACGCCGGGCTTGGAAGCCAGTTGCCAGTCAATCAGCGCGTCCACCGCTTGCAGGTACAAGGCCAGATTGGCCTGGGGATTGTCGCGGTCGATGGCCTCCATCATGGTGGTGCCGCCCAAATCGGTGAGCAACATGAAGCCATGCGCAGCGTCCCAGTCCAGCACCTCGGGGGCCTTGAGTCCAGCGGCATGCATCAGTTGCGCCACTTGCACAAAAGGCTGGCAGTTTTCTTTGTCAGGCGGGGCGTCCATGACGATGCGGCTGCTGCCGTTTGCGGTATCGAGTCGCAGGTAACGGCGAAAACTGGCGTCGGCCGAGGCGATGCGCAGGCTCGCTGCCTCCAAGCCGTGCATGGGGGCAACGCGGGCCAACCAGGCCTCGAAAGCGGCTTGGCGTGGCGGGTCGGCCCAGGTCACCGCGAGGGGGGAGGGCTGTGTGTCAGAGGCGGGGGTGTAAAGAGTTGTCACTGCGGGAGGGGCTGTGGGGTGGGAGCGCTTGCACTCATGGATAATCCATTCTACAAACCCTGTCTGCGCCTGCGGCGTGCCCAGCCGCTTTCTTTTCACTGCCTTGAGACGTTTTGCTCCGTTCACCTGTCCCTTTTTCCACACCTGTTGCTTGCATGCGCCAGCGCGTTCAGCGTCGGTCCATGGGCTGGCGCGAGCTTGTGTGGGCGATCGCAGCGCTGGGGGTCTGCTGGCGTGGCGGCGCTTGGGCGCAAAATGCAGCCCCCACCGACATCGCACCGGTGCTGCGCGCCAGCCCGATGTTGCAAGAAAAACTGTCGAACACGGAGCGAAACAAATCCCCGATTTTTATCGAAGGCCAATCCATCACCGCCCGCCCCGACATGGACATGGTGATCGAAGGCAAGGCCCGACTGCGTCGCTCAGGTCTGGCCGTGCAGGCCGACCGGATTGAATTTGATCAAACCCAGGACACTCTCAAAGCCCAGGGCCAGGTGCGCATTTCGCGCGAAGGCAACATCTTTGAAGGTCCATCGCTGACGCTGCAAGCCGACACCTTTCAAGGACAGTTTCTCAGCCCGACTTATCAGCTGAACAAGGGCGGCGGCCATGGGCAAGCCCAGCAAATTGAATTTATCGACGCGAACCGAGCCCTGATTCGCCAAGCCACCTACACCACTTGCACCCGAAAGCCAGGCCCCAGCTGGCTGCCCGACTGGGTGCTCAAGGCCGCCAGCCTGAGCCTGGACGAAGAAGAGTCCAGCGCGCAAACTGAGCGCATGCAGCTGCGCTTTATGGATGTGCCGATTTTGGCGCTGCCCTCACTGAGTTTCCCGATCACGGGCGATCGAAAATCAGGCTTCCTGTCGCCCACCATCATCACAGACACCATCAACGGTCTGGCGGTGTCGACCCCCTATTACGTGAACATCGCCCCGAACCGCGATGCCACGGTGACCACCACCGCCATGACCCTGCGCGGCGTGGCCGTGGACACGGAGTTCCGTTACCTGGAAGACCGCTACCAGGGCAAAAGCGTATTCAACTTGATGCCAGCCGACAGCCTGCGCAGTCAAACGCGCTGGGGTCTGTCGACCCAGCACAACGGCAGCTGGGACACCGGCCTGGACGCGGTCGGCAGCCTGGGCGTTGGGCTGAACCTGAACCGGGTCAGCGACGACAACTACTGGCGCGACTTTCCGCGCGCGGGGCTGGCTTTGACGCAGCGGCTGCTGCCGTCCACGGGCGCCCTGTCTTGGAGCCGAGGTGACCTGTCGATGACCGCACAGGTGCAGCGCTGGCAAGCCTTGCAAGACGTGAGCTCGCCCATCACGCCGCCTTATGACCGCGCGCCGCAGATCGTCTTGCGTCACACGCAATGGGACGCGAACGGTTTTGATATTTCCACCGTCGCCGACACGACCCGTTTCGAGTCCAATTTTTCACGCATCCCAGGCGGCACCGCCACGGTGCTAAGCAATGGCCAGCGTAGTTATGTGAGCAGCCAGGTCAGCCTGCCCTTGCTCAACAACTGGGGCTTTGTGACGCCCAAGCTGCAAGTGCACGCCACACGCTACCAGTTGGACAACCCCTTGAGCGACGGCAACTCGGCCGTCAACCGGGTTTTGCCCACTTTCAGTCTGGACTCGGGCGTGGTGTTTGAGCGTGATAGCAACTTGTTTGGACGCGCGCTGCGGCAAACCTTGGAGCCTCGCGCCTTCTATGTGCGTACGCCTTACGCGGATCAGTCCATGCTGCCCCTGTACGACACGGGCGCGGCCGACTTCAACTTGTCGACCATTTACAGCCCTAACCCCTATGTGGGTCAAGACCGGATTGCCGACAGCAATATGCTGACGCTGGGCGTGACCAGCCGCTACCTGGACACCAATACCGGGGCGGAGTTGGCCAAAGTCGGTTTTGCGCAGCGCTTTCGCTTTGCCGACCAACGAGTGACGCTTCCGACCGAGTCCACACTCGCCAACGGCTTCAGCGACTTTTTGGTTGGCGCTGGCGTGCGTTGGGACGACCGCTGGTCGCTCGACTCCCTGGTGCAGCTCGATGCCCAAACGCACCAGACCACGCGCACGACCGTGGGCGCGCGCTACAGCCCCACGCCTTACCGTGTGCTGAACACCGCCTACCGCATGACGCGCAACCAGAGCGAACAAGTGGACGTGGGCTGGCAATGGCCCCTGCGTGATTTCACCTGGGGCGCCGCAGACGACGAAGGGGGCCGCATCGCCCCTGGCCAAGGCCTAGGGCCAGGCCGCTGGTACAGCGTGGGCCGCATAAACTTCAGTATCAAGGACCAAAAATTGGTGGACTCTATTTTTGGCTTCGAATTTGATGCCGGATGCTGGCTGGGTCGCGTGGTGCTGGAGAGGCTGCAAAGCACCGTCAGCACCGCCACCAGCCGGCTCTATTTTCAATTGGAATTTGTCGGTTTTGCAGGGATCGGCTCCAGCCCCCTGAAAACACTGCGCGACAATATCCCCCGTTACCAATATTTGCGCGAAGATGTGGCGCCCCCCAGCCGGTTCCAGCACTATGAATAAATTATCAACACAAGCCCCATGGACTTCTTGCACACAGCTTGTGCGGCACTTGCTTCGGCCCCTCACTGTGGTGCTGGGTTGCGTGCTGGGTTGCGCTGGTCTGAGCCATGCCCAAGGCACGACCAGCCTCAAACCGGTGGTCGCGCGCTCGGCCGACTTCATCGTGGCGGTTGTGAATTCGGAACCCATCACCAACCACGAAGTGCAGCTGCAGCGCACCCGCATGGAAGCGCAGTGGCCTGCGGGCACCGCCAAACCCGCCTTGCCCGAGTTGACCGCCCAAGCGCTGGAGCAACTCGTCAACGAGAAAATACAGCTGCAGACGGCACGTGAATCGGGCATTCGCATCGATGAAGATGCTGTGGACCTGGCCGAATTGAACGTCGCTCGGCAAAACCAGATGGACAAAGTGCAGCTGCGAGCCAAGCTTGAAAAAGAGGGGCTGACGCTGAGCGCTTTTCGAGAGCAATTGCGCAAACAAATCACGCTGACCCGGCTGCGTGAGCGCGAAGTGGAAGGGCGTGTGCGCATCAGCGACACCGATATCGATCAATTTTTGCGCGACCAGCGCGGTGCACAAGCCCCCGTGGGCATTGACCTGAACTTGGCCATGATTGTGGTCCCTGTGCCTGAAGACAGCACCGAGGCCCAAGTGGCAACCTTGCAGACCCGCGCCGAGACGATCGCACGCCGTGCCCGGGCAGGAGAAGATTTTTCCGCTTTGGTCAAAGAGTATTTGGGCGACAAAGTGCCCAATGGCGGCGCCATGGGACTGCGTCCTTCAGACCGCTACCCCACCTTGTTTGTGGACAGCACGCAGACTTTGAAAGTCGGCGAGATCGCTGGACCGATCCGCTCCGGCGCCGGCTTTCATGTGTTGAAGGTGCTGGAAAAGCGTCAGGGCGAAGCCCCGCCGATGATGGTCACGCAAACGCGGGCACGGCATATTTTGCTGCGCACCAGCCCGCAACTGACGGAAGCGGCCGCCGTGAACCAACTGGCGCAGTTCAAACAACGCATTGCAGCAGGGCAGGTCACTTTTGCCGCTCTGGCGCGTGAGTTCTCGCAAGACGGCAGCGCCACCAGCGGCGGCGATCTGGGTTGGACGGGCCCTGGCCAGTTTGTGCCCGAGTTTGAACAGGTGATGAACCGCCTGCGACCCGGGCAAATGTCGGACCCATTGGTGTCGCGCTTTGGCGTGCACCTGATCGAGGTGACTGATCGGCGTGATGTGCCGCTGAGCATGCGCGAACAACGCGAGATGGCACGCAACCTGTTGCGCGAGAAAAAACTCGACGAAGCCTTTGCCACCTGGCAAGAAGACCTGCGCGGCCGGGCCTTTGTCGAAATGCGTGATGCACCCCAATGAAACACATCCCGCGCAAGCGATTCGGCCAACACTTCCTCTCTGACCGCCTCATCATCGACGCCATCGTCGACGAGATCAACCCTCAACCAGGTGACCCGATGGTCGAGATCGGCCCGGGTCTCGCGGCCCTGACTCAACCGCTGGTGGAACGCCTGGGCCATTTGACCGTGGTCGAGTTGGACCGGGATTTGGCGGCGCGCTTGCGCACCCACCCACAGCTCACCGTGGTTGAGTCCGATGTGCTGCGCGTGGACTTCACCGAATTGGCGGCGCGCGTCAACGCTCTGCCTTCCACAAGACCAGGCGCAAGCCTTGACGCGGTGGGCCCGCACAAACTGCGGGTCGTGGGCAACCTGCCTTACAACATCTCCACGCCGATCCTGTTTCACTTGCTGAACCACGTGGACGTGATTGAAGACCAGCACTTCATGTTGCAAAAAGAGGTCATCGACCGGATGGTGGCCAAACCCTCCACAGCAGCTTATGGCCGCTTGTCGGTCATGCTGCAGTGGCGCTACGCCATGCAGAACGTGCTGTTTGTGCCACCTGCCAGCTTTGACCCACCGCCGCGCGTGGACAGCGCCGTGGTGCGCATGGTGCCGCGCGCTGAACCCACGCCCATCAACACCAAGTTGCTTGAAGAGTTGGTGCAGGTGGCTTTCAGTCAGCGGCGAAAACTCATGCGCCACACCCTGGGCGCCTGGCTGACCCAGCGCAATTTCGCTGGCGAGTTCAACGTGCAACGCCGTGCCGAAGAAGTGCCGGTGGAAGAATTTGTCGCGCTGGCCCAGGTGGCTTGAAGACACGCTCGCATTCCTTTGCGCCATCAAAAAACCCGCTCGAGAGCGGGTTTTTTGTGAAGGTCAACAAGACGCTGATCAGGCCGCAGCCAACCAGTATCCTGCGTTGAAAGGGCTGCTCATGCGCAGCGCCAAAGGTGAGACGTCGACCAATTTATCGGTCGGCATTTTTTCACCCAACTCCAACTCTCCTGCCGTGAGGGTCTCTTCATTCAGAGCCTCATTCGCCCGTTCTGCTTGGCTAGCTTGTGCAGAACGGGCTACAGAAAAGAATAGAAACATCGGAAAGGTATCTTCCGGTCTCCCCAGTAATCGGCCGTGTCGCGGAAGATGTCGAGCAATTGCTCGCGGGCTTCTTTGTCAAATTTGGCATGGGCAGGAATCTGCTCGAGCACCACAATGAAGCCGGGCTGAGGGCCTGACTTGTGCAGTGGATCGGTCATGCAGTCGTACAAAGCATCGAAGTTTTTGCCGAAATGCGAAGGCAGCGTGAACTGACCCGCGATCAGATCGAGCACATCTTGTTTGCTTTGTGCGCTGGACAAATTGGCGAACAAGAAGTGATGCCCCAGACCTTGGGCTGCTTCTTGCAAGTCGCTCACGCGGAATGCGCGAATCGACTGGACGATGTTCGTCCGTACACCTTTGAGAGGTGTTTCTGGGTCTTGACGAAGTGGCGTATCCATCTCCGCGGCTCTTTCTATAGTCAAAAAAACTTCAGCTTGTGGCTGTCATTCATTTCGTCCTCCAGCTGTACAAGCCTGGGGACTCTTTCTTAATTTGCTTTGGCGTCACCTCGAGAGTCACGCCTCAACACTCATTTTTTGTCGACAATCTCGCGAAAGCTCGTGTAGTGATCGTCGCTGTAGTAGCAGTTCTGAGGCTGTTTCACCTCCAAACCCCCACACACGATGCGACGCGCACCACGCGTTCTCTCTCCTGGCGTTTTCACGGTGTACTCGTGGTAATACCCACGAGCTTGCTTAGGCAATATGCGCTCCCGATTGCCAAAAACCACACCGTCTTTTTCATAAGAAAAAGGACCACCCCGCAGGATGCGCTGGTAGGTTTCTTGGCCTTCAGGGGGCATTTGCTGCACAGCAACAAAACCACCCGGCGCCTCTGGAATTGACTTGGCTTGCAGACCTAAAGGGCCCACCAGGAGAATCCACAAAACTGCAGAAACACCCAATAACCGAGACTTCCGCAGAGCGCTGTTCAACAACATCAAAATCAACCTTTGAGAGATCTCCGGGTAAACCCGAAAAACCGAAGGCGTGAGTTTGCCGCAATGCAGCGGAAAAAGCAAGGGGCTGCCCAATAAATAGGCAGCCCCTGCAGGGTAAAGAAGAAGTAAAGTTAGTGCTTACTGTCTTTTTAAGTCATGGCGAGAGGCATTGGCATCGGCCACAGTCAGTGCCGTCATGTTCACAATACGGCGCACAGTGGCGCTCGGCGTGAGGATATGCACGGGTTTGGCCGCGCCCAACAGCACGGGGCCAACGGCAATATTGCCGCCCGCGGCTGTTTTGAGCAGGTTGTAAGCAATATTGGCGGCATCGATATTGGGCATCACCAACAGGTTGGCATCGCCGATCAGACTGCTGTTGGGCATGGCGGCCAAACGGGCCACGCCGTCCAGGGCCACGTCGCCGTGCATTTCGCCGTCCACTTCGAGCCATGGCGCACGCTCGCGCAGCAGCGCCAGCACTTGGCGCATTTTGATGGCGCTGGGCTCGTTGGATGAGCCGAAATTCGAATGCGACAACAAGGCTGCTTTCGGGTGCAAACCAAAGCGGCGCATCTCTTGGGCCGCCATGACCGTGATCTCCGCCAACTGCTCGGCGCTCGGGTCATAGTTGACGTGGGTGTCGACGATGAAAACTTGGCGCCCCGGCAACATCAAGCCGTTCATACACGCAAAGGTGTTCACGCCAGCGCGCTTGCCGATCACCTGATCGACATAGCTCAGGTGCATCGGGTTGGTGCCCCAAGTGCCGCAAATCATGCCGTCCACGTCGCCTTTGTGCAGCAACATGGCGCCAATCAGCGACAAACGGCGGCGCATTTCGATCTTGGCGATCTGCATGGTCACGCCTTTGCGCTCCGTCAGGCGGTGGTAGGTCTGCCAAAAATCGCGGTAACGGTGGTCCATCTCGACGTTGACCACGTCATAGTCCAGCTCTTCTTTCAGGCGCAAACCGAACTTTTCAATGCGCTCGGCGATCACGGCCGGGCGACCGATCAGGGTCGGCCGGGAGATGCCTTCGTCCACCACAATTTGCGCCGCACGCAAGACGCGTTCTTCTTCACCTTCGGAAAAAGCCACGCGCTTTTTCGACGCCAACTTGGCGGCGGTGAAGATCGGTTTCATGATGCTGCCTGAGGCGTAGACAAAACTTTGCAGCCGTTCGCGGTAAGCCTCCATGTCGGCAATCGGGCGCGAGGCCACGCCGCTGTCTGCGGCGGCTTGGGCCACGGCAGGGGCGATCTTCATCATCAAGCGCGGATCGAAGGGCTTGGGAAT
>CAIWWN010000269.1 GCA_903916355.1 uncultured Burkholderiales bacterium | reverse complement strand
CGCTGTTCAAGGGCAAGCGCACCGCGGTGATCGGTGGCGGCAACTCCGGCATCGAAGCGGCGATTGACTTGGCCGGCATCGTTGAACACGTCACCGTGATCGAGTTCGCTGACCAACTCAAGGCCGACGCGGTGCTGGTGAAAAAGCTGCACAGCTTGCCCAACGTGACGGTGCACACCAACGCACAGACGACCGAGATCACCGGCGACGGCAGCAAGGTCAACGGCCTGAGCTACAAAGACCGCGCCACCGGCGCCGATCACCATGTCGAATTGGCGGGCGTGTTCGTGCAGATTGGCTTGGTGCCCAACACCGAGTTCTTGAAGGGCACGGTTGAACTCTCCAAGTTCGGCGAGATCGTGGTCGACGCCAAGGGCCACACCAATGTGCCCGGCGTGTTTGCCGCCGGTGACTGCACCACGGTGCCATACAAGCAGATCGTGATCGCTGCAGGCGAAGGCTCCAAGGCCGCGCTCAGTGCCTTTGACCACTTGATCCGTTCATGATCCTTTGAGATGCGCCCATGAAAAAACCGGACCTTGCGTCCGGTTTTTTCATGGGCGGCTTGAGCCCGCTTCTCGCCGCTCACTTGGTCAAAATCAATTTACCTTGTCGCGTGGTTTGCAGTCGGTACAGCTCGCCCAGATGCCGGATGAGCAGCGACGAATGGCCCGCCAACAGCTCGCTGCTGTCCACAATGCGCAATTCACTTGGAGCACTGGTGCCCGACATCGACACGGGCTGAGTCAGTGGGCCCCTGTCGGCTTGGCGGTCGTCGCTGTGGCTCATGGTCGTTTGCCTTCGGTGACAAACCCGATCTGGGTGAGCCCCGCGCGTTGCGCTGCGGTCATGGCTTCGGCCACGTATTCATAAGGCACTTTTTTGTCGCCACGGATGTACAGCTGGGGCTGTGGGTCTTTGGCAGCCTGGTCACGCAAGGCATCTTCCAGCGCGTCCGCCGCAACAGCCTGTTTGCCCAGAAAGAACTGGCCCTGTGCATCCACAAGCGAGGCAGGAATGCGCGCATAGCCACTGCCCACCGATTGCAGCGCCACCGCCACAAAGCGCACCAGGTAGGCCCAGACCAAACCCAACACCGTGGCCGTGAGCCAATACCCTGCCCCGCTTTGCGGCCATACCGATTGCAACAAGCCCACCACGATCACGGCGCCTGGCACGGCATAACCCAAGCCCACCGTGCGCAACAACCCACGTGTCAGCGCTGTGCCGCTCAAACGAGCCTGCGACGACAGCCACAGCGCCACGCCCACCGCCAGCAACGCGGTCACGCCGCCCAGCGCGATGCTGGTCAGCGTCCAGTGCATAAAACGCAACCAGGGCACGGCCATGCTTTGCACGCTCTCCAACAAGGCACGGCACATCAACAGCACCGGAAGAACAAAGCCCATGAGCACCGGCATAAAGCACAGGCCAAACGCCAACAGCGCAGGCCAGCCCTTCAGGGTGTGGGCACGTGCCTCGGTACTTTGCGCGTCGCTGCGCCCGGTGGCAAAACGCAAACGCGATTGGGCGCGTTGCTCCAAACTCAGCAGCACGGTCACGGCCAGCAACAGGCCGGTGGCCAATTGGGCTGCCGCAACGCGGTTGTCCATCACCAGCCAGGCCTTGTAAATGCCCGCCGTGAAAGTTTGAACGCCGAAATAACTGGAGACCCCAAAATCCGCCAAGGTCTCCATCAAGGCCAAGGCGGTGCCTGCCGCAATCGCGGGTCGGGCCAATGGCAGGGCCACCGACAGAATGCGACGGTGCAGGGGCGCGCCCAGCAAGCGGGCCGCCTCCATCAAATGATGGGCCCGTTCAGCCATGGCCGCCCGAACCAGCAAGTACACATAGGGGTACAAAACCAAGCTGAACACGCACACGGCGCCCCAGACACTGCGCACCTCCGGCAAGATCCGGCCCTGCAGGCCAGTCCACTCACGCAAGGTGTTTTGTGCCGGACCGCTGTACTGCAAAAAATCGGTGTAGGCATAAGCCACCACATAGGCGGGCATGGCCAGCGGCAACAACAAGGCCCACTCCAGGGTGCGACGCAAGGGAAAATCAAACAAGGTCACCAAGGCCGCCGACACCACGCCCATACCGATCACCCCCAAGCTGACGCCAGCGCAGAGCAGCACCGAGGTGCGGACATAGTCAGGCAACACGTTTTGGCTCAGCTCCCACAAAATCTGCGCTGAAACCCCGTTCCATTGCAGCCAAGACAGCAAAACGGTGAGGACAGGCAGCGCCAACAACAAGGTGACAACCCAGAGGGACAGCCGGAAAAGAGGTCGGAACGCGCGCATCATGCGGCATTGTAGGGAATGGCGCAGCTCTACAATCAAGCCATGTTTTTGAATGTTGAACGATTACAGGTGCACTACCCTGGCCGCGCCCAGGCGGCGGTCAACCAGGTCAGCCTGCACTTGCAGCCGGGTGAAATGGGGGTATTGATCGGGCCGTCTGGCTGCGGCAAGACCACGCTACTGCGCGCGATTGCAGGCTTGGAGCCCGTGAGCGGCGGAGAAATTCAGCTGGCCCATCAGGTGATCAGCAGCGTGCATACGCAGGTGCCGCCCGAAGCGCGGCGCATGGGCATGGTGTTCCAAGACTACGCCCTCTTCCCGCACTTGAATGTGCAAGACAACATCGGCTTTGGCCTGCGGCATCTGGGCAAGGCGGAAAAAAAGCACGCATTGAAGAAGTGCTGGAGTTGGTGGCATTGACCGTCAACGCGAAAAATTACCCGCACGAATTGTCGGGTGGTCAACAGCAACGCGTGGCCCTGGCGCGGGCACTGGCACCGCGCCCGCAATTGCTGTTGTTGGACGAGCCTTTCTCCAACCTCGATGTTGAATTGCGCGAACGTTTGGCGCTGGAGGTTCGGGCCATCTTGAAGGCCGCACAAACCACCGCCTTGTTTGTGACGCACGATCAGATGGAAGCGTTTGCCGTTGGCGATGTGATTGGCGTCATGTCCGAAGGTCGTCTGCACCAATGGGCCGATGCCTACACCTTGTACCACCGCCCCGAAACCCACTTTGTGGCGGAGTTCATTGGCCATGGCGTTTTCACCCGTGCCACCATTGCAGTGCGTGAACAGCACGCGGTCGTAGAAACCTCTTTGGGCACCTTGACGGACATTTCCGAATGCCCCTTGCCCAGCGCTTACCCGCAAGGCCATTGCGACGTGTTGCTGCGTGCCGACGATATCGTGCATGACGATGACGCGCCGGTGAAGGCACAAATCGTGCGCAAGCTGTTTCGCGGTTCTGAATTTTTGTATTCACTGCGTTTGGCCAGCGGCGAGTTGCTGATGACTCATGTGCCCAGCCACCACGACCATCAGATCGGCGAATGGATCGGCATCAAAATCCAAATGGACCATGTGGTGACGTTCCCCGTCGCCAGCCAAGCCCCCCCAAACTGAACGCCTCAGTCCAGCCTGCTGATGGGCTGGTCCTGCACCCGCTGCAGGTCTTTCAACTGAACAAAATCGGGCCACACATCGGCCAAGGGATAGAGCACGAAAGCGCGTTGCATCATGCGCGGGTGCGGCACGGTCAATTCGGGGCTGTCGATCCGCCCTGCCCCGTACAGCAAGATGTCCAGATCAAGGGTGCGCGGTGCGTTCACATAAGGGCGTTCACGGCCTGCGGCCAGCTCCAACGCCTGCAAGGCTTGCAGCAACTCGGGCGCGGTCAAATGGGTTTCGATGCGCACCACCGCGTTGACAAAGTCCGGGCCTTGCGCTTGCCAGGGCGCGGTGCGGTACAGGCGCGAAGTGGCCATGACGCTGCAGCCCGAGATATGGTCGATGTACTTGATAGCCTGCATCACGGTGTAGCGCGCATCGCCCAAGTTGGCACCCAAGGCGATGCAGGCGGTCACAGGCTCCCGCATCCCTGACCTTCAGTTCAGTCTTGACCGCCAGATGCGGAAGGCGCACTGCCCTCGGCGCCACCGGGCTTGCGGCGGCGACGACGGCGCTTTTTAGCCGCGTCCGAAGGCGCGCCTTCTGGACCGCCTTCTGGCGAATGCTCTGGATGATTTTCTTGCGCGTCTTCTTGCGTTGCATCAGCAGCCCCACGTGCGGGCGATTTAGGCTTTGGCGCCGCCTCACCGTCAGGCCGGGGTGCTCGGCGAGCCACGGGTTTGGGCCGCTCGGCCTTGGCTTGTTGCACCAAGTCTTCGCGCGTCGCGTCGTCGGCCATGCTGAATTCTTGCCACCAATCGGCCAGCGTGATGTCGACTTCGGCGACGTCTGCGCGCAGGCGCAAAAAGTCAAACGCGGCGCGAAAACGCGCTTGCTCGACCAAGCCAAACGGCGTGCTGCCCACGCGCTTTTCAAAGCGCGGCTGCATCATCCAAATTTCGCGCATGTCGGCGGCCAGTTTGCCGCGGCCAGACACATCGCCGATGCGGGCGTTGAACACCTCATCGATCGCGTCTTGCAGCGCCGGGAACGAATGCTCGCGCCGCGCCAGGCGCTTGTCCCAGCCTTCGCGCACATCGGCCCACAACACGCAGGCCAGCAAAAAGCTAGGCGCCACGGGCTTGCTCTCGCCCACGCGGCGGTCGGTGTCGGCCAAAGCGGCTTTGACGAACGGTGTTTGCGCGCGTTCAACCACCACGTCCAGCAAGGGGTAAATGCCTTTGGCCAAACCCAAGCCGATCAACTGCTCAATCGAGGCCAGGGCATGGCCGGTTTGCAGCAGCTTGAGCATTTCGTCAAACAAGCGGCTTTGCGGCACATCGGCCAGCAGCGTTTTGCAAGCCACCAGCGGCTTGGCGGTTTTGCTCTCCAGCTTGAAGCCCAAGGGGCTGAGCTTGGCCGCAAAGCGAATGGCGCGGATGATGCGCACCGGGTCTTCGCGGTAGCGGATGGCCGGGTCGCCGATCATGCGCAGCACGCGTTTTTTCACGTCCTGCATGCCGCCGTGGTAGTCGACCACGATTTGCGACTCGGGGTCGTAATACATGGCGTTGACGGTGAAGTCACGGCGCGTGGCGTCTTCGTCTTGCGGGCCCCAGACGTTGTCGCGCAGCACCCGACCGGTGGAGTCCACGGCGTGCTTCATGCCCGCCAATTCGCTCTTGCTGGTGCGCTCGTTGCCTTTGACCTGTTCGGCCGCCGCGTTGTCCAGATGGGCGCGGAAGGTCGAGACTTCAATCACCTCGTGTTCGCGGCCCCGGCCATAGACCACGTGCACGATGCGAAAGCGCCGGCCAATGATGAAGGCCCGGCGAAACAGGCCTTTGACCTGTTCGGGCGTGGCGTCGGTGGCCACATCAAAGTCTTTGGGGCGCAGGCCGACCAGCAAGTCGCGCACCGCGCCGCCGACCACATAGGCCTCAAAGCCGGCTTGCTGCAGCGTGCGCACCACATGAATGGCGCGCTCGTCCACCAGGTTTGGGTCAATGCCGTGCACCTTGGCGCTGACTTCCACGCGTTTGCCGAAATAAGGTTTGCCGGCCGTGTCTGGGGATTGGCCCAGGAGTTTGGAGATGAATTTTTTGATCATGGGAAGAGGTCGAGTATGCGCCAACCACGCTCGGTGGCCAAAGTGCGCAAACGGGGGTCGGGGTTGGTGGCCACCGGATGGGTGGCTTTTTCCAGCAAAGCCAGGTCGTTGATCGAGTCCGAATAAAAAGTGATGTCGGCTTCATCCCAAGTCAATTGGTGCTCGGCCAGCCATTGGTTCACACGGGTGACTTTGCCCTCGCGAAAAGACGGCGTGCCTTTGATTTCACCGGTGATCCAGCCTGACGCGTCGCGTTCGAGTTCGACCGCAATCAATTCACTCACGCCTAGAGCGGCGGCGATCGGGCGGGTGATGAACTCGTTGGTGGCCGTCACGATGATGATCTGCTCACCGGCCTGGGCGTGCGCGTCGATCAAGGCCAAAGCCTGGGGCTGAATCACCGGCAAGACCACGGTTTGCATGAACTGCGCATGGGCACGTGCGGCTTCGGCCGCGCCTTTCAAGCGCGTGGCCTGGGTTGAAAAGCGCACGTAATCGTGGATGTCCAGCGTGCCCGCTTGGTAATGGGCATAGAACTCGTCATTGCGCTGGCGAAAGTGGTCGTTGTCCGTCCAGCCGATGTCGGTGGTGTAGACGCCCCAAGCGTAATCCGAGTCGATCGGCAACAAGGTGTGGTCCAGGTCAAACAGGGCCAGTTTCATTCACTCTCCAACATCAATTTAATCAGCGGTATGGTGATGGCGCGCTGGGTTTGCAAGGCGTACTGATCCAGGTTGTCGAGCAACTGCATCAAGCTGCCCAAGTCGCGCGAGAAGCGGCTGAGCATGAAGGCCATCACCTCGTCGCTCAAGAAAATCCCGCGCGCATCGGCCTCTTGGCGCAGCACCGCGCGGCGCTCCGATTCGCTCAGCACCTGCAAAGCGTAGACATGGCCCCAGCCCAGGCGGGTGCGCAAATCGTCGCGCAGCATCAAATCGGCTGGCGGCAAGGCACCCGCCGCCAGCACCCAGCGCGGCGAGCCCGAGGTCGGGGTGAGCGCGTTGACAAACCAGTTGAACGCGGTGTGCTGCTGCGCCAAGTCGTACAGGTGCACATCGTCCATCAAGACCGCCGTCCAGGCGGGGTTGAACTCGGGCGGGTTGTGCGTGTTCGCATCCAAGCAGCCGACCTGCAGGCCTTGTTCGCGCAAGGCTTCGTGCACGGCCGACAGCAAATGGGTTTTTCCCGAGCCACTCTCACCCCACAGGT
>CAIWWN010000268.1 GCA_903916355.1 uncultured Burkholderiales bacterium | reverse complement strand
TCTAGCAGGCCACCAGTGCCTGCCATCTGCTTTGCCGACCCTGTGCGCGGGTGCTCAAGAGGCGGGCCGCAGGCTTCGTCGCTGGCAAGATCGCTCGCGGCTTCACCGCTTGCTACGCTTGCCCGCCCGGGTTGCCCCGGCATCTGACGCATGGCCTTTGACATTCTCTTGTCCTCGCTCACTCACTCTCGTTCGGTCCTTCGCTTTTGCCTTGTGGCCTCAGCGGCCCCGGCTTGCAGCTACTACGACCTTTGCTGACTTCTCGCTCCGGCAATGCCGTCTTCCTTTCAGAAACAAGGCGAGATCTCCCCTATAAAGACTTCCCCACATTGTCAAACGCTGAATTCCACCGCATTGGATCGCGCAAGCGATCCAATGCGGAATCTTGACTTTTCTATTCACCGATCCGTTTGTGCAAGTCAGTGGTTTGAGAAGGAGGTTGCGGACTGCAAGCCTATAAACGGTCATTAGTGCTGTGTCTATTTCAGCGGACCCTGATGAAAGACGCGCGCCGGGGGCTCCAATCAGGTAACGGCATAAATTCAATTTTTTGAAGTAATTCCCAGGGAGATCTTCGAGCATTCCCCAGCGCAGGTCCAAACCTTTTCTCAACAACTACGGCACATCACGCGGTGGTGGTTTCGCTTATCGAATTGTTGGCGACTGATCGCATCAAGCCGGAACTTTAAAATTCTCGCCAAGTTGCAAGGCAGCCCAGCACATGCGTGCGTTTTTGGCTGCAATGGCGACAATCGCTTTCCAGTAACCGCGGCGCTCCTTTAGTTGCATAGCCCATCTGCTTACGGCATCTTCTTTGTTTGCAGCCGTCATCAGCATTGATTTAGCGCCAAGAACAAGTAGCGTTCGCAGGTAGCTGTCGCCAGCCTTGGTAATTCGACCCAGTTTGGCTTTGCCTCCTGAGCTGTGCTGGCGGGGCACCAAACCGAGCCAGGCGCTGAATTGCCGACCACATTCAAAATCGTGCCCGCTACCTATGCTCGCCACAATCGCTGTGGCAGTTATGGGTCCAACCCCTCGCAACTTCATCAGGTTTTTAGCTTGCTCATCGTTACGCGCAAGCTGCGATATGGTTTTTTCATTCTGCGCAATGCGCTCCTCCAGGCGACTCAATTCGCTCAGCATGTCACCAATGACCATGTTGCAATGCCCCGGCAGATCCTCCAGTACCGCGTGGACACCTTGCTTGAACGCCTTTTGTGATTGCGGCAGTACTATTCCCAGCTCGCTGAGCAAGCCGCGAATTCGGTTAATTAGTGCCGTACGTTCAACCACGTAGCCTTGCTGGGCTCTGTGAATAAACAGATGACTTTGCTGCTCAATTGTTTTGATGGGCACAAACCGCATATTCGGACGGGTAACAGCTTCACAGATGGCCGCCGCATCGGCTGCATCGTTTTTACCGTGCTTACCTGACATGCGGTACGGTGATACAAACTTCGGAGCCATGATCCGAACAGTGTGGCCAAGCTTTTGGAACTCTCTTGCCCAGTGGTGTGATCCGGAGCACGCCTCCATGCCAATGAGGCAAGGGGGCAAACTTGCAATAAGTTCTAACAATTTTGCGCGGCGCACTTCTGGTCTGACAAGTTCAGGCTTGCCAGAGACGCCAACACCATGAACAGCAAAGACAGACTTTGCCAAATCTATTCCAACCGTTACGATTGCCATGGACTTCCCCTTCGAGTAAGTTGATGAAAGTTTGAATCCCCATCTTGGCACCAAGCGACCCATGGCTGCAATGGTGCTAGCTCGAGACGGGGAAGTCCCTTTCATTCACCTTTGGCCACTTCAAAATCCCCCACCTGAATTGATCGGGGACAGGGGTTCAAAGCCGACACCGTCGGCACCTGTTGGCAGGACGCAAGTTCTGGCCTTCCTCGAAGGAAGGCGAAGGCGTGAATGTCTTGAAACCCAACCAACGCGCCACTGTCTACACCCTGCTAGAGCGCAACACCCCCGGGCGCGAGATCGCCCGCATCACAGGCATCGACCGCAAAACCGTGCGAAGTTACCGCAC
>CAIWWN010000267.1 GCA_903916355.1 uncultured Burkholderiales bacterium | reverse complement strand
CGCGTGCCATCGCCGCCCACACCGGCCTGGACCGGCGCATTCAACTTCAGTCGCCAGACATCACGGCCGGTTGCGGCATCGATCAAGGCCAAGGTACCGTCACTGGACGCCACCGCCACTTGACCGTCTTTCACAGACAGGCTGAGTGGCGTCGTGACCACACCGACTTGATTGGCCCACACCCGCGTCAAAGGCGCACCAGCGGCAGCCGCCGTCAGTGCGGGCAACTCGGGTGGTTTGGGCTTGTCTGGGGTGCTGGAACAAGCGGCCAACAGGGACAACGAGGCTGCCGTCAGCAGCAGCCGATTGAAAGCCTGGTTCAACTGAATCACTTGCTGGCTCCTGCGATCGCTTCAGTCGCCTTGGGATCTACGCCCAGGGCATTGAGTTTGGCCTCGACCAAACGGCGGTATTCATTGCTTTCTTCCATGTGTTGCCAAGCATCGCGGTAGGCCGTAATGGCTTCTTGCGGCTTGCCTTGCGCGTTCAGCACATCACCGCGTAAATCGGCGCCCAATGGCGCAAAAGCCGCTGCAAACGGTTTGGACAAGCGCAGCAAAGCTTCGTCATAAGCACGACTTTGCAGCAACACACCGGCTAAACGCAAGCGCGCAATTTGCACGTAGGACTCATCTGAAGCGTGATCGGCCACCCAAGTCAATGCGGCTTTCGCCTGTTCGGGCTTGTCTTTTTGTTGAAAGGTTTTGGCTGCCAGCAAAGCGGCCTGCTGGGCATACAAAGTACCGCCAAACTTGTCTTTCATATCGGCCAAAGAGCGTTCCACACGCGTCAAATCACCGACAGCGACAGCACGCTCCACTTCGTCGTACAAAGCCGACGCTTTGGCCGACTGAGTACGCTGCCAGTAGCCGTAGCCGTTCCAAGCGGCAAAGCCGCCCATCACTACAATCAGCACCCAGGAAATCAAGTTGCCGTAGGTTTTCCAAAAGTGCTTGAGCTCATCAAGTTGCTCTTGTTCTTCAAGGTCGAGAGGTGTTGCCATGTGTTTTATTCAAAATCAATGGGTCGATTGTAGGGTGTGCGCCCAATCGGCAATCAAAGCCAGGTCTTGCAGGCGCTGCGCGCCCACGCCGTCGCGCAAGGATTTGACGGTGACCTGACCGCTGGCCATTTCATCGGCACCGAAGATCAAGCCAAATGTGGCGCCACTGCCATCGGCTTTTTTGAATTGGGATTTCATGCTGCCCATGCCTTCGCCCGAGCCGGCGTGCATTTGCACCGCCACACCGGCGGCACGCAAAGTCTCAATCACCTGCAGGGCCAAAGGCAAACTGGCCACGTCAGGAATGATGGCGTAGACATCCGGCGCGAGTGCGGCCATGGGTTCACTTTGCTCTTTCACCAATTCCAGCAATCGCTCGATGCCCAAGCCCCAGCCCACCGCGGGTGATGATTTGCCGCCGACCTGTTCGATCAGGTAGTCATATCGTCCGCCACCACAGACCGTGCCTTGGGAGCCCAGGCTGTCGGTGATGAACTCGAACACCGTCAGGTTGTAGTAGTCCATGCCCCGCACCAACCGCGGGTTGATGGTGTAGGCCAATCCGTTCGCGTCCAACATCGCACGCAAGGCATTGAAGTGCGCCATGGACGCCTCACCCAGGAAATTGAGCAACTGCGGCGCCGACTCCACGACCTGCTTTAAAGCCGGGTTTTTGGTGTCCAAAATTCGCAGCGGATTGGTGTGCAGGCGACGTTTGGCCTCTTCGTCCAACAGGTCAAGATGCTGCTCCAAGTGGGTAATCAAAGCCGCACGGTGCGCCAAACGCTCGATCGGTTGGCCCAAGCTGTTGAGTTCCAAACGGATATCGCGCAAACCCAGTTCTTTGAACAAGGCCGATGCCAACAAGATCAATTCGGCATCGACTTCGGGGCCGCCAAAGCCCAGCACCTCGGCACCCACTTGGTGAAACTGGCGGTACCTACCCCGCTGCGGACGCTCGTGTCGAAACATCGGGCCCATGTAGTACAAACGCTTGCCGCCTTCGTACAAGAGGTTGTGCTCGACCACCGCGCGCACTACCCCGGCGGTGCACTCGGGCCGCAAAGTCAGGGCTTCGCCGTTGAGCCGGTCGTCAAAGGAATACATCTCCTTTTCCACGATGTCCGTCACCTCACCCAAGCCACGCACAAACAAGGCAGTAGGTTCGACAATGGGGGTTCGGATATTGCGGTAAGCGTAGCGCGCCATCAAGTGGCGCACTTTGTCTTCAAACCACTCCCAACGGGCGGAGTCAGGCGGCAGGATGTCGTTCATCCCCTTGACACCGACCAGTTTGGTCGGTTTGGTCACTGGGGCAGAGGCAGCGGGTTTGTTCTCGGGCATTTTCAATCAGTCAGCTTGCACGGTGGCCTTGGCTGCGCCAAAGCGGTTTTCAATGTAGTTTTCAACCAGGGTCTGAAATTCGGTGGCAATCGACTCGCCGCGCAAGGTGAGTTTTTTCTCGCCATCGATAAAGACGGGCGCAGCTGGCGCCTCGCCCGTGCCGGGCAAGCTGATGCCAATGTCGGCATGCTTGCTCTCGCCCGGGCCGTTGACGATGCAACCCATCACCGCGACCTTGAGATGCTCGACACCGGGGTAGCGACTGCGCCATACGGGCATTTGCGCGCGCAAAAAGTCGTCAATCTGTTTGGCCAATTCTTGGAAGGTGCTGCTGGTGGTGCGGCCACAACCCGGGCAGGCGGTGACGCTGGGCACAAACACGCGCAAGCCCAGGGCTTGCAAAATTTCGTTGGCAATCACCACTTCTTGGGTACGCGACTCGCCGGGCTGTGGTGTCAAGGACACGCGAATGGTGTCGCCAATCCCCTCTTGGAGCAAGATGGACAAGGCCGTGGTCGATGCCACCGTGCCTTTGGTGCCCATGCCGGCTTCGGTCAGGCCCAGATGCAAGGGGTAGTCACAACGGAGGGCCAGTTCCCGGTACACCGCGATCAAATCTTGCACGCCCGAGACTTTGCACGACAGCAAAATCTGCGAGGCCTTCATGCCCATCTCTTGCGCCCGCTCGGCCGAGCTGATGGCTGAGGAGATCAACGCCTCGTACATGACCTGACGGGCTTCCCAAGGTGAGGAACGGCGGCTGTTTTCATCCATCAAAAGGGCCAGCAGTTCCTGATCCAAGCTGCCCCAGTTCACGCCAATGCGCACTGGCTTGTCCCAACGCATCGCGGCTTCAATCATTTGGCCAAATTGGCGGTCTTTTTTGTCGCCCTTGCCCACATTGCCCGGGTTGATGCGGTATTTTGACAAGGCCTCGGCACAGGCCGGATGCTCGGTGAGCAATCGGTGACCGTTAAAGTGAAAGTCGCCAATCAACGGCACATGGATGCCCATGCGGTCGAGTTGATCACGGATATGCGGCACGGCCGCAGCGGCTTCCGGGGTGTTGACGGTGATGCGCACCATCTCAGAACCCGCCACGGCCAGTTCCTTGACTTGAATCGCGGTGCCAATCACGTCCACCGTGTCGGTGTTGGTCATGGACTGCACGCGCACCGGGGCATCGCCGCCCACAGTCAGCACATGAGCACCCCATTTCACCTGCGCTTGCAGGCTGCGCCGCGCTTGGGGCTGGGCAGAAGGTATTTGTTTGTCCATCGTCATCATTTCACCTCAAAACGGGCCACGGCTCCGCGGCTGAAAGGGGTTAAATCTAAGGGCTGGCCTCGCACCAGCACCTCGACCGCATCGGCCAGGCCCACCACCACAGTCAAGGCCGGCGCGCCCTTGACTGTGTACGTTTCCCCGGCTTTGACCAATTGGCTAAAGACCAAGGCGCCATTGCTGTCCTTGACTTCCACCCAGGCCTCTTCAGATTTTCCTTTGAAAATCACCTCCAGCCCTGCGCTGGTCGAAGAAGCTGTTGAGGGCGGGGGCTTGAGAGAGGCGACGGCGTTACCGGGCGCCAGATCGGCGGAGGATTCAGAGGGCAGCAAGACCACCAAAGGGGTGGAAGGCGTCGCAGCATTTGACACTGCTGCTTGCGGCGGCAAGGGATCAGGCTGCGGTGCGCTGACAGGCCATTCTGGCAACCATGCGACCAACGCAATCAACACCATCAACAGCACAAGCCACCCAAATTTACGGCCCAAAACCAAACGAGGACCAAAGTAACGCAGGCCCCAATCCTCTCGCGTGGACTCCAAGCTGGGCGGCATGGCTTGCAGGCGCTGGCTCGATTGGGGCAGCAAAGCCAGGATGGGCGTCGCGTCAATTTTCAGTTGGCGGCAGACACTGTTGGCCAAGGCCCGCACAAAGACGGGACCTGACAGCTGGGTGTGGTCGTCTGCCTCCAAGGCCGTCAATTGACGCACCGGGACCTTCAGCGCGACCGACAACATGCCCAGGTGCATACCGGAACGCTCGCGTGCCTGGCGCAGCAAAACACCTGCGCTCATTGCGGCGGGTGCGATCGGCGACGCAGGCTCCGACTTTTCGGTCACTGGGATCTCGGTGGATTCAGTCATCGTAGGCCTCGCGTTGGAAAGCATCCCATTGGGACGATGTGGGAAACCGCTTTTGCAGCTGCACAGCATAACGTTTCAAGGCCACCTCGTCCGCATTTTTTCGCGCCCACTGGATGCCCAACCACAAGGTTTCGGGCGTCGCAGCGGGGGTGCTGTTGATCGTGTTCAGCACTTCGTTGGCACGTACAGATCGCATTTGCTGTTGGTAACTTTGTGCCAAAGCCAATGCCGCTTCTGCACTGGGCTTTAAGGCCAAGGACTGCACCCACAGGCTTTGCGCGGTGGTCTCATCGCCTGATTTTTGTGCACAAACACCCCATACCCAGAATGTTTTCGATTTGTCTGCATACAAAGGCTGCTGCACCGCACGACCAAAACGCTCAAATGACGCAGGAAATTGGTTTTGCTCACACAGAAATAAGCCGTGATTATGCGCAAGATCTGCGTCCTGCGCCGCCACTTGCTCCGCGCGCAAAAAACTGCGCTCGGCCAAAGCAGGCTCATTCAGCCGCGCATAAATCAGCCCCTGCAAACCCAGCGCCTGGGGCTCATTGGGTTGCGTCTCCAGCACTTTGCGACTTTCATCAAGGGCAACGCGGTACTGGCCGTTTTGAAAATAGGCAAAAGCCAAGGCCAACCGCGGCGACAACGTGGGGGTGGAATTTGCTGCGGGGTTCACCGGCACCGCACAGCCGAACAGGGCCGCGAGCGCCAAGCACCAGCCCCAAATCCAACATCGGTGCAAAGGTTTAGATGGGGCGCAGAGAGATCGCATCGTCAAGCCCTGCCCTCAGCGCGATATCTCATCAACAGGACGCAGCATGATCGTGCGCTGCTGCGCGATACGCGTTTGTACCTGGGTCCGGTCTTTCACGTCCCCAGCCAATTGGCCGCAGGCGGCATCGATGTCGTCACCACGGGTTTTGCGCACCGTGGTGACCAAGCCTGCGTCTTGCAATTGCTTGGCAAACGCCAGCACCCGCGCCTGGGGCGAGCGCAGCAAGCCCGAAGCAGGAAAAGGGTTGAAGGGAATCAGATTGAATTTGCAACGCAAGCCGTCCCGGCCATGCTGGCGCACCAGCGCGATCAAGGCTTCTGCGTGCTCAGCTTGATCGTTCACGCCGTCCAGCATGCAGTATTCAAAGGTGATGAAGTCGCGCGGCGCATGCGCCAAGTAGCGGGTGCAGGTGCGCAGCAATTCGTCCAAGGGATATTTGCGGTTCAAAGGCACCAAGTTGTCGCGCAGCGCGTCGGTGGGGGCGTGCAATGAAACGGCCAAGGCCACAGGACAATCAGCCGCCAAGCGATCCATCATCGGCACCACACCCGAGGTGGAGACCGTGACCCGTCGACGAGACAGGCCGTAGCCGTGGTCATCCAACATGGCTTTCAAGGCGGGTAACAAAGCACCGTAGTTTTGCAGGGGCTCGCCCATGCCCATCATCACGACATTGGAGATGACACGCGAATCCACCTTGAGGTGCTTGCGTAAAAAATGTTCGGCAAACCACAGCTGCCCCAGAATTTCTGCCGTCGTCAGATTGCGGCTAAAGCCTTGGTGGCCTGTGGAGCAAAAGCGGCAACCAACAGCGCAACCGGCTTGCGACGAGATGCACAAGGTACCGCGGTCGTCTTCGGGGATGAACACGGTTTCAACCGCATTGCCATCGCCCACATCGAACAGCCATTTGATGGTGCCATCGGCAGAGAAGTGTTCAGAAAGGACCGGCAAGGCTTGGACATGGGCGTGAACTTTGAGTTTCTCTCTCAAAGACTTGGCCAAGTCGCTCATCTGGTCAAATTCGCTGGCCCCTTTTTGATGGATCCAGCGGAACAACTGGGTGGCGCGGAATCGCTTCTCACCCAACCGCTCACAAAAAACGGCCAGACCTTCCAGGTCGAATTCAAGAAGGTTGGCCGTCATGGGTCAATGGTCGCGAAAAAGTCGCGACGTGATTAACGAGCGTAAACGTTCATGCCAGCAAAGAAAAAGCCGATTTCCACAGCGGCAGTCTCAGCGGCGTCCGAACCGTGCACAGCATTGGCATCGATGCTGTCAGCAAAGTCAGCGCGAATGGTGCCAGGGGCAGCGTCTTTCGGATTGGTGGCGCCCATCAGGTCGCGGTTTTTCAAGATCGCGCCTTCGCCTTCCAAGGCTTGGATCATGACGGGGCCGGAAATCATGAAGTCCACCAGGTCTTTGAAGAAAGGACGTGCGCTGTGCACAGCGTAGAACTGTTCGGCTTCGCTGCGTGACAGGTGTGCCATGCGCGCGGCAACCACTTTCAAGCCAGCAGCTTCAAAGCGAGCGTAGATTTGGCCGATCACGTTTTTGGCGACAGCGTCAGGCTTGATTATGGAGAGAGTGCGTTCGATAGCCATGAAATTTTCCTGATATAGAGTGATATTGAAACTTTTTTGCCCTGCAGCAAAGCCCGCTATTCTAACCCGAGACGACCTGGCGTAAAGGAGTCAAGACCCCACATGCGCCTGGACATCCAAGGGCCATGTCAGCGGCCGCGACCGCCACCACCGGCGCCGCGACGTGGGCCGCCTGAGCGACCGCCCGGGGCCTTGGTCTGACGCTGGCGGCTGAAACTTTCGGCGCCAATGTAGCCTTGAGACGTTTTCAGTGGGTCCGGTTGGCTGGCACCCTCTTGGCGTGTTTTGCGATTGCCCGCACTAGCGGCTGGAACTGCGGTGCCTGGCATGCCGCGGCCCATGGGCAATGGACGTCGATCACGACCTTGACCGGGACCCCGGCCCCGCGTTGCAGGACGAGGAGCCGGTGCACGCGCCAAGGCCTCAGAGCCCCCGGCCGCTTTCATCAGAGCACGGATATCGGCCTCTTCCAACTCCATCCAGCCGCTGCGGCGCAAACCGTGCGGCAAGACCATGGCGCCATAGCGAATGCGAATCAAACGGCTGACGGCATGGCCGACGGCCTCCATCATGCGGCGCACTTCGCGGTTGCGACCTTCTGAAATGGTGACGCGGTACCAGCAGTTGGCACCTTCGCCGCCACCGTCTTCAATCGAGCCAAAGTTGGCCGGGCCATCGTCGAGCATCACGCCGTCCAGCAGCTTTTGCTTTTCTTCTTTGCTCAAAGCGCCCAACACGCGCACCGCGTACTCACGCTCCAAGCCAAAACGCGGGTGCATCAGCTGGTTGGCCAACTCGCCGGAACTGGTGAACAGCAGCAAGCCTTCGGTGTTCAAGTCCAAGCGGCCCACCGACTGCCATTTGCCGTGTTGCAAGCGGGGCAATTTGCGGAACACCGTGGGGCGGTTTTGCGGATCGTCATGGGTGACGATTTCACCGGCCGGCTTGTGGTACGCGATCACACGCGGCGGTGGCGGCGCAATGCGCACATGAATCAAGCGGCCATTGACCTTCACCTGGTCGCCATATTGAATGCGTTGGCCGACGTGCGCCGGTTCGTTGTTGACCGAAATCCGGCCTTCCAAAATCAGTTGCTCCATCTCCAATCGCGAGCCCATACCGGCCTGTGCCAGCACTTTGTGCAACTTAGGGGATTCGGCTTGTGGCGCCAGTACGCGCTTGTTCAACAAGGGGGCGTCGACTTCGATGTCCGCGTCATATTGGCCAGACACCACGTCCGCCAAGCCAATGGCGCGCAGGCCGGCAGATCCGGAGGGTGCAGCGGGCGATGCTGTGCCAGCGTGTCCCTGGGCGGGTGTTTGCGAGTTGGCAGCCGACTCATCGTCAGCGTCGTGTGGGGGGAATGTCTCAGTCATGGTGCGGCGGCTCTTCTTCAGAAAGTGTTTCGGCAGAAGGCTCTGTGACAAGACCGTCTTGGGCATAAAAGGTGGGGGAATAAGGGGCGGGAGCATCTTGCACAGGCTGCAGCGTCAGTTCGAGCTCCGTGGACATGACTTCTTCCAGCGATAACGCGGCCTGAACCGGTTCGTCATCCAAGGCGCTGGTCAGCAATGAGGCCTGCGCATCCACGGATTGCAACAACGGCAACTGATCCAGTGAGGTCAATCCCAGGTCGTCTAAAAACTGTTTGGTCGTGGCAAACAAACCTGGGCGACCTACGGTTTCACGGTGGCCGATCACCTCGACCCAGCCACGATCTTCCAACTGCTTCAATATGAGGCTGTTGATGGTGACGCCGCGAATGTCTTCCATGTCGCCCCGTGTCACGGGTTGGCGGTAGGCAATGATGGCCAGGGTTTCCAGCACCGCACGGGTGTATTTGGGTGGTTTTTCAGGGTGCAACCGGTCCAGGTATTCACGCAGATCGGGGCGGCTTTGAAAACGCCAACCGGTGGCCACCGGCACGAGCTCGAGCCCGCGGGTTGCCCAATCCAGCTGGAGCTCTTGTAAAAGTTGCTTGACCGTGTCTGCGCCTAAAGCGTCGGCAAAAAGGACCCGTAAATCTCGCACGGAGACGGGTTGAGATGCACAAAGTAAGGCGGTTTCAAGGACACGCTTGGCTTGCGCCGTATTCATGGTGTCGTTCTTCCGGGAAAAATACGCCAGTGGCGTGACCAACGGATGTGAAGATTCAATCGTGGGCTGTGACGCGCAGGTTGAACCCTAAGCGAATCACCAAGACCGCGCAACACCGGCAACCGGGTTTGCAGACTGGCAATCAGCTTCAATTGTAACTGAGACCCCAGGCTGCCGTGGCCTCTTGCATGTCTGGGGGCAGGGGCAAGCGAAAATCCAAAGCTTCGCCGCTCACCGGATGGTGAAAGGCAAGGTGAAACGCGTGCAAGGCTTGGCGCGTCATCCCTGCAGCGGGCTTGCCGCCGTAGACTGCATCGGCCAGCAAGGGAAAACCCAAGTGCGCCATGTGAACCCGAATTTGGTGCGTGCGCCCGGTGTGCAAAGTGCATTGAAGCCAGCAACCTTGGGCCGATTGCGCCACCAGATCGAAAGTCGTGGAGGCGGTTTTGCCTGAATGCCGAGTCAAATCGACGGCGGCCATGCGCAAGCGGTTGGCTGGGTCACGCCCCACGGGTTGATCCAAGGTGTATCCGTCCTTCAGGCTCCAGGTGCCTGCGGCCAGGGCCCAGTACTGCCGCTTGACTTCGCGTGCCGCAATGAGTTGCACCAAAGCGTCCATGGTTTGCCGTGTTCGGGCGACCACCATCAAGCCACTGGTGTCTTTGTCCAGTCGGTGCACGATGCCGGCACGAGGCAGCGTGGCCGCCTGCGCATCCCTGGCCAACAAGCCGTTCAACAGGGTGCCACTCCAGTTGCCAGGGGCCGGATGCACCACCAGACCCGCAGGTTTGTTCAGGACACACAGATGGGCGTCTTCGTAGACCACGTCGAGTGCCATGGCCTCGGGTTTGAAGGCCTGGGACTGCGGTGTCGCCCTGAGTTCCACCGACAACTCCACACCGGCCTTGACCTTCGCCGCCGATTTGCCTGCGGGTACTCCGGCCAGTAAAACGGCGCCTTGTTCAATCAGTTGCTGCAAATAGCTGCGTGAGAACTCCGGTACACATTGCGCCAAAACGCGATCCAGTCGTTCACCATGCATCGCCACGGGCACGGCAAAATGACGCCACTCAGAGGTCTCGGCCGACTCTCCTTCGCCCAGGATTGCATCCAAAAGGCCTTGCGTCTCATCCGCTTCGGGGGGGGTCGATATAATCAATTGGCTAGAGTTTCTACAAGGTTGCGAGATGCGTGGTTTCAGATTATCGGTGTTCCCGCTGGGGCTGGCTGTAATGGCCACACTCATCCTGTGCGCCTGCTCCAGTACACCCATCGACAACACGGCAGCTTGGTCAAGCGAAAAGCTCTTCAGCGAAGCCAAGGATGAAACCAAATCAGGCGCCTGGGACAAGGCCATCGGTATGTTCGACAAGCTTGAAGGTCGCGCAGCAGGCACGACCTTGGCCCAACAAGCCCAATTGGAAAAGGCTTATGCACAATTCAAGACAGGCGACAAGATCCAAGCCCTGGCAACTGTAGAGCGGTTCTTGAAACTGCACCCTGCCAGCCCCGCCATTGACTATGCGCTGTATCTGAAGGGCCTGATCAATTTCAATGAAAACCTGGGCCTGTTTTCATTCATCACACGCCAGGACTTGTCTGAGCGCGATCAAAAAGCGGCCAAAGATTCTTACGAAGCTTTTCGAGAGCTGAGTTCACGCTTTCCCGACTCCAAGTACGCGGTCGATGCGCGCCAACGGATGACCTACATTGTCAACTCCCTGGCCTCGTACGAAGTCCATGTGGCACGTTACTACTACACCCGCGGCGCTTATGTGGCGGCCATCAACCGTGCGCAATTGGCGATTTCGGACTTCCAAGGCGTGCCAGTGGTGGAAGAAGCCTTGAATATTTTGATCAGTTCGTATGAAGCCCTGGGTATGACTGAATTGCGTGACGACACCCGACGCGTACTGGAAAAAAGCTACCCCAAAATTGCCCCCACCAAGGGCCTGGCCGACGCTAAGGCTTGGTGGAAATTTTGGTAAGCCGCTCCAAGGCGTCTTCAAATTCAGCGGGATTTTGCAACACCCGCATGGCAGGCAAGCTGGCCAGCAGTCGTTTGCCATAGCCCATGCTGGCCAAGCGGGGGTCGCAAACCACCAAAATCCCGTGATCGGTTTCACTGCGAATCAAGCGCCCTGCCCCCTGCTTCAAGGCCACAGCAGCCTCGGGCAATGAATACGCGGCAAAAGCGCTGCGCCCCTCGCGCTCAAAGCGTGCAGAACGCGCCTCCACCAAAGGATCGTTGGGTGGCGGGAATGGCAGCTTGTCGATCACGACCAACTGCAGGGCCTCACCGGGCACATCAAAGCCCTCCCAAAATGAGGCCGAGGCCACCAAAATGCAACCGAGTTGACCGTCTTGCGCGCCCTGGCGAAAGCGCTCCATCAAACGACGCTTGGGCCCCTGCCCTTGCACCAACACCTCCACGGAGCCCGACAAAGTCAGATCTTCTGACAAGGCCTGGCCAATGCTGCGCATGGCGGCCAAGGTGGTGGTCAGCACCAAAGTACGTCCGCCCAAAGTCAGCGCCGCCGGTCCGACCAATTCGGCCACAAGACGGCTGTGATGGGCTTCATTGGGTCGCGGCATGTGGCGGGGCACATAGACCCCCGCCTGGTCGGCATAATTGAAAGGGCTCGAGACCTGCAGCAAGCGGGCCTGCATCAAGCCGCAGGGCTCGGTGAACCACCGCATCTGCGCATCGTCGCCCAATGTGGCCGAAGTGAAGATGAAGGCCTTGCGATACGGCAAGGGTTCGGCCGGTGCATCTTCAAAGACTTTTTCTAAATCCTGGTCATCGCCACTGCTCGGTTTCATCCCCAGCATTTGCGCCTGCACGGCATCGGCAATGTCCAGCGGCGACTCCACCAAGCGCAGTTGCATGCCGATTTCAAGCCAACGCACCGACTCTGGGGCGCAGGGCTTCTCAAACCGCTGCAAGGTTTGCAGCAAGGCCGCAAAGCGCTCATACAAACGCACAAAATCGGGTGCCAGTTCGGCCACAGTTTCCAAGGCGTCCATATTGCGTTTGCAAGCGGCCTGCACGTCACTCAAACCTTGCTGCCATGCTGCCAGGTTCAGGCCTGAAGGCTCGACCTCGGTCCAACGCAAGCGCGCGCCGGTACGGAACTCAGAGGCAGTCAATCGCAAATCACGGGCTGATTTTTCCAGCTCGCCGGTCACGGCAGACCAATCCACCAAGCCCCTGGCCAACTGCAAGCCAGCCCCCAAGACATCACGGGCCAGATCGATCAACTGCCCGGTGGTGACGTTATGGCCCAGAAAATTCACGCCAATTTCATTGAGCTGGTGGGCTTCGTCAAACACCGTCACCCGCACCGTGGGCAGCAGTTCGGCCATGCCCGACTCGCGCACCGTCAAATCGGCAAAAAACAAATGGTGGTTGATCACCACCACATCGGCCGCCAAAGCCTCTTTGCGTGCCAGATTCACATGACAGGCTCTGAACTTAGGGCATTGAGAGCCAAGGCAGTTATCGCGGGTCGAGGTCACCAAAGGAATCACCGGCGAGCGGTCGTCCAAGCCCGACAATTCAGACAGATCACCTGTGAACGTGGCATGCGACCAAGTCTCAATTTTGGCCAAGGCATGGGCATAGGCACGGTCAGAGGCTTCGTGCCCCTGGCGTGACTGCTCCAAGCGGTGCAAGCACAGGTAACTGCCACGCCCCTTGAGCAAGGCCACCTTGACCGGCAAACCCAAGGTTTGGATCAGCTTGGGAATATCCCGGGAAAACAATTGGTCTTGCAGTGCTTTGGTGGCTGTGGACACCAGGGCCCGTTGCCCGCTCAGCAACACCGGCACCAGGTAAGCATAGGTTTTACCCACGCCCGTGCCGGCCTCCACCACCAACTCGCCCCCCTGCTCGACCACTTCGGCAATGGCCAGCGCCATTTGGGTTTGCCCTTCACGCGGTTGGAAATAGGCCGAACTCGAAGCCAAAATGCCGTCAACGGCAAAGGCTTGGACCACGGCGCTCGTCAAGTCGCTCAAGCAGGCTCCTTGGGTTCCAGCAACCATTGCAAACGTGCGATGTGATCGCGCAGCACCAACTTGCGTTTTTTCAAACGGCGAATGCGCAATTCATCCACGGCCGGATGCAAGCTGAGCTGGTCGATCAAGGCATTCAGGTCGGCATGCTCCATTTGCAATTCAATGCATTGGCGCTGGGGTGAACGCAAATCAAGGTCGGTTGTCATTCAGCACTTTGGACTCAGGTTGTTTGGCGTCCAGGCGTTCTTGACGTTCGATCACGGACAAGGCTCTTTGAGCGGCGCGCAATGTCTGCTCTTGCTTGTCAATGGGGGCCAGGGCTTGGCGACGCTGCAGACGGGCCGATTGCAGACAATTGTTCACCATGAAAAGCTGCCAGCATTGGCGGGCCGCGCGGTCAAAGGCGGCCGCAATGGCATCCCGTTCAGTTTGCAAGGCCAACTTCTGAGCCTCTATTTGCGGCCTGTCCATGGGCTCTGCGGCCACACAGCTGAAGGCCAAAAGCAGACACCAGCTGCAGGCCGAAAAAACAAAGCGGCCACGTACACTCATGTGATGTCCGTGTTCACGGTGCGGTGCTCAAGCGCCAGGAACTCGGCCGATTGCATTTCGTGCAAGCGCGACACGGTGCGTGGAAATTCGTGCACCAAGGGCCCCGCCACGTACAACTCTTCAGGGGGCACCTGCGCCGACATGATCAACTTGACACGTCGGTCATACAACACGTCGATCAACCAGGTGAAGCGCCGGGCCTCTGAAGCTAATCGTGCGGGCATGCTCGGCACATTGCTCAAGAGCAGGGTGTGGAATTGGCTGGCAATTTCCAAATAGTCATTTTGGGAGCGGGCGCCGCCACACAAGGCCTTGAAATCAAACCAAACCACCCCGCCAGCGCGGCGCTTGGCGTGAATCTCGCGGGCCTCGATGTGCAAGATCGGCGTTTCGTCATGGCCACTGACCAGTCGCTCAAAGGCTTGCGTCATTTCAGCATCCACCTCGGGAGTCAAGGGCGTAAGGTACAGGCGCAGCATTTCCAGTGTGCGTTGCCGGTAGTCGGTGCCATTGTCCACATTCACCACCTCCATGCGTTCATTGAGCAAGGCAATGGCGGGCAAAACGCGATCACGGTGCATGCCACCGGGGTAAAGACCGTCGGGCATGAAGTTGGAGGTCGTGACAAAACCCACCCCGTGGTCCAACAAGGCGGCCAACAAACGGTACAAAATCATCGCGTCGGTGATGTCGGCGACATGAAACTCGTCAAAACAGATCAAGCGGTAGCGCTTGGCCATGCGCTTGCCCAGCACATCCAAGGGGTTGACTGTGCCTTGCATCAAGGCGAGTTCACGGTGCACCTCGCGCATGAATTCATGAAAGTGCAAGCGGGTCTTTTTCTCAATCGGCACCGCATTGAAAAAGCAGTCCATCAAAAAACTTTTGCCCCGGCCCACGCCGCCGTACATGTAGACGCCCTTCGGAATTTCTGGACGATTCAGCAGTTTATTCAGCGGGGTGGAACGTTTGGCTTTGTAGCCGGCCCATTCGTCGGCGCAGCGCTGCAGCGCTTGCACAGCGCGCAACTGGGCTGGATCGCTTTGGTAGCCCCGCGCGGCGAGTTCTTGTTGGTAATTCTGGAGGACTGACATACAGCCGGTATTGTCCCTGAAATTGAGAATGAAAAAGCCCGCTGGGTGCAGCGGGCTTTCAAGGCCAAAAGAGGCACGGCGTGGGTGCGCCGTGTAACAAGAACTTAAAAGTTCAAAGTGCGCTTGTCCACAGCCAAGGCCGCTTCTTTCGTGGCCTCAGACAAGCTGGGGTGTGCATGGCAAATGCGGGCGATGTCTTCGGCCGATGCCTTGAACTCCATCGCCACCACGGCTTCAGAAATCAACTCAGACACCTGCGGCCCCACCATGTGCACGCCCAAGATTTCGTCGGTCTTGGCGTCGGCCAAGAACTTCACCATGCCGGTGGTGTCGCCCAGTGCACGCGCACGGCCGTTGGCGAGGAACGGGAAGGTGCCCGCTTTGTACGCCACGCCGTCGGCTTTGAGTTGCTGCTCAGTGCGGCCCACCCAAGCGATCTCAGGGCTGGTGTAGATCACCCAAGGAATGGTGTTGAAGTTGACGTGACCGTGTGTGCCAGCGATACGTTCGGCCACGGCAACGCCCTCTTCTTCCGCCTTGTGTGCGAGCATGGGGCCACGCACCACATCACCCACCGCCCACACGCCGGGCAGATTGGTTTTGCAGTCAGCGTCGACCACAATGGCGCCGCGCTCGTCGAGCTGCAGGCCAATGGCTTCGGGGTTCAAACCCACCGTGTTGGCCACGCGACCAATCGAAATGATCAGCTTGTCGGCGTCCAGCACCACGGCTTCGCCTTTGGCGTTGGTGTAGTTGACGGTGACGCCCTTTTTGCCATTGACGATCTCACCGACTTTCACGCCGAGTTCGATCTTCAGGCCTTGCTTGTCAAATGCTTTCTTGGCTTCTTTGGCGATTTGCTCGTCCACCGCGCCGAGGAATGTAGGCAGGCCTTCGAGGATGGTCACGTCAGCGCCCAGACGGCGCCAAACAGAACCCATCTCCAAACCGATCACGCCCGAACCAATCAGGGCCAACTTCTTCGGCACAGCGCCCACGCGCAAGGCGCCGTCGTTGGACAGCACGTTGACTTCATCAAACGGTGTGCCAGGCAAAGCACGCGCGTTAGAACCGGTGGCGATGATGACTTGCTTGGCGGTGATGGACTCTTCCGTCTTGCCCGCTACTTTGATTTCGTAGCCGCCTTCGGCTTGGCCTACAAAGCTGCCGCGACCGTGGAAGAACGTGATCTTGTTCTTTTTGAACAGGTACAAGATGCCGTCGTTGTTTTGCTTCACCACGTTGTCTTTGCGGGCCAACATCTTGGCCACGTCCATCTTCACGTCTTTGGCGCTGATGCCGTGCTCTGCAAAGTGGTGGTTGGCGTGGTCAAAGTGCTCGCTGGACTGCAGCAAGGCTTTCGACGGAATGCAGCCCACGTTGGTGCAAGTGCCGCCAAGGGCTGGGCCACCGGCTGCGTTTTTCCACTCGTCGATACAAGCGACCTGGAAACCGAGTTGCGCTGCGCGAATGGCTGCGATGTAACCGCCAGGGCCGCCGCCGATGACGACGACGTCAAATTGTTTGCTCATGTCATTTCCAATCAGATGTCGAACAACAGGCGCGCTGGATCTTCCAATGCTTCCTTCATGGCCACCAAGCCCAGGACAGCTTCGCGGCCATCAATGATGCGGTGGTCATACGACATGGCAAAGTAGTTCATGGGGCGAACCACGACTTGGCCGTTTTCCACCATGGCGCGGTCTTTGGTCGCGTGCACGCCCAAAATAGCCGACTGCGGTGGGTTGATGATGGGGGTCGACATCATGGAGCCGAAGGTGCCGCCGTTACTGATGGAGAACGTACCGCCGGTCATTTCTTCCATGCCCAGCTTGCCGTCACGGGCTTTCACACCGTACTCGGCAATTTTCTTTTCGATGTCGGCAAAACTCATTTGGTCGGCATTGCGCAAGATGGGCACCACCAAACCACGGGGCGAACCCACCGCAATACCGATGTCGAAGTAGCCGTGGTAGACGATGTCGTTGCCGTCCACCGACGCGTTCAAAACGGGGAACTTCTTCAAGGCGTGTACGGCCGCTTTGACAAAGAAGCTCATGAAACCCAGCTTGCAGCCATGTTCTTTTTCGAAACGCTCTTGCATGCGTTTGCGCATGTCCATGACCGGGGCCATATTGATTTCGTTGAAAGTGGTCAAAATGGCGTTGGTCGATTGCGATTGCAGTAAACGCTCGGCCACGCGAGCACGCAGACGCGTCATCGGCACACGTTGCTCGGGGCGATCGCCCAGGCTTGGCGCTTTGGTCACGACTTGCGGCAAAGACTGGGTGGGTGCGCCCGTAGGAATGATGGCGGCAGTCGACTGCACACCCCCGGCCACCCCACCTGCAATACTGGACAGCACATCACCCTTGGTCACACGGCCATCTTTGCCTGTGCCAGGAACTGAGCCTGCGGCCAAGTGGTTGTCAGCCATCAATTTGGAGGCCGCAGGCATGGCCACGCCGGCTTTGCTGTTGGACACAGAAGCGGCGGCGGCGGCGGGTGCGGCAGGTGCCGAGGCGGCCACTGCGGCTGCTGCAGGAGCCGAGGCGCCCACTTTGCCGTCTGTGTCGATGCGTGCAATCAATTGCTCAGCGGCCACAGTGCCGCCATTGGCCACCAAGATTTCGCACAACACACCGGAGGCCGGT
Source organism: uncultured Burkholderiales bacterium (assembly GCA_903916355.1). Taxonomy (GTDB): domain Bacteria; phylum Pseudomonadota; class Gammaproteobacteria; order Burkholderiales; family Burkholderiaceae_C; genus Limnohabitans_A. The sequence continues at coordinate 5,210 of CAIWWN010000267.1, read as the reverse complement.
GCGGGCACTTCAAGGACCACTTTGTCGGTCTCGATGTCGATCAGGATTTCGTCTGCAGTCACAGACTCACCCACTTTTTTCTTCCATTGCAGCATGGTGGCTTCGGCCACGGATTCAGACAGCTGCGGAACTTTGACTTCGATGATTGCCATATCAATTCTTTCTTGTATGTGAGTGTGGATTGCGCCGACTTATTTGGTCAGCACAAAACCTTTGACTTTGCCGAAAGCGCCTTCAACCAGCGCTTTTTGCTGTTCTTGGTGCAGGTGTGAGTAACCGACGGCTGGCGAAGCCGATGCGGAACGGCCCGAGTAACCCAGCTTTTGACCTGACAACATGTTTTCGTGGATGTAGTGCTGCACAAAAAACCAAGCGCCTTGGTTTTGCGGCTCGTCCTGTGTCCAGACCAATTCAGTGGCATTGGGGTACTTTTTCAGTTCAGAGGCAAATGCTTTGTGCGGGAACGGATACAGTTGCTCCACACGCAAGAGGGCCACATCGTCAGCGCCCAATTCTTCGCGCTTCTTCACCAGGTCGTAATACACCTTGCCTGAACAGACCACCACGCGTTTGACCTTGTCGGCCTTGAGCGTTTTGTTCTCAGGGATCACGGTTTGGAACATGCCTTTCGTGAACTCCGACACAGGCGAGGTGGCGTCTTTGTTACGCAACAGCGACTTGGGTGTGAAGATGATCAAAGGCTTGCGCAAATCACGCACCATTTGACGACGCAACACGTGGAAGATCTGGCTGGCCGTGGTGGGCTGCACGATCTGCATATTGGTGTCTGCGGCCAATTGCATGAAGCGCTCCAAACGCGCCGAGCTGTGCTCAGGGCCTTGCCCTTCGTAGCCGTGTGGCAGCATCAAGGTCAGGCCGTTGACGCGGCCCCACTTGACTTCACCTGAGGCAATGAACTGGTCGATCACCACTTGCGCGCCGTTAGCGAAATCGCCGAACTGGGCTTCCCAAATCACCATGGTGTTGGGGTCGTTGGAGGCGTAGCCGTATTCAAAACCCAGCACCGCTTCTTCAGACAGGATGGAGTCGATCACGACGAAGGGGGCTTGGTTCTCGGTCACGTTTTGCAATGCGACGTAAGTGCCGGTGTCCCACTTTTCACGTTTTTGGTCGTGAATCACCGCATGGCGGTGGGTGAAGGTGCCTCGGCCACTGTCTTCACCCGACAAACGCACCGGGTAGCCACTCGCCACCAGCGATGCAAACGCCATGTGCTCGCCCATACCCCAATCCACAGGGGTATCGCCACGGCCCATGGCCGCGCGGTCGTCGTACACCTTTTTCACCAACTGGTGAGGGGTGACCGATTCAGGGATGGTGGTGATCTTGGCAGCCAAGCGCTTCCACTCGGCCAAGGGAATCGCCGTTTCACCGGCATCGGTCCACTTCTTGCCCATGAAGGGCGACCAGTCCACCGTGAACTTGGTTTTGAAATTGGTCAGCACAGGATCTTCTGTGTGCTTGCCCGCTTCCAGGGCGGCGCGATAAGCCTTGACCATATCGTCGCCCAAGCTCTCGCCCAAACCTTGCGTGGTCAATTTATCGGCAAACAATTTACGGGTGCCAGGGTGCGCGGCGATTTTTTTGTACATCAACGGCTGGGTCAATGCAGGGGTGTCTTGCTCGTTGTGACCCAGCTTGCGGAAACACACAATGTCAAGCACCACGTCCTTGCGAAACCTCATGCGGTATTCAAGGGCCAGTTGCGTGGCCAAGACCACGGCTTCTGGATCGTCTGAGTTGACGTGCAAAACAGGCGCTTCCACCATCTTCACGATGTCGGTACAAAACACGCTCGAGCGCATGTCGCGCGGGTCCGACGTGGTGAATCCAATTTGGTTGTTGACAATGATGTGCACCGTACCGCCGGTGGCGTAGCCACGGGTTTGCGCCAAGGCCAAAGTTTCTTGGTTCACGCCTTGACCGCCAAATGCGGCGTCGCCGTGGACCAACACGGGCAAGACTTGACTGCCGGTGGGGTCGGCGCGGCGGTCCATGCGCGCGCGCACAGAACCTTCCACCACGGGGTTGACGATTTCCAAGTGGGAGGGGTTGAACGCCAGAGACAAGTGCACCGGGCCGCCAGGGGTAGACACATCCGAGCTGAAACCTTGGTGGTATTTGACGTCGCCAGACGGCAATTCTTCAGGGGCGGTATGGTCAAATTCGGCGAACAAATCGGCCGGCAGTTTGCGCATGGTGTTGACCAGCACGTTCAGACGGCCGCGGTGGGCCATACCGATCACGACTTCTTGCACGCCTTTGATGCCCGCCACGTTGATCAATTCGTCCATGGCGGCAATGAAGCTTTCGCCGCCTTCCAATGAAAACCGCTTTTGGCCGACGTATTTGGTGTGCAGGTAGCGCTCAAGCCCTTCTGCTGCGGTCAAGCGCTCCAAAATGGCTTTTTTCTTGTCCGTATTGAAGTTGGGCTTGCTGCGAATACTTTCCAGCTTTTCTTGCCACCAGCGTTTTTCGTTCTGATCGGTGGCGTACATGTACTCTGCGCCCAAGGTGCCACAGTAGGTCTCGCGCAAAGCGTTCAGCAGTTCACGCAAGGACATATTGTTCTTGCCGAAGAAAGTGTTGCTGGTGTCGAAAACGATTTCTTGGTCAGAATCCGTGAAACCGTAGAAAGCGGGGTCGAGATCGGGAATCTTGGGACGCTCGGTACGCTTTAAGGGGTCCAGATCGGCCCAGCGTTGACCCACGTTACGGTAGGCCGCAATGAGTTGCTGCACAGCGGTTCGCTTGCGGCCCATTTCCAGACTTTCACTGGCCATGACGACTTTGGTGCCGCCCGATTTGGCGCGCTCAGCAAAGGCATTGATGACGGGCAAGTGGGGCACATCTTTGGCGTTGGAGCCATCGAGGGCAGGAACATGTTGGAGGGCATCGAAGTATTCGCGCCAAGAATCGGGGACGCTACCGGGATTGGCGAGGTAGTTTTCGTACATCTCTTCGACATACGGGGCATTGCCGCCAAACAGGTAGGTGTTGCCTTGGTAGGCCGAATAGACGGAATTTGTCTCGCTCATTTTTCGCTGACCTTCGTTTCCCTTGAGGAAACATGAGTTGGTTGATGTATACCTTCCGCGACACGGCTGAACCGGTTGGCGGATGCGACTGTGGCATGGGAAGGGCCTAAGTAACATCCATGATTGTGCCATGGGTTCACCGTGATCTAACTTACAGGCTCCGAAAAGAAACTCGCTTAGAAAAAGACCCCAAATGGGGGTCTTTGTGACTCAAACCTTGATCAAATCGACGATTTGTTGCAAGGCCGCCGGGTCATCCATGGTGGTCAGATCGCCAGGATCTCGGCCCTCGGCCACGGCCTGGATGGCGCGGCGCAGCAATTTGCCGCTTCGCGTTTTGGGTAAAGAAGAAACAAACAACACCCGCGAAGGCCGCGCCACAGCGCCGAGTTGCGAGTCCACCACCTTCATCACTTCGCCTTCCAGCTTGAGACGCGCCGCCGCATCGGTCAGGCCCGAGGTGTCTTTGACGATGGCAAATGCCATGGCCACCTGGCCCTTGAGCTGATCGGCAACACCGACCACCGCCACTTCAGCGATGTTGGGGTGGCTGGAAATGCTCTCTTCAATCTCACGTGTGCCCAAGCGGTGACCTGCGACGTTGATCACGTCATCGGTGCGGCCCAAAATGAAGAAGTAGCCGTCCTCGTCGCGCACCGCCCAATCGAAGGTGTTGTAAACCAACTTGTTCGGCACGGTGTTCCAGTAGGTGCTGACGAAGCGCTTGTCATCGCCCCAAATGGTTTGCAAGTTACCCGGCGGCAAGGGGCCGTCAATGGTCAATACGCCTTTTTGATTCGCACCGGTCAGCTCTTCGCCGGTTTGGTCGTCCACCAATTTGACGTTGTAGCCGTACACCGCTTTGCCAGGCGAGCCAAATTTACTGGGGGCTTTTTCCACGCCATTGCAAATGGTCAAGATCGGCCAGCCGGTTTCGGTTTGCCAGTAGTTGTCAATGATGGCTTTGCCATTCAAGCCTTCCGAGATCCACTTTGCGGTGGGCTCGTCCAACGGTTCACCCGCCAAAAACAAGGCTTTGAGGCTGGACAGGTCGTACTTGGAGAGCAGCGCAGGGTCTTGCTTTTTCAGCACACGAATGGCCGTGGGTGCGCTGAACATGACGTTGACTTTGTATTTCTCCACCAAACTCCACCAGATGCCGCCATCAGGACGGGTGGGCAGGCCCTCGTACATGATCGTGGTCATGCCACCGATCAATGGTCCGTAGATGATGTAGCTGTGGCCCACCACCCAGCCGATGTCGCTGGTGCAAAAGAAGGTGTCACCCGGCTTGCTTTGGTAAATGTTGGGGATGCTCGCCGCCAGGGCCACGGTGTAGCCGCCGGTGTCGCGCTGCACGCCTTTGGGCTTGCCGGTGGTGCCCGAGGTGTACAAGGTGTAGCTGGGATGTGTGGACTCGACCCAGACACAGGGCACAACCGTGCCCATGTGCTTGGCGCGCTCAGTCGCGTAGTCCACATCGCGCCCCGCCACCGGCGTGTAAGCCACCAACTGACGGTCCACCATCAAGACACTGGCAGGTTTGTGCGCCGACAGGCGAATTCCCTCGTCCAACAGGGGTTTGTAGGCCACGCCTTTGCCGCCACGCGAGCCGGCGTCAGCGCTGATGATGACCCTTGGGGACGCGTCCTCGATTCGGGTTGCCAAGGAATGCGAGGCGAAACCGCCAAACACCACCGAGTGAATAGCCCCCAATCGAACACAAGCCAACATCGCGAAAGCGGCTTCAGCGATCATCGGCATGTAGATCAGCACGCGGTCACCCTTGACCACGCCCAAGTCTTGCAAGATGGCGGCCATGCGCTGCACTTCGGCGTGCAGGTCACGGTAGGTGTAGGTTTTTTCTTGGTCTGTTTCGGTCGAGACAAAAATCAAAGCCGCCTGATCGGCGCGGTCTTGGAGGTGGCGATCGACCGCGTTGTGGCACAGATTGGTCTCGCCGCCCACAAACCATTTGGCAAAAGGCGGATGGCTGTAGTCACAAATCTGCTGCGGTGCTACGGACCAATCCACCAACTTGGCTTGCTCGGCCCAAAAGGCGTCACGGTCATTGATCGAGCGTGCGTGAAAGTCAGCAAAGCTGGCCATGGAAGTCTTATATGGATGCCTCCCGGGTAGCAAGAGAAATTT
>CAIWWN010000266.1 GCA_903916355.1 uncultured Burkholderiales bacterium | reverse complement strand
TGGTCATCTGCAAGAACAGGGCTTCAAATTGTTGCGCGGTTTGTCGCAGCGCACCTTTGGAGTCCGCGCGCGCTTGGCCCTTGAGTTGGCCAAGGCCCTCAAAGTCAAGGTAAGAGCGGGAAACCGGTTGTGCGTCCATGCGGTGCTTTGTGATGTGGCTTTAGATGATCACCAATTCAGCCCGCAGACTGCCGGAGCTTTTCAGGGCTTCCAAAATCGCAATCAGCGAGGAGGGCGATGCACCCACTTGGTTGACCGCGTCCACAATTTGGCGCAGATCGATCCCCGGTTGGAACAAGAACATCGGTTTATTGGGTTCGGTGACTTTCACTTCGGCGTTTTGCACGGCGGCGGTCTGCCCGTTGGAGAAAGGGCCGGGTTGTGAGATTTCGTTGGTGGCCGCAATCGCCACCGAGATCGTGCCGTGGCTGACCGCTGCCGCAGTGACTTTGACATTGCGGCTGATCACCACCGTGCCGGTGCGTGAGTTAATCACCACCCGGGCAGGCGGCTCGCCCGCTTTCACGTCCATGTTTTCCACCATGCTCATAAAGGCCACGCGCTGGCTTAAATTTTCAGGCGCTTGCAAGGTGATGGTCACGCCGTCCATGGCGCGGGCCACGTCGTCGCCAAATTGTTTGTTGATCGCGTTCACGATCGAGGTGGTGGTGGTGAAGTCGCTCTCGCGCACGTTCAGCACAATGCGCTCGGCTTTCTCGAAGGAGTTTTCGACAATTTTTTCAACCATGGCACCCGATGGAATGCGTGCCGAGGTGGGCACGCCAATCGCCACCTTGGAGCCTGCGGCGGCGGCGTCAATGCCCGTGGCCGTAAGTGCCCCTTGGGCCAGGGCGTAGATCTCACCGTCGACACCGCGCAAACTGGTCAAAACCAAGTTACCGCCGCGCAGGTTGCTGGCTTTGCCGATCGCGGACACGTTGACGTCAATTTTTTGACCGGGCTTGGCAAAGCCGGGGAGTTCTGCGGTGACCATCACGGCGGCCACGTTTTTAATGTCGACCTTGCCGGTCGTGGCGGTTGTTTCAAAGTCGGACAGCGGACCGTCCAGGTTCACGCCCAAGCGGGCCAGCAAACTTTTCATGCTTTGCACGGTGAACGACACGTCAGCGCCGTCGCCTGTGCCTTGCAAGCCCACCACCAAGCCGTAGCCGACCAATTGGTTGCTGCGCATGGCGGCCACTTCGGTCAGGTCTTTGATGCGATCGGCGTGGGCGGGCATGCAGGCCAAGAGCCAGGTTGCCAGGGTGATCAGCCAGAGTTTCATGGTGTGTATTTCAGATGTTTGTGAAGATCAGAAAGGCCAGAGCTTCATCAGGACACTGGTGCCCCAGCCGGCTTTGGCGGTAGAGGCCAAGTCGCCAGAACCACGGTAAGAAATTTGCGCATTGGCCAAGCGGCGTGACTGCACGGTGTTCACCGCCGACACGTCCTCGGGGCGAATGATGCCGGAGACTTGGATGATCTCGGAGCCTTCGGTCAAAGCCAATTGCTTTTCGCCGCGCAAGACCAAGTTGCCGTTGGCCATGACGCTCACTACGCTGAGAGCCACCGAGCCGGTCAAACTGGCTTGCTGGCCCGCTGTGCCCGTGCCTTTGCTGGTGATGGTGTTGCCATTGAGGTTCATGTCGCCAAGGGCGGTGCCGATGTTGCCGCCCAATTTGGCTGCGATGCCGGCTTGAAGCTTGGTGGTCACCACGTCATTGGTGCTGGCGCGACTCAGATCCGAGCCTTGGGTGCGGGCTGCTTGTGTGGATTCATTCAAAATGACGGTGATGACATCGCCCACTTGGAAGTTGCGGCCTCGGCCAAACCAGCTGTCGCTTTGCCGACTGACATAAATGCCGCCCGTTGGAATTCGGTCGGCTTGTTTTTCGAGCGGCAAGACGGGCTCGAATCCGGCCGAATGCGAGAGCGGTGTAGGCGGCAAGACCGAACAGGCTGTGAACAGCAAGGGCAAGACCCAAGTCAGAAGCAACTTCATGGCGTGGCCTTACATGTTTTGGTTCATGTACTTGAGCATGCCGTCGACCGCAGAGATGGCTTTGGAGTTGATCTCGTAGGCGCGTTGCGTCTCGATCATGTTGACCATTTCTTCAACCACGTTGACGTTGGACGCTTCCAAAGTGCCTTGCATCAAAGTACCTGCACCGGTGACACCGGGCTGCAAGACTTGCGGCAAGCCGCTGGCAGGCGTGTCTTTCATCATGTTCTGGCCCATGGACTGCAAACCACCGGGGTTCACAAAACGGGCAATTTGCAACTGGCCCAAGACCTGCGAGCCGCCTGCAGCCAGCTCGATCGACACCGTGCCATCGCCTCCGAAGGTCACGCTGGATGCGGTGTTTGGAATGGTGATAGCAGGTTGTACCAACAATCCGCCAGAGGTTACCAATTGACCGGTATTAGACAGTTTGAAATTACCGTCACGTGTGTAGGCCATGGTGCCATCGGGCTGAGCTACTTGGAAAAATCCGTCCCCTGCAATGGCAATGTCCAACGGATTTTGAGTGTTGACCATATTGCCTTGGGTGTGCAATTTTTCTGTCGCCACCACGCGCACACCGGTGCCCAACATCAAACCAGTGGGGGCTTGGGTATTGGCGCCAGTTTGGCCACCAGCCTGGTGGACGTTTTGGTACAACAGGTCTTCAAAAACAGCACGATCGCGCTTGAAGCCGTTTGTGTTGACGTTGGCCAAGTTGTTCGAGATGACGTTCATGCGCGTTTGCTGCGCATCCAGACCCGTCTTCGCTACCCACATCGATGCATCCATTTTGGTGCTCCTTTTATTTTGTCATTCAGCGGCAGTTACGCCGGCTTCATCATGCTGGCGCCGGATTCGTCGGCGTCTTTGGCTTGCTTGATGACGTTCACTTGTTGTTCAAAATTGCGGCTTTGTTCCATCAACTTGACCATCACTTCCAATGGATTGACGTTGCTGCCTTCCAGTGTTTTGGCTGTCAGGGAGGGTAAAGGGGCACCCGCTACAGCATTGATATCGGTTCCAGCCGGTTTTCCTTGAATCTGAAACAAACCGTCAGTTCGGCGGTCTAAGGGGGTTTGACTGGTGTCGCGCATCAAAATTCGGTCGATCAGCACCGGTGCCGCCGGTCCGGCTTGCGCCGGGTTGGTGGCGTAAACGGAGCCGTCATCGTTGATGTTGACTTTGAAGCCTGCAGGAATGGTGATGGCGCCGCCGTTTTGGCCGCGTACCAAATGGCCTGCGCCAGTCTCTAATGTGCCGGCAGCCGTTAATTTCAAATCGCCGCGCCGTGTAAACGCCAGTGTGCCGTCCGTTGCGCTCACACCCATCACGGCTTGGCCGTTGAGAGCGATATCCAGGTCGTTGCCGGTAGCCATCATCGAGCCAGGTTTCAGGTTGATGGTGTCAGTGGTTTGCGACTGCGGTTGCATCCGGGTTTCAAAGCCGGGGCCTTCAATTTGAATAGGCCGCATCGCCGCTTCAAAGCTGCGCTTAAAACCAGGCGTGGTGACGTTGGCCAACTCGTTGGTCGTCATCTGACGGGCAACGCGTTGCTCGTTGATGCTTGCCACCGCGTTAAAGGCTAAACGGTCCATGTCAGGCTCCTAGAGTCAGTGTGGCTTGGGCTTATGAGCGCAAGTTGATGATGGCCGACGTCATGGTGGTCGAGGTCTCGATCGCCTTGGCGTTGGCCTGGAAGTTACGTTGTGCGGTGATCAAGTCAACCAGTTCTTGCGTCAAGTCCACGTTTGCACGTTCGGTGGCACCGGCGCGCAGCGTGCCGAAACCGGCAGAGCCTGCAGTACCCAGCACTGCGGCGCCGGATGCAGCAGATGCCAGAAAGGTGGAGTCACCCATTTGACGCAATCCTGTGGGACTGGAGAAGTTGGCCAACAAGATTTTGGCCAAAGACTTTTGTGTACCGTTCGAGAAAGAGGCGCTGACCAAGCCATCGTTGCCAATCGTCACACCCACCAAGTCGCCTTCAGGCGCACCGTCTTGCGATTGCGATAACACGGCAAAAGGCGAGGTGTATTGGGTGGAAGCGGCGTAGTTGACGTTGATGGTCAACACACCCTTACCACCGGCGAGGTACACGGGCTCCAACTGCGTACCTTGCACTGGTGAGACCAATTTACCGCCGGTGCTGAAAGTCAGCTGGCCTTTGGTGAGGTAGACCGGTGACCACTTGGGCAAGGTGGTGAAGCCGTCACCGCTGGTGGTTTCAGCCCCTTGACCGTCAATGTATTTGGGTTGCGACACACCCGAGACCACATCGGTGTGCTGGGCGGGCTTAATCCAGGTGGAGTCAGTGCCACGGGCAGCTTGCACTTGGTCTAGGCCCCAGTCGGCGCTGCCTGAAATTTGCACAAAGGACGTAGCCCCAGTGGTACCGCTGGTGAAGGTGAAGTTGTTGTTTACATTGTCGTAGCCGACTTTCACGCCGTTCACCGTGATGGGCGCTCCGGTCGTAGAGTTATCACCCATGGCGTTAATACCTTTTTGCAATTCTGCCTTGAAGGTGTCCAACGAGTAATCAGAACGGGTCGGAATGACCACGGTCCCTTTAACGCCATCCACCGTCACTACAAAGGTGTTGTTGGTGGCGTCGACAGCAAAGTTGTTCGAGATATTTTTGAGAGGTGAGGTGCCCGTGGCCACGGCTGCTGTGGATGCGATACCTCGCAGCGCGGTTGCTGAAGTAGTGACTAAATTGGCTGCAGCGGGAACGGCTGTGACGGTAGATGAACCCTGGGTGGCGTCGGCGGCAAAACCAAAAATTTGCGCTGCCATCGAGTTCGGCGCAACGCCTGTGATGGCCATGCTGGAGCCGTCACCTGTGGTGCCAGATTTGAGCGAGAAGGTTTTGCTCACCGAGTCATACGTCATGGTCATGCCATAGCGTTGGTCGCTAGGCAAACGCATGGCGACCCCGTTAGGCAAAACTTTGATGCCGCTTTCACCGGTTGCGTCCATGGTGACGGGGGTTTGAGTGAGTTGAAATAAATCGTTTTTGCTTTGCGTGGTGCTCAGCTTAACGGTGTTCAAGCCGTCCAAGAATTTAAAACCAGATGTGGCGTGGTCATAACTGGCCTGAATGGGACTGGTAACCGGTGCGATAGCGCCTGTAACTTGAGTAGTTGCGCCAGCCACGTAAAGCCCTACACCAGTCAGGTAGTCTTTGTAACTTGGAATGGTTGTACTGGACAGTGCAGTTGAGATTGCCGTATTCACAGCACTTGTTTGATCCGTTGAGGATAAGGCGTTAAACCCTGATGCAGCTTGAGCCGTTGCTGTAGCAGAGGCTGTGATGTCATTCACTTGTTGTTGGTAATACTCACCATAGTTGAGTTGACTCTGAACTTCTGCAGTGACTTGGTCGGTCGTGATTTGCTTGGGGTTGACCATGGGCGTACCCGATGTGGCGCCATAACCTGGCATCAGAGTCAAATCGATCGAAATGGGATGGTCGGTGGTGATCGATACGCCTTGCGCATTCGTTGTGGTGGAGGCAAGTCGGCTGTCGGTGACGTTGAATTTGGCGTTGTTGGGGTCTGTCAGGTCAAAATAAGCTTGACTGCCAAATTTTTGATTCAACTGCGCAGTGACTTGGGCCGCAATGTCAGAACCGGTGATGGCTTTGTCCACGCTCTTCAGATAACTCAGGTCGACGGTTACAGGGTTGCCAGAGCCATCGACGTCCACTTGGAACATGTTGGACAGAGATGAGGCCGAAATAGAAGAGGTCTTGAAATTCACACCGTTGCTGAAGTCCACCACCGTGGTGTCGATGGCGGAACCTTTGACCGTAGCGGGCACAGAGTTGCGCGTATCGGTCAAATCATTCAGGGAGAATAATTCTGTTTTGGCTGTGGTCAATTCGTCTTTGACTTGGCTGTAGGGCGCCAGTTGGCCGTATTGGTTCACATACAGTTTGGAGCCGTTGGAGTCAGTGGCTTGCTGCAAAGAAGCGTTCACTTGGTCAGAACCTACATACACATGGGTTTGCCAAGTGTTGGTGGGGCTGGTGGAGTCGGCGTTTTTAGTCTTGACGTAATACACCGTGGCCAAGTAGCCGTTACCACCCGCGTCATATACGGTAAAGGCTGTACTCTTGTTGTAGGTGGCTGGGTTGTCCCGGTTGAATGTGTCGGTGATCACACTGGCATCGGCCGGAAAGTTCAATCCCAAATTCACTTGTGAGGTTTGTTTGGCTTCGCCAGATGTTTTTTGTGGAATGGTAAGCACCACGCGGTCGTTGATGTTGGCGCTACCGGTCGAGTCCACCGTCGCCGCCATGAGGCGTTCACCGGCCGAGTTCACCACGTTGTACTGTTCGTTCAGCATGAACGAACCGTTTCGGGTGTAGGTGGACTGCAGCCCATCGGCTGACCGCATGGGAAAGAAACCGTCGCCAGTCACCGCCAAGTCCAGTGCGTTGGACGAGAATGAAATATTGCCTTGGCTGAATTCCTGGCTCACCTGCTTCAAGGACACACCTTGACCAACGGTGGACGAGGCTTTTTGCAGTGGCGAGGTGGCAAAAATGTCACCAAAGTCAGCGCGTGAGCGTTTGAAACCGGTGGTGCCGACGTTGGCAATGTTGTTCGAGGTCACGCCCAACATGGCGGTGGCGGCGTTCAAGCCGGTGAGTGAGGTATAGAAAGACATGGGGTATGACTCCTGGTATCGCTAAAGTGGTAGGGGTTGAATTCGGTGTGGCGGCTTAGCCGTCGATGCGGTTGACGTCTGCCAACTTGACGGTCTTGCCGCCGAGAATTTGCAGCAGCACGGTTTTGTCGGCAGCCTGGCTGACGCCGATGACCGTCGCCATGGTGCTGACGGTGGGGTTGGTGGTGTTGCCTTGGCTGACTGCCGTGGCCTTAAAGCTATAGACTCCATCCGGCAATGCGTTGCCAGCATCGTCGGCGCCGTTCCAGGACAAATTGAGGTCTCCCACAGTTTGTGCGCCCAACACTTGCGTGTTGACCAAAATGCCTGTGCTGTCAAAAACTTGAAACTGCACGCCGTCGGCACCTGTGGGTAGCGTGATAACGCCTTCGACGGGTTTGCCTGACGTGAGCTGCGCTGGACCATCGGGCACGGAAACTTTGGATCCAATCAAACTGGCGCTGCTGGTGATTTGTTGACCCGCTTGGCTGGCCACATAATCACTCAAGGTGGTGGACATGTTGGTGGTGGCTTCGAGCTGAGAGAACTGCGCCAGTTGGGACACAAAGGCTTCGTTTTTG
>CAIWWN010000265.1 GCA_903916355.1 uncultured Burkholderiales bacterium | reverse complement strand
GATCGTTTGATGCGCCAACATAGATTCCAAGCCACCGGAAAAATTGCCAACGTGGTACTCCGGATAGCCTTCCCATTTCTGTAAAGCGCCTGCAGGGCCCCAACCCTTAGGGTAGCCGGCTTTTTCACCCCAGGCATCCAGTGCCCATGAGGGAGCGGCCATTGCGGCAGCTGCACCTAAAAGAAAATGGCGTTTATGCACGGATCACTCTATCCGGATACCTGCGGCTTTGACCAAGTTCGCTGCCGCCAGAGTTTCGTCGTCCAGGTATTTTTCAAACGCTTCTTGCTGCATGGGCATGGCGGAGGCGCCCAATTTTTCCAACCGGTCTTTCACCTCGGGCATGGCCAAGACGCTCAAGACGGCTGCATGCAGTTTTTGCACGATCGGCTTGGGGGTTTTGGCGGTCACGAACATACCGACCCAAAAGGTGTAAGCCGCACTGGCAAAGCCCGCTTCCGTAATCGAGGGTACTTGCGGCAGCAAGGGCGAACGGGCGGCGGTGCTGACGGCCAAGGCCTGCAAGCGCCCGCTTTGAATCAAGGGCAGGGCCGACACCAGTGGGGCAAAAAACCAGTCGATGCGGCCCGATGCGGTTTCGGTCAAGGCCTCAGGCGTGCCGCGGTAGGGCACATGCTGCGCCTGGATGCCTGCTGCCACACGAAACTTCTCGGCGTTCATATGGGTGGCAGACCCATTGCCGGCAGAGGCGTAGTTAAGGGCGCCCGGTTGGGCCTTGGCTTTGGCCACCAAGTCGGCCACGTCTTTGTAGCCCTTGCTGGGGGATACCACGATCACGTTGGGCAGGCTGGCCAGAGGGCTCACGCCGTCAAAATCTTTGAGTGTGTCGTAGCTCAGTTTGGGGTAGAGCGCAGGATTGACCACATGGCCCGAACTGTGAATCAGCAAGGTGTAGCCGTCGGCCGGTGCTTTGGCCACCAAGGCCGCGCCCACGGTGCCGCCCGCACCGGTTTTGTTGTCAATGACGATTTGCGCGCCCAACAAAGGGCCCAATTTTTCGGCCACGGTACGCGCCATCACGTCGGTGCCACTGCCTGCGGTAAATGGCACGACGAAGGTGATGGCTTTGTCCTTGGGCCAACCCGATTGCGCCATGCTGGGCAGTGCTGCACCAGCCGCCAGGCTGGCGGCGAACTGCAAGGTCTTTCGGCGTGTGAAGTGAAGGTGATGCATGGTGATGACTCCTGAAGTGTTCGCAAATGATGCAGCGGTTTTTAAGCGATGGGTGGTGCAAAGGGCATGGCCAGCAGGATGCGCGCTTCGTGCGTGGTGTGGTTGACGATCTGGCGTTTTTCGCCCGGTGCAAAGCGGCAAGAATCCCATGTGTGCAGCACCTCACGCGTTTCGATGCCATTGAGTTCGCTGACCAAAGTCAGTTCGCCTTGCAGCACCACGTAATGCTTTTCCATGGGGGAACCCTCCAGCGAGGTGTGACCCCCGGGCTGCAAGATGGACATGCCCATCCACAGTTGCTCGGCCGGGCCGGCCTCGCGCCCTTGCAGTCGCAAGCACTGCATGTCGAAATGGTTGGGCGCCACATATTCAGGCGCTTGGTTCAAACGGGTGACATTCATGGTGAGCCTTTGAGGTTAAGGGTTGAAGACCACGCGGCGGCTGGCGCCACTCAAGACTTCGCGGTACACCGCCAGCGCCTGATCGAGCGAGAACACCGCGTCAGCGGCTACGCTAAAGGGCTTTAAGCTGCCGGACTCAAAACCCGCACGCATCGCCTGCATGCGCTCGTTGGTCTCAATGCAGTTGAGCGCCAAGGTGTCGATGCCCACATAGGTGTGCATGCCGCGGTAAAAAGTGAAGATGTCGAATGGCACCGCACGATCCAGAGTGGAGATGAAGATTTGCGCAGCGCCTTTGGCCATGGCCTTGTTGGCCGCTTCAAAGTAAGGGCTGCCCACGGTGTTGAACACAATGTGTGCGCCTTTGCCGTCACTCAGTTCACGGATGCGTGTGGCCACGTCTTCTGTTGAAGCATCCACGCTGTGCACGCCGGTTGTGGGCCCGTCCCATTCGCCAGCGCCACGGCGCACCGCAATCACCTGTGCGCCGGCTTGCGCAGCCAGTTGTACCGCGGCTTGGCCGACCTTGCCGTTGGCGCCCATCACCGCCACGGTTTGCCCGCGTTGCGGCATGCCGCTGCGCCTAAAGCCTTCGTAGGCGGTGATGAAAGGCACGCCTACCGAGCCGGCTTCTTCAAAGCTCAGGTTTTGGGGTTTCTCGCGCAGGGCGGCTTCGGGCAGCACCAGCCAAGTGGCGTGCGAGCCGTTGCGTGTGATGCCGATGTCGCCACCCGAGCCCCACACTTCTTTGCCGAGCCAGGCGCTCGGCCCTTCGGTGACCACGCCCGCAAAGTCGCGGCCTGGGGTGCGGGGGAAAACCGCTTGCGGCATGATGCCCAAAGCGGCTTTGACATCGCTCGGGTTGACGCCGGCGCTGCGCACGCGCACCAAGGCCTCACCGGCTTGCAGGGTGGGGGGGCTTTGGGCTTCGATGCTGGGGGCCAGTGCGTCAATCGATGCGGCTTTGCTGTTCACGCGCACGGCGCGAAATTCAGGTTGAGACATGTTGGGCAATCCTTGGGGTGTTCAGCCGCGGGCTGGCAAATTGAGCATGGCACGGGCTTCGCGGGGGTTGGCCAAGGTGCCGCCCAGGTCTTCGATGATGCGTTTGGCTTTGGCTACCAACTGCGCATTGCTTTCGGCCAGCACGCCTTTTTCCAAATAGATGTTGTCTTCCATGCCCACGCGCACATGACCGCCAGCGAGCCAGGCTTGCGCGACGATGGGAAACTCAAACCGGCCAATGCCAAAGGCCGACCAAATGGCACCGCCCGGCAGCAGGCTGCGGGCATAGAGCAAAGTCTCGGGGGAGGATGAAAAGCCGTACTTCACACCGGTCACAAAGGTCCACATGCCCGGGCCGTCCAGCGTGCCGTCGGCAATCAGATCGCGCGCCAAGTGCATGTCGCCGGAATCAAAAATTTCCAACTCGGGCTTCACGCCCGCTTCGCGCATGATCTTGGCCATGATGCGCACATTGCGCGGCGTGTTGATCACCACATCGCCGCCCGAGTTCATGGTGTTCAAGTCCAGCGAGCAGATATCGGGTTTGAGCACGCGCACATGCTCGACCCGCAATTCAGGTTGCACCAAGGTCGAGCCCGGCGCGGCCACGCGCGGGTCGTCCACGCTGGGCACAAAGCGCCCGCCTGGGCCCGTGGTGAGGTTGATGATGAGTTCCGGATTGGCGCGGCGAAGGGTGTCAAACACCTCGCGGTACAGCTCCAACGCCATCGATGGTTTGCCGGTGTTCGGGTCGCGCACATGGATATGCACGGCCGCTGCACCGGCTTCGGCTGCGGCCAAACACTCGTCGGCAATTTGCGCGGGTGTGACCGGCAAATGCGGGGTTTGGTCTGGCGTGGTGATGTTGCCAGTGACGGCGCAGGTGAGAAAAGTTTTATGGCTCATGGGAATTCTGGATTCGATTAAAGGTGACGCCCGCCGTCCACCACAATGCGGGTGCCGGTGACGTAGCGCATGGTGGTGGCGCAGGCTTGCACCACGGCGGCCACATCGTCCACTGTGCCAATGCGGCGCAGCGGAATGGTGGCGGCGGCTTTCTCGTTGAAGTCCGCGCCGCGGCCCGGCACAAAGCCCGAGTCCACCACGCCGGGCGAGACCGAGATCACGCGCACATGCGGCGCAAAGGCTTTGGCCAAGGCGTCGCCCACCACGTCAATGCTGGCTTTGGCGGCCACGTAGGCCAAGTTGCTGCCCGTGCCGGTGAAGCCGGCAATCGACGAAATATTCACGATCAAACCGTCTTCTGATTTTTTCAGCAACGGCATGAAGGCGCGGATGGTGGCGATCACGCCACGAAAGTTGACTTTCAAAATATCGTCAATCAGCTCGTCGCTCAAAGCGTCCAAGTCGGCCGCAGGCACGGCCTTGGTGTAACCCGCGCTGTTGATCAAAATGTGCACCACGCCGCATTGGTCCGCCACCTGCTGGGCCACGGCTTGCAGCGAGGCACTGTCGGTGATTGGTGCTTTGAAAGTCAAATGCCCTGAGCCCGGCAGGGCGGCCGCTTTGGCGGCGGCGGATTCGGGTGATTCGGAGTTGTAAATCAGCACGCAGCGTGCACCCAGTTGGGCCAGGCGGCGCGCACTGGCCAAGCCAATTGCGCCGGTGCCACCGGTGATCACGGCAATGCGGCCGCTCAGCGATTCAGTGGGTTCGAAAGTGGAAGTCATGGCGTCCCTGTAGGTTGAATAGTCAAAATGAACGAGGCGATGAATCAGGGGATGAATCAGGGGATGGGGGGGTGTGGGAACACCATCTCACCGGGCACCAAATGAAAGTCTTGTTCCAGCTGCGTCGTGGTGGTGGCGCCGTCAGTGTGTTTGGCAAAGCGGCCCACCAGGGGCGCGGTCACGCCAAACACCGGGTCGCTGGTGAGGTTGACGTCGTCGTCGGCAAACACCTGAGTGACCAGCACTTTATGCCCTGGGCTGGAGACCATGAAATGCAAATGGGCTGGGCGGTTGGGGTGGCGCAATTGCGCCGCCAGCAATTCACCGCAGGGGCCATCGGTGGGCACGGGGTAGCCTGAGGGGCACACGGTGCGCATGAAGTAACGGCCCCGTGCATCGGTGGTGAACAAGCCGCGCAAATTCATGTCGGCTTGGGTGGGGTCTTGGTTTTCATACAAACCCACAGGCGAGGCTTGCCAGACGTCCACCTTGGCGTTGGCCACGGGCTGACCCTGCGCGTCGTAGACCACGCCACGCACCTCCATGAGAATGCCCGGCGTCTCTGAGCGAACAATGCTGTCGCCGGCTTGGCACAGCGGCGCATGCTCGCGCCAAAAAGGGCCCAGCAAGCCGGCGGTCGACGACTCGGCGTCATGCCCAGGTGGATTGTTTTGCATCGCCACCAGCGTGGACACACCGAACAAATCCATCGCCAAGATGACTTCGTTTTTGATTTCCCCTGTGGCCTTGCCGATGCCAATCAAGAAAGCCACTGCACGTTCAAACTCCAGCTCGGTGACTTGGTTGTCGATGACGAACTGATGCAGGTGCTGGCTCAGCGAGACCAGCAAGGCGCGCAGCCGTGGATCGGGGGTGCGCTGCATCACTTCCAGCACGAAGGGCAAAATGCTTTCAGGCGTGGTGGGAAAGCGGGCGGATGAATGCGGGATGTTCATGAAGGAGCCTTAGAGTTTGCAACCGGTTGCAATTGTAGAGCTTGAAAGTGGCACGGTTATGCTGATTTACCCTATATCAATTCAAGAGACCGGTTGCAATAAAATGGCGCTATGAAGCGTATGCCCAGCCCCACCCTGCAAGATGTTGCGCAGCATTTGGGCGTGCACAAGTCCACCGTGTCGCGCGCCATGGACCCGGCGCGGCGGCAATTGGTCAAAGCCGATTTGTTGCAGCGCATTGAGACAGCGGCCAAAACCTTGGGCTATCGGCCCAACCACGCGGCGGCGGCCTTGAGTCGCGGGCGCTCCAAAACCATTGGCGTCTTGTTGCCTGACATCACCAACCCGGTGTTCCCGCCGATTCTGCGCGGCATTGAAGACGCCTTGGACGAGGAGGGTTACTTTGCGCTGTTGGCCAACACCTCGCGCCCTGAAAGCCGGGGCCACGCCATTGAGCAAGCAGTCGACCGCATGCAAGCGCAACGGGTGGAAGGCTTTTTGGTGGCTTCGGCCACGCGCGACAATCAGTGGCTGGACACCTTGCGCCAAAGTGGTGCGCGCATTGTGCTGATCAACCGCACCGATGGGCGCGGCCATTTGCCCGCTGTCATCAGCGACGACATGCTGGGCATGCGCTTGGCGGTGGATCACTTAGTGGCTCTGGGTCATCGGCATATCGCGCATTTGGCCGGGCCTGAAAGCCTGTCCACCGGCATGGCGCGGCGTGTGGGCTTTGTGCAGGCCCTGCACAACCATGGCCTGACCGCCGCCCAGGTGGTGATGGCCAAAGCCTATGCGATTGAAAGCGGCGAGCAGGCCATGCAGCAACTGCTGGCCCTGCGTCAGAGCCACCCCCACCCCCATCCATTCACGGCCATCGTGGCGGCCAATGATTTGATCGCCTTGGGCGCGATGCAGACTTTGCGCGCAGCGGGCTTGAACGTGCCGACCGATATTTCCATCGTCGGGCACAACGACATGCCGCTGCTCGATCAAGTGAATCCGCCGCTGACCTCGGTGCGCATCCAGCACTACGAAATGGGTTTCAAGTCCGCGCGCTTGCTGCTCGATGCACTGCGCGATCGCCCGGGCAGCCAAGACGCCACGGTCATGCTGCCGCCGCAATTGCGGGTGCGCGGCTCCACCGCAGCGCCGCGAGGCGCTTAGCCCGCAGATTCAAAGCACCACAGGTTGACTTCAAGCGCGGCCCAAGAGGCGCTGCGCGTTGCGGCTTTCAATGGCCGTCAAATCGTTCATGCTGAAGCCCATGGCCATCAGGCCCTTCACATGGTCGAGCGAGGTGCGGTAAGGGAAGTAGGTGCCAAACACCACTTGCGACACGTCCACCAAATTCAGCAGCGACAGCAGGGCGCCCGGGTGCGAGGCTTGCGCCGTGTCGTAGTAGAAACTGCGCAGCGTGGGCAGCACTTGGTCAGTAGGCAAAATTTTGCCAAAGTTGGGGTTGAGCTTGGGCAACATCACCAGGCGCTCGACCAAGAAGGGCATGGTCCCGCCCGCGTGCGAGAAGATGAATTTGATGTCTTTGCATCGCGTGGCCGTACCGCTGAACAGCAAGCTGGTGATGGTGCGGGTGGTGTCGGTGGCAAATTCAATGGTCGAGCCTGGCACGCCCTCTTGCAGGTTGTTGCAACATTGCGTGTTGGAGGGGTGGGTGTAGACAACGAGTTTGCGGCGGTTGATCTCGTCCATGATGGGCGCAAAAGCTTTGTCACCCAACCACTTGCCGTTGTAGCTGGTGAGCATGGCAATGCCGTTGGCCTTGAGCACATCGCAGCTGTAGGCGATTTCGGCCAGGGCACCGTCCACATCGAGCATGGGCAGCGTGGCGAAAAAGCCAAACTGACTGGGGTAGTCGCGTGCCAGTTGCGCGCCAGACTCGTTGCTCACACGCGCCATGCTGCGCATGGTGGCCACATCGCCAAAGCTGGCCGCAGGCGTGGTGGGTGAGGTCAGGGTGTAGGTCACGCCCGCCTGCGCCATGTCGTCCAGCGTCTTGTTCAGCGACCAGTTGCGCGCGGGCGGTTCGGCCAGTTTGCGCGCTTCAAGTTCTTTCAAAAATCCCGGGGCCCACACATGGTGGTGCACGTCCACCAAGGCGCGCTTGGCCAGCAATGGCATGGGCGCGTCTTTGGACGAGGTGGCGCAAGAGGGCAACACCGCGGCAGCGCCGGTGGCCAGCAAGCCGGTCAAAAAATGGCGCCGGGGTTGGCACTGCAGGCAAGAGTTTGGGGGTGTGGTGTTCAACATCAAAGTCTCCTGGGTTGTGTTTATTGCGTGAAATCCACACGCTGGGCTAATTTCTTGTTCATGGCAATTTCGTCGGCAATGACCTTGCTGAACTCGGCGGGGGTGGAGCCCACGGTGGAGAAACCCTGTTCTGCAAACGCTTTTTTGATGTCGGGTTCGTCCAGCAGTTTGACGACTTCGTTGCGCATACGGGTGACCTGTTCCGCGGGCACGCCCGCAGGAAACCAAAAGCCATACCAAGGGGTGTAGACAAAGCCCTTGACGCCGGCTTCGTCAATCGTGGGCACGTCAGGCAACTCGCTCCAGCGTTTGCGCGCGGTGATGGCCAAGGCTTTGAGCTTGCCCGCTTTGATCAGCGGCAACACCGCCGTGGGTGCGCCAATCACAAAGTCAATGCGGCCCGCCACCAAGTCGTTGAGCGATTGGCTCACGCCTTTGAAGGGCACATGGGTCATTTTCACATCGGCGCTGCTGGCCAAAAATTCAGCCGCAAAATGCATCACATTGCCCACGCCGCCCGAACCGAAAGTGTATTTGCCAGGGTTGGCTTTGGCGTCGGCCAACAACTCTTTGAGGTTCTTCACCGGCAGGTCAGGCCGCGCCGCCATCACAAAGCCCACGCTGTTGGCCACCAAGGTGATGGGCGTAAAGTCTTTGAGGGGGTCATAAGGCAGCGAGGCCGAGACCACGGGCAAGCTGGCGTGACTGGACGAGGTGTTGAGCAGGGTGTAGCCGTCAGGCACGGACTTGGCGACCATGTCGGTGCCAATTGCGCCGCCCGCGCCCGCGCGGTTGTCGATGACCACGGGCTGGCCCATGGCCTGATTCAAACGCGGCCCCAGCGTGCGGCCAATGAAATCCATGGGGCCACCTGCGGCGTAGGGGATGACCATTTTGATGGGGCGATTCGGGTAGTCGCGCGGGCTTTGCGCAGGGCTGGAGAGTGCCGCGCCGCTGAGTGCGCAAGCGCAGAGAAAATGCATAAACTTCATGCTGCGCCTTAGAGGGTGAATCAGATGGGCGCATCCTATCGGCCAGCCCGAGCCGGGGCAGTCGCCCCGGCTACAGGGGACTAGGCGCAGGGACGTGGTTCTTTCAGAGAGGAATTGAATGCATGGTGTTTGGCCCATCAACCTAATTGACAAATGAACCAATTAGGTTATATTTCGGCATGGAGAAAAAGACGCCTCATTGCAAGCTTTCTCTCGTGCAGGCACTGGTCGAGGCTGGCAATGTCAGGGCAACGGCCAGCGCTTTCGCTGGCGCGCGTGAGCTGGGTATTCATGATCTTTCTTGCATGTGCGCTGTCATCTTGTCGCTGACTTCGGCCAACTTCTACAAGAGCATGACGACCCATGCAGATCACCGAATTTGGCAAGACGTGTACCACGCCAAGACTGCACGCAACGATGAGGTGTATCTCAAGCTGACAGTTATCGATGATGTTTTGATTGTTTCCTTCAAGGAGCTGTGACCATGAAATGCCCATGCTGTGGAGCGGCTGAACTGATCCACGATACCCGCGATATGCCCTACATCTACAAGGGCGAAAACACCACCATCCCTGCCGTGGCGGGTGACTTCTGTACCGCATGCGGTGAAGTCGTTTTGAACCGAGAGCACGGTGACCGTTACAGTGAACTGATGGGGGCATTCCAGAGGCAAGTGAATGCCGCATATGTTGATCCTAGCTACATCGCTCGCGTGCGTAAAAAGCTCGATCTGGATCAGCGCCAAGCAGCGGATATTTTTGGTGGTGGCGTGAACGCGTTTTCTCGGTATGAAAACGGCAAGACCAAACCTTCTCTGGCGTTAGTCAAACTGCTCAAGGTGCTGGACCGCCATCCCGATTTATTGAATGAAGTCAGGGCTTCATAAAGAAGTCCAACTCCCGTCCACATCTCCCCTGAGCACGCCCACCAACTTAATGGAGGTATGCGTGGCGTCAAAGGTCTGGTCAATGGCGTGCGGCGTGGTGTTGTCTTTGCCCAAATTGGCACCGTTGGCCCCCGCAAATGTTTTGCCATCGGCGCTCATGTCGGCTGCGTCCACAAACTGCCAAGTGGGTGTGGCCGAGGTCGGCTTGTTCAGGTAGTACTTGAGTAGTTGCAGCACGTCGGTCAGCGTGACCGTGCCTGAACCGTCAAAGTCAGCCGCAATGTAGTTCAGGGGCGAGGCATACGCGTCGGGTAAAGGCTTATTCAGGTAGACCTTTAAAGTTGCAAGCACATCGGTCAGCGTAATGGCGCTATGGGCATTACTGGTTGCATCTAACTGCGGCGCAAGCGTCATGTTGCCGTCGTTCAGTAGTGGATGCCGTGACCGTGTACCAATCTTGGTCAGTGCTGGACGAGAGCTGGCCGAGTATGGGAGTTGCAAGTGCAATTGCGTTGGCGGTGGCGCGTGTGTTATTTGGTTCAACTTCTGTCATTTTTATTTTTAAATTAATGAACTTGTAAAGTTAATCCAATTTCACGCAGCGCTTGGACCTGACAGTCCAAGAGCTGCGCTCACATCAACTCAAGTCATCTCCCGCCAATGCCGACCACTGTCCCCCAACAAAGCTTCGGATGCG
The DNA here is from genome assembly GCA_903916355.1 of uncultured Burkholderiales bacterium. Lineage (GTDB taxonomy): Bacteria > Pseudomonadota > Gammaproteobacteria > Burkholderiales > Burkholderiaceae_C > Limnohabitans_A. The sequence goes on along the minus strand of CAIWWN010000265.1, from coordinate 3,868 downwards.
GCCGGGCCATCAGACCCCGCCGCATACGTTGCCACCGGGGCGGCCGTGTCTTGGGCCCAGAGCTCTTGCACGGGTTTGACGATGTCCCAGCCGGCCATCACGCTGTCGGAGCGCTGGAACAAGGTGGCGTCGCCGATCATGCAGTCGTAAATCAGCGTTTCGTAGCCGGTGCTGGGTGCGTTTTGAAAATAGTCTTTGTAGTGAAAGTCCATCTTCACTTGGCCAATTTCAATTTTCGGCCCAGGGATCTTGGCGCCAAAGGTCAGCATGGCGCCTTCGTCGGGCTGCAGCTTAATCACCAAGGCATTGGGCGTGAGGGCTTCGGTGGCGGTGTTGCGAAACAAAGAGAACGGCGGGCGTTTGAACTGGATCACGATCTCGCTTTGCCGCTTGCTCATGGCTTTGCCGGTGCGCAAGTAAAACGGCACGCCGGCCCAGCGCCAGTTGTCGATGCCCAGCTTCAGCGCCACAAAAGTCTCGGTGCTGCTGTGGGCGGCCACGCCGTCTTCTTGCAGGTAGCCGGCCAAGGGTTCGCCGTCACGTTGCCCGGCCGCGTACTGGCCGCGCACCGCATCGGTCTGCGGGTTGACGCGGTGCACCGAGTTCAGCACCTTGGTTTTTTCATTGCGCACGGCGTCGGCGTCAAACGAGGCGGGCGACTCCATCGCAGTCAAGGCCAAGAGCTGGAACACGTGGTTGGGCACCATGTCGCGCATGGCGCCGGTGTTTTCGTAAAAAGCCGCGCGTTTTTCCACGCCCACGGTTTCGGCCACGGTGATCTGCACATGGTCGATGTGGTCGCGGTTCCACAGTGGCTCAAAAATACCGTTGGCAAAACGCATCAGCATGATGTTTTGCACCGTTTCTTTGCCCAAGAAATGGTCCATGCGGTAGATCTGTTTTTCAGACAGGCTGTGGCGCAATTGGGTGTTGAGTGCTTGAGCTGAGGCCAGGTCGTGGCCAAAGGGTTTTTCCACCACCACGCGGCGCCAGTAGTCGTTGGTCTCGGTGACCAAACCGGCATGACCGAGCTGGTCGACGATGCCGCCAAAAAAGCGCGCGCCAACGGCCAAATAGAACATCACGTTGTCGTTGACGTGGTGCGTGGTTTGCAAGTCCTTGAGTTTGGCGCCCAGTTGTTGGTAAGACGTGGGATTGGAAAAATCAGCCGACAAATACGTCAGGCTTTTGACCAGGCGCATCAAGTTGGCTTCGTCCAGTGTTTGCGCGTAGTGCTTGTCAGCGGCAAAGGCACGGATCGACTGCTCCACATGGTCTTGGAAGGACTGATCGCTCATTTCCAACAGGTCCACGCCCACCAGCGCAAAGTTGTCGGGCAGCAAATGGGTGCGCGCCAGGTTGTACAGCGCGGGCATGACCAATCGCTTTGTCAGGTCGCCGCCAGCGCCAAAAATGACAATGGTGCAAGAAGGCGCTCGCTCGCCGTGGGCCGTTTTTTCGTGTTCGATGTCGTGTGCCATGGGGTCTCTTATTTCTTGCCGGGTTCTTTGTGGCCGCCAAACTGTTTGCGCATGGCAGACAGGATTTTTTCGGCAAACGTGTGCTCTTGGCGTGAGCGAAAGCGGGTGTAAAGCGCAGCGGTCAGCACGTCGGCGGGCACGGCTTCTTCGATCGCAGCCTGGATGGTCCAGCGGCCTTCGCCCGAGTCTTCGACATAGCCCGAATACGACTTGAGCTCAGGGTCTTCGGCCAGCGAAATCGCGCTCAGGTCGAGCAACCACGACGAGACCACGCTGCCCCGACGCCACAGCTCGGTGATGTCCGCCAGATTCAGGTCGTAGCGGCGCTCGGCCGGAATGCTGTCTTGGTTCACGCCCTTGAGAATGTCCAGGCCTTCGGCATAGGCTTGCATCAAGCCGTATTCAATGCCGTTGTGCACCATCTTCACAAAGTGGCCCGAACCGGCAGGGCCGGTGTACAGGTAACCGTCTTCGGCCGTGGACTTCATGTGCTCGCGGCCGGGCGTTTTGTCGATGGTGCCCACGCCGGGCGCCAAGGTTTTGAAAATCGGGTCCAGGTGCTGAAAGGCTGATGCATCGCCGCCGATCATCATGCAGTAACCGCGGTCCAGGCCCCACACGCCGCCGCTGGTGCCCACGTCGATGTAGCGAATGCCTTTGCCCTTGAGCGCTTGGGCGCGGCGCACATCGTCTTGGTAATTGGAGTTGCCGCCATCGATGATGATGTCGCCGCTTTCCAGTACTTCGCTCAAGGCATTGACCGTGGCCTCCGTGATCGGTCCTGAGGGCAGCATGACCCAGACTGCGCGTGGCGCCTTGAGTTGCTGGACAAAGGAAGCCAAGTCCTTGCTTGGCGTGGCCCCTTCGCCAGCCAATTGCGCCACACTGTCGGCGTTGGTGTCATAAACCACACAATCGTGTCCATTGCGCATGAGTCTGCGCACAATATTGCCACCCATCCGGCCGAGGCCAATCATTCCAAGTTGCATGATTTCTCCAATAGTTAAAGCCACAATTGATACCATTTCACTGTAACTTAAATATCAAAATTGTCAAAATCATTCAAATTAATGAGGTCTGCCTTTCGGTTCAAATGGGCGTAGGCCAAAAAAAAGCCGTCTTGCGACGGCTCTTTTCTTCTTTGCTGCAGCGCACCCGTTTCAAACGGCGGCGGGTAGTGCTTTCGCGCGACCTGCCGGGCTGGTGATCAGATGATCAGGCGAGCGCCAAGGCTTTGACCTTGGTCGACAGGCGGCTCTTGTCGCGAGCAGCCTTGTTTTTGTGGAAGATGCCTTTGTCGGCAATCGTGTCCACCACGGCTTGCATTTTGGCAAACAGTTCGGTGGCTTTGGTTTTGTCACCGGCCACAACAGCTTTTTCAACGTTCTTCACCGCGGTACGGTACTTGGAACGCAACGAAGTGTTGGCGGCGTTGATTTTGACGTCTTGACGGACGCGTTTACGGCCCGACGCCAGGCGCGGGTTCTTTTTCTTGGGTTTAGCTGATGCCATTTTATGTATTTCCTAGTGTCTGAGGATGATGCAGCAAAGCCGACTATTGTAACAGGAAATGAAACCCGCAGCCACTGCCCCGTCTGACCTCTGCGCCCGCAGGGCTGGGCCGCTACACTCAGCAGCGTGAGCCTCCTTCAATCCGCCTCTGTCGTTTCTTTGTTGACTTTAGCCTCTCGCGTGACCGGCTTGGTGCGCGAGTTGTTGATCGCCTCCTTGTTTGGCGCCAGCGCCTTGACCGATGCCTTCAATGTGGCGTTTCGCATCCCCAATTTGTTTCGACGCCTGTTTGCCGAGGGTGCTTTCAGCCAGGCCTTTGTGCCGGTCCTGGCCGCCAGCAAAGCGCAACATGGGGAAGAAGCCACCCGCCAGGTGATCGACCATGTGGCCACAGTGCTGGCCTGGGCGCTGCTGTGCGTCAGCATCTTGGGTGTGTTGCTGGCCCCGGCGCTGGTCTGGGCCATGGCCAGCGGACTGCAGCAAGACCCGCGCGGTTATGACGCCGCGGTGCACATGACGCGCTGGATGTTCCCCTACATCGGCTTCATGTCGATGGTGGCCTTGTCGGCCGGCATTTTGAACACCTGGCGGCATTTTGTGGTGCCCGCGGCCACGCCGGTGCTGCTCAATGTGTGCGTGATCACCGCTGCGTGGTGGGGCGCACCTTGGTTGCAGTCTCAGGGTGTGGAGTCAGTTTATGCCTTGCCTGTGGGTGTGATGGTCGGCGGGGCCTTACAGCTGGCTTTGCAAATTCCGGCGCTCAAGCGCTTGGGGGTGTTGCCCTCGATTGGCTTGAGCCTGAAAAAAATACGCCTTGCCGCAGCCGACCCGGCCACACGCCGCATTGCGCAGCTCATGGGCCCGGCCTTGTTTGG
>CAIWWN010000264.1 GCA_903916355.1 uncultured Burkholderiales bacterium | reverse complement strand
TGGCGCACCTTGCGGTAGTCCAGCACATGGTTGATGTCATCGTCATGCGGCAGCAAGGGTTGCGGGCCCAAATTCAGCTCCGCATCGACCTGGATCGGCTGCGGCGCTGTCATCTCTTGTTCCAGAATCCCTAAGTTGGCCGCAAAGCGCAGGCCGTAAAGGGTCAAGGTTTGGTTGCCTAACCGCGCATTCATGCCGCCCACGCTTTCATGCGAAACACTTCCACGCCCACAGCTTCACAGTCGGGGTACACATCGGGTTTGTTGCTGGACAAGCGCACGGCTTGCACCCGGGGGTGGGCCAGCATCTGAGCGGCCAGGTCGTCGCACAGCGTCTCTTGCAGCTCCACATGGCCTTGGCCAATGCGCGCTGCAATCAACTCGCGCACAAAGTCGTAGTCCACCACTTCGGCCAAATCGTCGGTCTGCGGGGTCGATAAGACGTAGGGCACAAACAACTCGACGTTGAACACGACTCGCTGAGCCTGTGTTTTCTCAAAGTCGTGCGCGCCAATGCGCACCGGCACGGCATGGTTGCGCAAGAAAATGCGCCGGCATTCCAGGGTAAGGCGGGTGATGGGGTCAAGCATGGGATTCTTTCGAGGCACCGTCCACCACAAACATCACGTCGCGTGACAGAGGCACCAAATGCTGGCCGTTGTCCACGGCCAAGGTGACACCCGTCAATGCCGGGTTGTTGGCTAGAAACAAGCAGGTGGCGGCCACTTGCGCTGGGTCGATGGCGTGTTTCAGCAAATTCATTTGGCTGGACCGGTCAAAATTGGCTTGGGTTTGCGGGCCGCTTAAAAACATCAGGCCGGGGGCCACGCCGCACACCCTGATCTGTGGCGCCAAGGCTTGCGCTTGCAAAGCCACACTGCGCTCCAGGGCCAGCTTGGAGACGGTGTAGGAGAAATAGTCGGGGTTCAGGTTCAGCACCTTTTGGTCCAACACATGGATGATGCTGCGCGAACCAGAATCGGCATTCGCAGGCAGGCTCTGCGCCATCAAGCGTGACAGCGCCAGCGGGGCGATCAAATTCACTTCCAGTTGCATGCGCATGGCGTGCTCGTCAAAGTCGCGGGCGCCATCGGGCTCAAAGCTGGAGGCGTTGTTCACCAAGCAGTCCAGCGGCCCGCCTTGCGCCGCGATCTGCGCCATCATGCGCTGGCGGTCATCGTCCAGCGCCAAGTCGGCTTGCACTGCCTGGGCTTGGCCGCCTTGGAGCGCGATCTGCTGGCACAGCGCCTCGGCTGCGGCCATGGAGTTTTGCGCGTGGCACCAAACCTGCCAGCCGTCGTGGGCGAATTGCTGGCAAATCAGTCTGCCCAGTCGGTGCGCACCGCCGGTGACCAGAACACGTTTAACCATGCACAACTCCGCGCACGGCAGTCCGCACCTGACCCGAACGGTTCGGCCTGATAATCACAGCGAAATTGAACACCCTATGAAGTCCCACATGACGGCCGAAGACATTTCGGCGCAACTGACCCAGATTATCGGTGACGCCATCCAAAACGCGGGCGGCTGGATCGGTTTTGACCATTTTGAAGCCTTGGCTTTGTACCAACCAGGCCTGGGTTACTACGCCAATGCCTTGCCCAAGTTCGGCGCAGGCCCGGCCTCGGGCAGTGACTTTGTCACAGCGCCTGAACTCTCGCCGCTGTTTGGCCGCGCCTTGGCGGTGCAGGTCGCGCAAGCCTTGCAGGCCAGCGGCACGCGTGAGGTGTATGAGTTCGGTGCCGGCACCGGCGCACTGGCGCACCAACTGCTGAGCCAGTTGGGAGACACCGTCGACGCCTACAACATCGTGGACTTGTCGGGCAGCTTGCGCGCACGGCAACAGCTCACCTTGGCCCTGTTTGGCGACCAAGTGCGCTGGCTCGACGCCTTGCCCGACGCCATGCAAGGCGTGGTGGTGGGCAACGAAGTGCTGGATGCCATGCCGGTCAAACTGCTGGCGCGCATCCAGGGCGTCTGGCACGAGCGGGGCGTGGCCTTGCACGATGGGCATTTGACCTGGGCGGACCAGCCCACCGACTTGCGACCACCTTTTCAGGTGGAGGGCGAGCATGACTACCTGAGCGAAATCCAGCCCCAGGCCGAGGCCTTTATCGCCAGCCTGGCCGAGCGTTTACTCGCCAGTGAGCGCGGCGGCGCGGCGTTTTTTCTGGACTATGGTTTTCCTGAGGCGGAGTACTTTCACCCTCAGAGGCACATGGGCACGGTGATGTGCCACCAGGCGCATCAGTCCGACATGAATCCCTTGGTGGCCGTGGGCTTGAAAGACATCACCGCGCATGTGAATTTCACGGGCATTGCGCTGGCCGGACAAAACCACGGCTTGACCGTGTTGGGCTACACCAGCCAAGCCCGTTTTTTATTCAATCTGGGCTTGGCCGACGCCATGGCCAGCGCCAGCCTGGCCGAGCGCAGCCAGGCCCAGCGCTTGATTGCGGAACACGAGATGGGCGAACTCTTCAAGGTGGTGGGGTTTGCCACCCACGATCATTGGCAGGCCCTGGGCTTTGCGGCGGGTGACCGCAGCCACCGGCTGTGAGCTGCGCATGAACCGCTCGGTATGATCCGCTGGCTCATCGTCACCTTGCTGGCGCTGGTGTTCATCAGCGGCTTGCGTCCCTGGCTGAAAAAGCTGGGCTTGGGCGACTTGCCAGGCGACTTTCGCTTCACCTTGTTTGGCCGTGAGTTTTTCTTGCCCATCACCACCACCGTCTTGATCAGCGTGGTGGCCAGTGTGATTGCCAAGTGGCTGTGAACCGTTTGTGTTACAGTCGAGCATCGCTTAAGGCGACAGATCAGCGCGATCGAACGAGTCTCGTTCATATTGCGCACCCTCTTGACACAGAGGTGTTCCCGTCCCCATTGACCCTTGCGTAGTCTCAAATAGATACTTTTTTGAGTTTTTCACCGTTTGCTTGACAAACGGTTCACGGCCCCTGGGCAGGCCGATCCTTTATCTTGATGTGGCTTTTTGACCGCCACCGCGCTGATATTTCTCTTAGTTAGACATGATTCATACAATTACATTTGAAAACTCCCCCGTCACCGTGGGAAAATACCGCATTGCCGCCTGTCCGCGCGCTTTGCCCACCGGCCGCTTTGCGGCGCAGGTTTCCGTGGCCAGTGGACGTGGCAGTGCCACGACCGACCGCGTGATGTGTTTCACCAGCGATTTCGCCACACGCGACGCGGCCGCAAGTTTTGCAATGGCACAAGGTTTAGATTGGGTGCGCGCAACCACGCAGCCCCACTGAGCCCGCAACGAATTACGAAAGAGAACTGAATGGCAAAAGAAGATCTGATCGAACAAATGGGTGTGGTCAACGAAGTGTTGCCCGATACGCGTTTTCGCGTGACGCTGGACAACGGCCACCAATTGATCGCTTACTCCGCAGGCAAGATGCGCAAGAACCACATCCGCATCTTGGCGGGTGACCGTGTGACTTTGGAGCTGTCGCCTTACGACCTGACCAAAGGCCGCATCAGCTTCCGTCACCTGGCTGGCCGTACGCCGGGCCCAGCGGCGCCACGCCGCCCACCTTCGCGCTAAGCCCCTAAGCTAAGCACAGGACTCGTCGTCCTGAGCGGGCGTGCTGTCACAGGCACGCCCTTTTTTCGTTTTTGGCGTTTACTTCTCGCCCATGGACATGCTCATGGTCTTGGTCAAAGGCTTGGTCAAGTAACTCAGCACAGTGCGGTCCATGGCTTTGATCTCCACGCTGGCAGTCAAACCCGGGCGCACTTGGATTTGACTGGCTTTGTCGCCTTTGAATTCCGTCCCCGTGATCATGACGCGCACGCGGTAGTAGGTCATGGGCCCTTGTTTGGTTTCTTCGGTCAAGACGTCAGGGCTGATGTAGAGCACCTTGCCCTGCATGCCGCCGTAAATCGAGTAATCGTAGGCGTCGAGCTTGACGCTGGCCGTTTGCCCGATCTTCACAAAACCAATGTCGGCCGGCATGATCTTGGTCTCCACAATCAGGTTATTGCCGCCAGGCAGCAACTCCATCACGGTGTCACCCTGACGCACCACGCCGCCCAAGGTGTTCACTTTGATGTTGTTCACCACGCCGTCCACCGGGGCCAGCAGTTCCGTGTGTTCCAGCAAGCTGGTGCGGTCGTTCAATTGCTCCACTTGCGTGCTCAAATCCTCTTGGGTTTTGGTCATCTCAGCTTGCGCATCTTGGAAGTACTTGTTGCGCTTGCCGGTCAATTGCGCCGCAATGTCGGCGCTGGAGCGCTCCAAGCGCAAGAGTTCAGCCCGGCTGACGTCACCCGTGGCTTCGAGTTGCCGGTTGATTTTCAACTCATCGTCGGCCAGCGCCAAGATTTTGGTCAAAGCATTGACTTCGTCTTTGAACGCCCGTTGTCGCTTGGTGTACAGCTCGGTCTGGTTGTGAATGTAATCGGTGTACGACAGCAACGAGGGTTCAAACTTCAAGGGCTTTTCAAAGATTTCAGCTTGCAGTCGAGCCAAGGTGATGCGCAACGCAGCCACTTTTGCGCGCGTATCCGAGACAGCCGCTTGGGCGCGTTCTTTTTGCAAAGTCGCCAGCAGTTGGCCCGCTTTGACAAAGTCACCTTCTTTCACATGCAGCGCGGTCAAGACGCCGCCGTCTGGTGATTGAATGATCTGAGTGCGTTCAACGGCCATCACCTGACCTTGTGCACGCGTGACTTGGTCAATCTTGCCCACTGAGGCCCAAAATACAACCGCAATCAAAGACAGCATGAAGACCAACAAAGTGGCGCGTGAACGGTGCGGCGGTTTTAATTCGCCGATGTGCGTGGGTCGGGTGGTCGGTTTGGCGGTCACGTCGCTGACCGGTTGCGAGGTCTGGCCATGAACCTGTGCTCCTGGCGCTTTGGGAAGTGGGTTGTTAGGCAATGACATGATCAGCTCGCAGGTTGCGCTGTGGGGCGCTGTTGAAGTTGTTGCAGCACGGCGTCGCGCGGGCCATCCAGAACGATGGCGCTGCCGGCGACCACGATAATGCGATTGACCAGTGCCAGCGTGCCCGGTTTGTGGGTCACGATCACCAGTGTTTTACCGGCATTGGCCTCTTCGGCCAAGACGGCCATGCACTGACGCTCTTGCATATCGTCCATGGTGGCGGTGGGCTCGTCCAAAAGGTAAATGTCAGGCTGGCACAAAATCAAACGGGTGAAAGCCACGAGTTGCTTTTGTCCGTTGCTCAAGCCTTTGCCGCCTTCCATGATCGGGCGCTCCAGGCCTTTGGGGTGGCTGCCCACAATGCGGTCCATGCCGGTGCGCGTCATGGCGGCAAACAACACTTCGTCGCCCGGGTCGGGCAGGCCAATCAGCAAGTTTTCACGCAAGGAGCCCTGGAACAAGCGGTGGTCTTGCTGCAAGTAACCAATTTTCTGGCTCAACAGTTGCCGGCTGATATGGCCCAGCTCCAAGCCATCAATGCGGACGCTGCCTTTTTGCGGTTGGTACATGCCGCTGAGCATGCGCAGCAGCGTGGACTTGCCGGCGCCAATCGGGCCGACAATGGCAATGCGCTCGCCGGGTTTGATTTCCAACTTGGGCACCACAATCACCGGTGGGTTTTGGCCATAGGCAAACTCCACATCGGTCAGCTGGTAGTGACCCTTGATGTGTGTCGGCACCAAGGGGTGCGCAATGCCGTGGTTGTCCGATTGCAGCGTATAGAGGCGCTCCAAGCCTTCCAGGGCGGCGCTGGCGTGGGAATGCTGCACCAACAAACCGGGCAAGGCCATGACGGGGGCCAAAATACGGCCGCTCAAAATAGAGCAAGCAATCAAGGCGCCCATGGTCATGTGGCCTTGCATGACCAGCAGCGAACCGGCCACGACCAAGCCCGCGTAGCTCATTTGCTGCAGCACCGCCGACAGATAGCCCACACTCTCGGTGGCACTGCGCATGCGCAGATCGCCTTGGATGGTCATCTTGTTGTAGTTGATCCAGCGCGACAAAAACTTCCAGCCGCCCGAGCCGGCCTTGATGGTTTCAATGCCTTCTACCGCCTCGACCAGCAGACCGGTGCGCATATTGGACAGGGCCGCACTTTCTTTGGCCAGATCTTTGACCTTGCTGCGAATGCGCAGGCCCACAAAAAGCGCTATGCCACCAAACACCAAGGGCACCAAGGCCACCAGAGGGCTGGCAATCAAGGCGATGATCACCAAAAACAGCAAGCTCATGGGCAAGTCGATCAAGGTGAACAAAGTGTTGGCGGTATAAAAGCTACGCACCTGTTCATAGCCGCGCAATTGCCCCGCCAAACTGCCGACCGAGCTGGGCACTTGGTCCACACGCAAGTTCAGCAATTGCTGAAACACTTCGCGCGACAAGCGGTGGTCAAAACCCACCACCACATAGTCCATCAAATGGGAGCGCGCCAACTTCATGGCGTATTCAATCAATATGCTCAGCAACACCCCCAAGCTGAGCACCACCAAGGTGTACTCGCTGCGAGAGGGAATCACGCGGTCATACACCTGCATGGAAAACAGCGAGGTGGCCAGCGCAATGATGCCAATGAAAGCCGAGGCCAAACCCGCTTCAATCATCGGCAAGCGGTATTGCCGCAAGGTCTGCTGCAACTGCTGGGCAAAGGTTTTCATCGCAGGCTTCTCGCCCATGGCTTGCGACAATTTGTGCGCATCTTCATGCGGGTTGAACTTGACCAAGGCCACCTTGCCCTGCAAAGTGTTTGGTCCCACGGTGTGCTGACCGTCCTCATTGACCAAGACCCATTGATCCGACGGATCGCAGTCGATCACCACCGCCCAGCCTAGGTCTTCTGCATGGCACATCAAGGGCAGGTGGGCGCGGTCGGGCGAGTCCAGAAGCAAGGGTTCATCCAAACCCATTTGGAGCGCTATTTTTTTCAGCTGCTGCAAGGGGGCAGAGGCCTCGTCCAAGCTGCCCAAACTGGCGCGCAGAGACAAGACATCCAAGGTGGTGCCTTGCATTTGAGCCAGACGCAGCATGGCCCATTCAAATTGTTTTTTGTTGATCATGGCATTGCCGTGGCTGAAGGGTTTTGATCCATATGGATTTCGAGTCGCAAACGCGAGCCGACCAAGCTGGCTTGCGCATCGACCAGCGCGTATTCGTTCTGCGCCAATTCACGCACCTGGTTGAGCAAATCCAACCAGGTTTTGCGGTTCGCCTGAAACTGGCGCTCAAACGAGGCCAACACCATGTCGGAGCCGTCCACTGATTTTTCCAGTGCAGAAATTTGCGCGTAGGCATTCAGAAATTCTTCACGGTCGTTTTGCAAAGTTTCTTGAATGTCTTTCATTGCCACATCCACACCCTGGTCCGCTTTGGCGATGCGTGTGGCCAGCGCCTGGGCTTCCACCACATTGGCAAATCCGGCGCCTGGCGTGTAGCTCAAGCCAGCAAAGGTCACCGTGGAGTTGTTGGCGTTGAGGTAGTTGTTGCCCACCGGCTTGTCGACGCGGACGTACAACTGCGGCCATCTTTCGGCCTCTTTGGTCCGCAAGCGGTTGTGTGCAGAAACCACGTCGCTGCGGGCAATTTGCACTGCCGGCGCGCGCGTAGCCAAGTCCACCCAGTCGGCTTGTTGCAACTGATTGATAAATGGCGCCGCGCTGGGCAAGGGCTGAAATGGCGCCAAGCTGGGCAAGCGCTGGCGCAGATTCACTTCGCCAGACAACTGCTCTAATTTGAGCAAGGCCACTTTCAGGTTTCTTTGCGCCGCGTCCAATTCCACCTGGGTTTGCAGTTGGCGAGAGTTGGCCAACACCAAGTCAATGCGTGACGACGCTTCGGCGTCCACGCGCCGCTGCATTTGCACTTTAAAACCATCGAGTCGGGCCATGGTTTTTTGCGCGACTTGCACGCGCGCATTGGCCGCCAAAAGGGCTTGCCAAGCATTGGTAATTTGCAAAAAAAGTTGCTTTTGCTGCAATTCCACTTGGAGTTTGCTGATGATCACCTGGTTTTCGGCCTCGGTGACCCTGGAGGACACCAGTCCACCATCCCACACAATTTGCTGCACGCGCAGGCTGTGCGAAGGCAGCGAAGTGGTGTTGCCGGTGTTGGACTCCACCACGGCAGACAGCGTTGGCCAGCGCTGACGCTCCACCGCGGTGATGTCGATCGTGCCAGCCTGCGCTTCCAGTCGCGCTGCTTGGAGCAAGGGGTGGGTTTGGTTGGCTGCGGCATACAGCGCAGCCACCGTGAAGGGCTGCGAACCCCGAGTCGAGGCCCCCGTTTGGCCCCATGCAGGAAGACCATGTAACGCCATGCCCAGCCCCGCCAAAGCCATCCAGCGAGTCATATCAGTTTTGATGGATTTGCCAGTGTCTGGCTTCTTAAAACCCAAGTACATAACTTGTCCCAGTCGTCAAGCGTGTGGTGCACACAGTGTAAACATGCAAATAAAATGAAAGAAACGAAAATTTATTCAAACGTAAGTATACCAAATTTTCATTAAACATAATTTGATGCCGAAATTTGTTTTTTTAGCGATATTCGCCGAAATTTCTTTGAAGCGGAAAATGAGGCCTTCTGCCAGTGGTTCGAGTGTCTTAAACATCCGTGCCCAGTTCCACATTGGGAATTTCCAGGCGCAAGGTGGCCGAGCTTGACTCGAAGGTCGATGATGCTGGCGTGCCCCACCAACTGGCCGTCATGCTGCCCCCATGACGTTCCATGACCATCCGCACAAATGCAAGACCCAGCCCAAATCCGCGAACCAAGGGGTGGCTGGGCGCCTTGCCCACTTGATTGCGAATGAGCAGCACCGCCATGGCCTGAGGTTGCAACTTCACCAGTTCAGTGCTGACCATCACCTCCCCTCCCGCTTGACCGTGGTGCAACGCATTCACCAGGGTGTTGACCAAGGCGCGCACCATCAAGTGCGCGTTGCACTCGATGGCCAGCGGGTATTCGGTTTCTTCGACGACAAAGCGGGTGCGTTGTTGCTCGGCCAAGACTTGGACTTGCGACAGCGCATCGTCCAGCAGGTTGCTGACCAGATGCAGATCCGTTTTCAATTCGGTCAGCGTGGCTTGACTGTAGTCGATGAAACCATCCATCATTTCCATCAACCGTTCTGTGTATTGCGCGATGTCCTGTGCGGACTGTGCGATCTGCAAGGGTTTGCGAACAAGGGTGTTGGCAACGGCGGCGATGGCCGCAACAGGGGTGCGCATGTCGTGAGACAAAAACTCCAGTGTTTTTTTGCGTTGATGCTCCTGCTCCCGTAACTGGGTGATGTCGTGCATCCTGACCAAATGAAGCGGCAAATCCTGAGAGTCTTCAATGCTGTTTTCTGTGCACAGGTAATGCATCGTGCCCAGCGGGGATTCCAGGCGGATCGGACTGCCTGGCGAAATCGAGGTCGCTGGGTCAAAGCCCAGGGCTTGACGCAACATGGCAAGGGTCATGACCCGGTTGTCACTGGCTTCGCTCAGGCCTTGCCATGCCCAATAACGGCGCATGCTGGGGTTGCTCACGACCAGGTGCCCTTGGGCATCAAAAACGGCCAATGCATCAGGCAACTGAAGAACGATGGCGTCGAGCAGTCCCAGGCTTTCGCGCATGTGTGCGGTACGCGCCTGCAACTCGGTGCTGACGGAGTGGATCGGGTCACGCCAGCTCTTTGACCACCCTGAAAGTGTTGGGCGGCGAGGATGGGCCGTCGCTGAGCCGCTGGTGTTCTGAGTTTGTGGCAGGTTTTGCACCTGCCTCTTCATGAACGCAAAGGTGTGCTCCAGTTTCCGAGAGATCCAGTACAGCCAGCCAAACAGCAGAGCCACGCAAAGGGGGGCGCTATTAAGCCACCAGTGGGCTTGTAAAAGCAGTAAGACTTTCAGGCCTGTGACCGCGATGATGATGCCGACCTGCATCCGCAACATGACCGTTGGGCGCCATCGGGATGTGAACAGAACCCACAACGCCAGCAACAGGGCACTGAAAGCAAAAACTCCTGATGCGGGCGCGATCCCCATCCAATCGTCATGCATCACTGCATTCAAGTTGCTGGCCAGGACAAACACACCAGGCGTAAGGCTGCCTGTGCGGCCCGTGAAGGGCGTGACATGCATGTCACCGAGGCTGTTCGATGTACTGCCCACCAACACCCATTTATTTTTAACGATCTCCAGGGGGAAACTGGGGTCAAGCGCATTGGAAAGGGAAATGGCTGGAAAACCCACAGCGGGATCCACCATGTTCACCCGCACTTCTTTTTGATCCAAGGGGGAGCGTTTCAGCTTCAGTCCCGCTGCGTTCACCATGGCCAGGACAAAGTGGGGGACACCGTCTGCCACCGGTTGGAACCCGCGCACCACACCATCGCTGTCCAATCGCATGTGGATATGGCCTTGCTGCGTGGCCTTGGCCAATACCGCAAGGGGTTGCTGCCATGGCCCTCTATCAGGGCTTGGTCCTTTTTCTTCAGTCAGGGCAAGGCCCTCTTGGTAAACGGGCAAGACCACGGGCAAAAGCGCCATCGCCTGCGCCAGTTCGGCATCTTCAGCGCGCGGATCCATCAATAAAATGTCCAGCCCCACGACACGGGGCCTGTAGGCGGGCTGGGCCAAACGCTTCAACAAATCGGCGTAATGGCTGCGCGCAATAGGCCACCCCCCGAGTTGTTCAATGCTTCTGTCGTCCAGCGTGATCACCACGATATCGGGCGAGCTGCGAAAGCCTATCCAGCGTGAAATCTGATCATCTAACTTGTAAATGAACGACTGACCGAGTGGCACCCAAGTCAGAAAGCTCAAGACGATCATCGCTACTGCAACAGCCGCAATGCGGTCGATGACTGCAGGCCGGCGCAGCGCATTTTCTGAAAGGTCAGTGTTGACCGGTGTGGACATTGATAAGTTGGAACTGGCCGTTTTGAGAGACCCAATGCTCGGCGTTCAAGGCGTCCCTGTCGGCGGGTAGATACCTCAAATCATAGCGGTAGACACCTGGCTGAAGTGCGCCCACCCACATGCGGCCGTTGTCTGGCCCCTTGCTCTCCCAGTGCAGCGCTGTGGTGTTCACACCGTGGGCTGTCAGGCGCTCCAGCACCAAGCGCATGGGACGACCATTGAAACTGCTGGTGTCAAACGCAACGCTGCAATAGCCATTTGCGGCAGGCTCCTCGGTATGGCAAAGCGCATAGGTGCTTTCCATCCCTTGCAGTCCTGAAGGCGCCACACTCGACACATACCACGCCTGCGCGCGTGCCCCCAAAGAGGGAACATTCAAACTCAAGGCCGAAGAACTCTGCTGGACCCCCGCCTCGAATTGGTTCACGGCCAAACCCTCTCGCCAAGCGTAGCCCTTGGCTTGGGAGACGTTCGAAAAGCCCAATTGACCTGCACCCGTCGCGCTATTGAGGAGTTGGTAGTGCTGAAAGCCCGGCGCAGCAAGAAGCTTCTGCGGCTGACCGCCCAAGCCCTGGGCGTCGACCCATTGACCCATGCCTTGAGGCAGGCTGCTGGCGTTGCCATCGCCTTGCCCCCGATTTTTCACTTCACCTTGCAGCACTTCGACGCTGCTGTTTTGTTGTTTTGAATCGAAACCCACACGGAATTGCGTCCCGCGAACGCCGGCCAAGGTTTTGGGCGTTTGCACCTCAAATACCGAATTGGCGGGTCGCTTGTTAAAGACGTCCAGTCCAATCCGGCCTTCTAACAATTTGAGACGAACTTGAGGCGCACCCAGCGCTTTGGGCGTGTTCAAGCTGGTGATCTCCATCACAGCGCCCGAAGGCATTTGAATGCGTGAGCCATCTTGCAGCGTCAGCATGACCTGGCACCCGGGTGGTACCCGCAACAAGCTGCCCTCACCCACCCCATCGCCCACATGCAAGGGCTTGGTATCAGGGTTGGACATATCGGGCCAGTAATTGCCGCTGCATTGCACTTGGGTCACCCGTGCAGAGTTGGCTTGTGCCTGCAGCCAAGGCCTGGGAATGTACAAGGTCTGCCCGGCTTGAAGCTTGTGCAAATCGACACTGGCATTGAGTTTTTGCAGGTCCTGCAATGCTTTCTCTGCGCCGTTCGGGAGTTGCAGCAAGGACGCCAGCAAGGCACTGAGGTGGTCCCCTTTTTGCACTTTGTAGCTGAAAAGATCAGATGTCAGTGGCTCTGCCCCTGCGATCGATGCCCCCAGCACAAGCATGGCCACAGCCCAGCGCCTCAAGGGGGCTGTGCTTTTGTTGGCTTGGCATGCCCGCATGGGCATCGATTCAGTGCCTTTCGTCATGTCGCAAATAGGGCTCTTCTTCACTCAAATTGACCAGTTTGTAACCAAAACCATGAATGGCTTTGAGTTGGAGACGTCCCGAGGTGCTCGACAGGTCCAGTCGGAGCCGCACGCGGCAGATGTGGACATCCAGTGTTCTAGACAAGGCTTCATCTTCCCGTCCCCAAATCTCTTGCATCAGGCGTTTTCTTGAAATAGCGCGGTTCGGTTGTTCAAACAGGTATTGCGCCAATTTGAACTCTTTGTCAGACAGCCTCACGGACTGCGTCTGCAGCGTTTTTTCCCATGTCACTGTGTTGTCATGGATGTTGAAAGTATAACCTTGGTATTCAGTCGTGCTGTTGTGGGCGGGCAGTTGGTAAGTACGCCGTTGCAGGACTTTGATCCGGGCCAAGAGTTCTTTTTCGCGGACCGGTTTCACGCAGTAATCGTCCGCACCCGATTCCAGGGCTTGCACGATGTCCTGCTCAAACTGACGACTGGTCAAGAAGAGGACCGGCGTGGTCAAGCGCTTGTTTTGACGCAATTCATGCAACACCTTGATGCCGCTGAGGTCTGGAACGTTCCAATCCAGGATAAACAAATCGAAGGTCTCTTGCGCCAATGACTTGAGCAAAGTCTTGCCCGAGTTAAAGACCACCACCGAATGACCATCGGACTTCAGCATGTCTGCGCCGCTTGAATATTGACCCACCCTGCCGATCCAATATTGACCCAGGGCGTGTTGCTAATTTTTGAATCAGCAATTGTGGATAAGTTTACTCAATTACTTGTTTTGACTTTCCTTTCCCTATCTCTGCGTGTGA
>CAIWWN010000263.1 GCA_903916355.1 uncultured Burkholderiales bacterium | reverse complement strand
TTCAACCCACTCATATTCAGGAGACAACCCCATGAGTCAAAAAGTAGCCTACGTCACCGGCGGAATGGGCGGCATCGGTACCGCCATTTGCCAACGCCTTCATCAAGAGGGCTTCAAGGTCATTGCAGGTTGCGGCCCGACCCGCGACTACACCAAATGGTTGGACGAGCAAAAAGCCCTGGGCTTTACGTTCTTCGCCTCGGTGGGCAACGTCGGAGACTGGGATTCCACCGTCGACGCCTTCAGCAAGACCAAAGCCGAACATGGCAGCATCGACGTGCTGGTCAACAACGCCGGCATCACCAAGGACCGCATGTTCTTGAAGATGAGCCGCGACGACTGGGACGCGGTGATGAACACCAACTTGGACTCCATGTTCAACGTGACCAAGCAAGTGGTCGCCGACATGGTTGAAAAAGGCTGGGGCCGAATCATCAACATCTCATCGGTCAATGGTGAAAAAGGCCAAGCCGGGCAAACCAACTACTCGGCCGCTAAAGCCGGCATGCATGGTTTCTCGATGGCCTTGGCGCAAGAAATGGCCACCAAAGGTGTGACGGTCAACACCGTCAGCCCTGGCTACATCGGCACCGACATGGTCAACGCCATTCGTCCTGATGTGCTGGAAAAAATCGTGGCCACCGTGCCGGTCAAGCGCCTGGGCAAGCCCAGCGAAATCGCCTCCATCATCGCCTGGCTCGCCAGCGAAGAGGGCGGTTACGCCACCGGCGCTGACTTCTCGGTGAACGGCGGTCTGCACATGGGTTGAGTCGAGTCAAGCCATGCGCCCTGGCAACCCTTTGGGTTTCCAGGGCGTTTTTTTGAGTCGCAGCAAGTGACGGACGTCAGCGTCGAGCAGTCCTCTAAAGCGATCATTCGGATTGACAAAGGTTTACCGGTCCTATTGCAAAAAGTATCTCTGTGCCTGCTGAACCTGAAACGCCATCACCGTGAATTACTACAACGAAATTTACTTCATTCTTTTTGGCTTCATGTTCCTGATGCTGGCGATCAGCACCTGGCCTTATTACCAAAAGGATGCCATTGAAAAGCCTCGCTTGCTGCTTGCAGGATGTGGAGATACGGGCGCTGGCGGTGTTGCATTTGCCTTGGCGTGGGTGAGGTAGGTTGCTGCCACCCCACAAAATTTAAGCCAGCACGCCCAGTCTGTGTTTCTGTACCACGGCCAATAGCCTGAGCGCCATGCCGCTGGGTTGTTTGCTGCCAGATTCCCACTTTTGAACGGTGGATTCGCTGGTGTTGAGGTATCTTGCAAAAACAGGTTGGCTGACGTGCGCTTGTTCGCGAATGCTCTTGATTTGGATGGGGGCCAACGCCGTGGGGACGGCTAGGCAAGTTTCATCAAACTCGCGCATCGTTGTTTGGTCAATGGCACCCACCCTTTGCAACGCAACAGCGGAGCTATGAATTGCAGCAAAGGCATCACTTTTGAATTTCTGTTTTTTCGTCATGGCAAATCTCCACAAAGTCGCCGTTAACAATCAGTTGACTGACTTGAAACGCCGTCAGTCCCGCATAGCTATTGGCCAGTAGTCGAAAGGCGCGTAATTCGTCCTCTTTGATCTTGGCCTTCTTTGCATCTTTGGAGAATCTCGTTGTCTTAAAAGCGCGGTTTGACGCAGATGAGGACATAAGGCAGTGTAGCACCAGGTGTTACTTATTGCAAAGTGCAGGCACTGCATCTGCCTGCGAGGCGGCAAGAAGCGTTTCGTCAGAAAGGGAATGTTCATTCGTGCTTTTTGATGTTCTGATGTATGCGCTGATGCGGCCTAATTGAATACCGACTTTGGAGAACGCCCTGTGAAACCATCGATTGCCCTTGAAACTCACCGCACAACGATTCGCAGCGTGGTGCTGCGGCACCGCGCCTGCAAGGCCCGAGTTTTCGGCTCGGTGCTTTATGGCAACGACCAAGAAGACAGCGATCTGGACATCTTGATTGACCCGACCCCAGAGATGCTATGGATGCCTCCCTGCCTACGGGCACGGAAACAAGACTGCTGAATGCTGATGGCATGAGCCGCCGCCTGT
>CAIWWN010000262.1 GCA_903916355.1 uncultured Burkholderiales bacterium | reverse complement strand
CACTTTGTTTGGCGATGCCAACTTTCAACTGACCCAGGTGGAAGACGTGCTGCACAACAAAATGACCAAGCGCGGCGTGGACATTCGCTTTCTGGACAAAGGCGATGTGCAGAAAATGGGCGGCGACAAGGTCAAGCAAGTGATCAAGGTGCGCAACGGCATCAGCGCCGAAGACGCCAAGAAGATTCAACGCATCATCAAAGACAGCAAAATCAAAGTGCAAGCCTCGATCCAAGGCGACGCGGTGCGCGTGACCGGCACCAAGCGCGATGACTTGCAAGCCGTGATGGCCTTGCTGCGCAAAGACATCACCGACTTGCCCATCAGCTTTGACAACTTCCGCGACTGAGCTTGGCTGAAGGCTTATTTGTTGGCGTTCGGAAAGAACAACTGTTCGCCACCAATTTTGTAAGCCGCCAGCACGTTTTGCCCCACGGGTGAAATCACCCAGTTCACAAACTTCTGCGCGTCAGCCAACTTGACCTGCGGGTGTTTGGCCGGGTTCACCACCATCACCCCGTATGGGTTGAAGAGCCGTTTATCGCCTTCAACCAAGACGCCCAAGTCAGCGCGATTTTTGAAGTTCAGCCAAGTGCCGCGATCGGCCAGCACATAAGCGCCCATGGACGCGGCCATGTTCAGCGCCGGCCCCATGCCGCAACCGCACTCGCGGTAGGCTGCTCCCTTTTTCTCGCTCAAGCCGGCAGCGGCCCAATAGCGCAGTTCTGCTGCATGGGTGCCGCTTTTGTCGCCGCGCGAGATAAAAGGTGTCTGGCCAGTGGCCATTTTTTGCAAGGCGGCCACGATGTCGCGCCCTTTAAGCCCTGCGGGGTCGGCCTTGGGGCCAATCACCACAAAGTCGTTGTACATCACCGGATAACGCTTGAGTCCCCAGCCTTCGGCCATGAATTTCTCTTCGGCCTCGGGGTCGTGCACAAACACCACGTCCGCGTCACCGCGCCGCGCCATGTCCAGGGCCTGGCCAGTGCCCAGCGCCACCACTTTGATATCGATGCCGGTGGCTTTTTTGAACTCCGGCAACAAGTAAGCAAAGAGGCCCGACTGCTCGGTGGAGGTGGTGGACGAGAGGATGATGGTTTGCGCCAGGCTCGAACCCGCAAGGCTCCAAAGCAGTGCCAACACCGCCGCATTGCACCCGGTGTGTCGCCACGAACCCCATAAAAGTGTCTGCATCAATGTTCGCCTTGAACAAAAGATTGCGCCTGCGGACTGACCGCCTGCAAATGCGTGGGATTGAAAAATTCGGCGACCGGCAAATCAGCCAGCACCTGGCCCTGCTCCAAATACACCACCCGACTGGCCAGGCGTTTGACCTGACCCAGATTGTGGCTGGCAAACAGCAAGCTCACATCGGGCTGGCCTTGGGCAAAGGTCTGAATCAACGCCTCGACCTCGCGCTTGGCACTGGGGTCCAGACTGGCCGTGGGTTCGTCGAGCAGCAGCAACTGCGGTGCGCGCGCCCAGGCGCGGGCCAAGGCCAGTCGCTGCAACTGGCCGCCCGACAAGGTACGCCCACTTTGCCCCGCCAACGCTTGCAAACCGACACGGGCCAAGGCCTGCAAGCCTTGCGTGCGGGCCTGCGCCCAAGTCAAACCCTGCGCACGGTCCAACCACAGCCCCAGCGCCATGTTGTTCAGCGCCGTCATGCGCAGCAAATGCGGGCGTTGAAACAGCATGGCCTGACGCAGCTCAGGCAGACTCCGCCTTTGCCCCTGGGTGGGCGTGATCAAGCCATGCACCACGCGCAGCAAGGTGCTTTTGCCGCTGCCGTTCGCACCGATCAAAGCCACACGTTCGCCCGCGCTGATGGCGAAAGACACTTGGCGCAGACCTTGTGCCCCGCCCCATTGCACCGTCACTTCGCGTAAGTCCACCCATGCGGTCATGGCGCGCCCATCCAAAGGCGAGCCGACAGTGAGCGGCCCTCATGCCAACGGGCGGCCCAACGCAAAGCCGCCAAGCCCGCATGCAACAAGCCCACCACCCCCAAGAGCACCAAGCCCAGACCCAGCGCCAAAGGCAAATCGCCCTTGCTGGTTTCCAAAGCGATGGCCGTGGTCATGACGCGGGTAAAGCCCTCGATATTGCCGCCCACCATCATCACCGCGCCCACCTCCGATATAGCCCGGCCAAAGGCCGTGACCACCACGGTGAGCAGCGCCAAGCGTTCGTCCCAGGCCAGTAGCGCGGCGCGCAGCCAGGGGCCGGCGCCCAAAGAAATCCATTGCTCGCCATGCGCGTGCTCGGCGTCCTGCACGATTTGTCGCGTCAAGGCCATGACCACCGGCAACAACAGCAGGGTTTGCGCCAGCACCATGGCCTTGAAGCTGAACAACCACCCCAAAAAACCCAAAGGCCCGCTGCGCGACAGCAGCAAATACACCCCCAAGCCCACCACCACCGAAGGCAAAGCCAGCAGGGTATTCAAGCTCCAAAGCACCGCCCCACGGCCAGGGAAACGTGCCACACCCACAAACGCGCCCAGTGCCACACCCAGCAGACAGGCCATGACGCAGGCACAGCCACTCACAGCCAGCGAACGCAGCACCACAGACCACAGCGCAGGGTCCGCAAGCCAAATGAGTGTGAACGCCGCGTACAGGCTGTCGGTGAATGAGGTCATGGTGAATGACATGCATGCTAACGGACAATCTCTGTACGCCACAAAGCGCCGAATAAAAAGGGTAAACCCGGGGAGATCGGCGTTTTTATCGCTGAATTGAATTTAATTCATGCGCAGAGTCCAACCCCCTGGCCGCAACAGGCTTGTGGGCAATTTAAAATGCGCCATCCCTAAAATCTGCGGCCATTCGGGAACAGTCGGCGAAAGCTGACCCTCAATGGGCTGTTTGCTTTCGCTTATGGACTTCATCATGGAGGCAGGACATGCCTAAGTTACTTCAGTTGGCATTTGGTATAGACAAAATCAGCGAGTACTTTGGCCGCTTGGCCGCAGTCGCCGTGATGGCAGCCGCCATGATTTCGGCGGGCAATGCTTTTATCCGTTATGGCCTGGACCTGAGCTCCAACGGTTGGCTGGAAATTCAGTGGTATTTGTTTGCAGCCACCGTCATGTTGGGTGCGCCTTTGGTGCTCAAGTTGAATGAGCATGTGCGGGTAGACATTATTTACGGCAAATTAAATGGCAAATGGCCTGTGTACATTGACCTGATGGGCTTGGTCCTGTTTCTGCTGCCCGTCATGTTGCTGTTGACCTGGTTGAGCTTTCCCTTGTTTCTCAAGATGGTGCAGAGCGGCGAAATGTCGAACAATGCCGGTGGCTTGATTCGCTGGCCGGCCATGATGCTATTGCCGCTGGGCTTTTTTTGGATCTGCATACAAGGTCTGAGTGAAATCATCAAGCGCGTGGCCTACTTGCAGGGCAAGTACGAAATGGACACGCACTACGACAAACCCGTGCAATAAAAAGAAAGACATCCCACCATGATCATGGAAAATTTTGCACCCATCATGTTCGGGGGCCTGGTGCTCACGATGTTGATTGGTTTCCCGGTTGCTTTTTCGCTCTCGTTTTTGGGTTTGCTGTGCGGCTTTTTCGCCATCAGCATGGACTGGTTCCCCGCCAGCTTCATGTCCAACTTGCCGCTGAACGTGTTTGGCATTCTGAGCAATGACTTGTTGTTGGCCATTCCCTTCTTCACCTTCATGGGGGCCATTCTTGAAAAATGTGGTCTGGCCGAAGACATGCTCGACTCGATGGGGCAGCTGTTCGGCCCGGTCAAGGGCGGCTTGGGATACTCGGTCATCATCGTGGGCTTTATTTTGGGCGCCATCACCGGCACCGTAGCCGGTCAGGTGATTGCCATGGCGCTGATTTCTTTGCCGGTGATGATCCGTTACGGCTACAACATGCGCTACGCCACCGGCGTACTGGCCGCATCAGGCACCATCACGCAACTGGTGCCGCCGTCCCTCGTTTTGGTGGTGATGGCCGACCAGCTGGGGCGCTCCGTGGGCGATATGTACAAGGGGGCCTGGGGACCGTCTCTGTTGCAGGTCGGTATTTTTGCCTTGTACACCTTCGCTTTAAGCATCATCAAACCCTCGCATGTGCCAGGGGTGCCCAAAGAAGCGCGCTCGCTCAATGGTTGGGCGCTGTGGGGCAAGTGCTTGCGCGGGATCATTCCTTCGGCCTTCTTGATCTTCGCTGTGCTGGGCTCCATGGGGGGCCTGCCTGGCATCAACACCGCCATTGCAACCCCGACCGAAGCCGGCGCCATGGGCTGTGTGGGCGCCTTGTTCTTGGCCGCATTACACAAGCGCTTGGACAAAGAATTGATCTGGCAAGCCATGCACAGCACCATGCGCTTGACGGCCATGGTGGTGTTCATTCTGATCGGCTCACGCGTGTTCTCGATGGTCTTTCAAGGTGTAGACGGAGCCAAATGGGTTGAGCATTTGCTGTCGGGCTTGCCTGGTGGCCAGGTGGGCTTCTTGATTGTGGTGAATATCTTCATCTTCTTCTTGGCCTTCTTCCTCGACTTCTTTGAAATCGCCTTCATCATCTTGCCGATGCTGGGCCCTGTCGCCGACAAAATGGGCATCGACATGGTGTGGTTTGGCGTGCTGTTGTGCGTCAACATGCAGACCAGCTTCATGCACCCTCCTTTCGGCTTTGCGCTGTTCTATTTGCGCGGGATTGCAGACACCTTGTTCAAAGAAGGCCGCATTCCCAAGCCCATCAAATCCAATGACATTTACATGGGCGCTATTCCCTGGGTGATCATGCAATTGGTTTTGGTGGTGATCGTGATCTTTGTGCCTGAAACGGTGACCATGTTCCTCGACAAAGAAGAAAAAATCGATCTTGACAAGGTGGTCATTGAAATGCCCTCAGAACAAGCCGTGCCTGAGGCCGAGCTCAAACAAGATGGGGCAAAACCCACTGCGGCCGAGAGCGCCGCCGAAGAACAAAAGAAAATTGACGACTTGTTCAAGAAATAAGGCCACCCCTTTTGCCCCCTTCGCCAGATTTGACCCCTGGGCTCGCACAGCCTGCCCTCAGCATTGCGCCCTTCGAGTTCGCACCTGAGGGTTTTGCACTCGAAGGTCGCGCTTTCTCAACGACCTTTCAAGCCTTGGCGTGGCTGATGGTCGCTGGCTTGGGGGGGTGGTTGTTTGTGCTGTGGCAACAAGGCAAGTTTGGCGACCCTGTTCTCTGGGACAGTCTGCGCAGGGCGGGCTGGTTCATTTTGGGCTGGGTCCTGCTGGCTTGGACGGCCCTGCAGGTGGGCCAAAGTCGAACGCGCATCGATGGCCAAGGCCTTTTCCAGTCTTGGATCTGGAACAAACACATGCCCTTTGAGCAACTGGCTTACAGCCAGATGATTCGCGTCAAGGGACTGGAGTGGCTCATCGCGCCGCGTTTTTATGTCCGCACGCTGGCCGGCAAGTTTGCCGTTTTTTACATTGCAGACCCGGCGCTGCAGCGCGAATGCGAGCGCTTGGCCATTGGCTTGGAAGCGTTTCGCCGCCTCTGAGCCTTGTCTATTCAGGACAAAAAAACCGCGCTGGTCAGCGCGGTTCTCACGGTTTCAAAGCACCTCTGGATCAGAGTTTCTGAGCTTGCATGAAATCGTCATATTTGGCTTCCGCAAAACGGAACCACAGGTTTTGATCTGCACGGAACTTGGAATAGTCCGCATAAATCTTTTTCCAGCTTTCATTGGTTGAGGACAGTTCATCGTAGAGCTTGGTGGCGGACTTGAAAGACTCTTGCATGATGTCTTTCGGAAATTCGCGCAATTTAGCACCCGAGCCCACCAGTTGTTTCAAAGCAGCTGGATTTCGCGCATCGTATTTGGCTTGCATATCGCCATGGGCCTGGGCGGCGGCAGCTTCCAAAATGGCTTTATTCTCTGGGCTTAGGCTGTTGAAGGCTTTGTCATTGATCATGACATCCACCTGCGCACCACCTTCCCAAAAGCCGGGGTAGTAGTAAAACGGTGCCACTTTGTTCAAGCCCAATTTCAAGTCGTCATAAGGGCCCACCCATTCGGCCGCGTCTACCGTGCCTTTTTCCAAGGCCGGATAAATGTCGCCACCAGGAATATTTTGAGGAATCGTGCCCAACGCCTCAAGCACCTTGCCGCCAAAGCCACCAATACGGAACTTCAGGCCTTTCATGTCGGCCACCGATTTGAGCTCTTTGCGGAACCAGCCGCCCATTTGCGCGCCGGTATTGCCGCAGGGGAAGTTGACGATGTTGTACTTGGCGTAGAACTCGCGCATCAACTTCATGCCATTGCCTTCTAACATCCAGGCCGTCATTTGGCGGCTGTTCAAGCCAAACGGAATGATGCAACCCAAAGCAAACGTCGGGTCTTTGCCAAAGAAATAGTAGGCTGCTGTGTGCGCAATCTCAATCGAGCCTTGTTGCACAGCGTCAATGTTGCCGAAGGCGGGCATGATTTCGCCGGCCGCGTGGGTGGAAATCTCAAACTTGCCACCCGACATGTTTTTCACCGCTTTGGCAAAAACTTCGGCGCTGCCATACAGCGTGTCCAGGGGTTTGGGGAAACTCGAAGACAAGCGCCAGCGAATGGCCGCTTGCGCATGGACGGCAGGTGCTGCACCGGCAGCGAGGATACCGGCAATACCTGCATTTTTGATAATTGAACGACGATCCATGAGAGGACTCCTGAAATTAATTGAAACACCAACCAAGTGTGGAGAGCAGACAATTTTGTCTACCTGCATTGTAGAAAAACATCCACCCCCTGCCGGGCGGGGTTTACCCTTTTGTGTGTCCCTGAATTTTCAAGGTCATTCAGGGCCAACGGTGGCGAATTGCAGCCTCTATTCCAGCCGCATCCAAGCCTTGCATGACCAGCAGTTTCACGGGGTCGCCATGGTCAATGAAGCTATCGGGCAAGCCCAATTGCAGCAAAGGCAAGGCCAAGCCCGCGGCGTTCAAGGCCTCGGCCACGGCACTGCCTGCGCCGCCCATGATGCTGCCCTCTTCCAGCGTCACCAGGTGAGCGTGCGTGCTGGCCACTTGCAGCAGCATCGCGGTGTCCAGGGGTTTGACCCAGCGCATATTGACCACCGTGGCATTGAGCTTTTCTGCCGCTTGCAGTGCGGGATAGAGCAAAGTGCCAAAGGCCAAAATGGCCATGCCTGTGCCTTGGCGGCGAATCTCAGCTTGCCCATAGGGCAAGCCCTCCAGCCCCGCCAAAGGCACGGTGCCTGCGCCCGCGCCGCGGGGGTAACGCACGGCCACAGGATGGTTTTGCACATAGGCGGTGCTGAGCAACTGTCGGCATTCACGCTCATCGGCCGGGCAAGCCAGCGCCATATTTGGAATGCAGCGGATGAAAGGGATGTCGTAGGCACCGGCATGGGTTGCGCCGTCAGCGCCCACCAAACCGGCTCGGTCCAAGGCAAAGACCACCGGCAAGTTTTGCAGGGCCACGTCGTGAATCATCTGGTCGTAGCCGCGCTGCAAAAAGGTCGAGTAGATGGCCACCACAGGCTTCAAACCCTCGCAGGCCAAGCCCGCAGCAAAGGTCACCGCGTGTTGCTCGGCAATGCCCACGTCGTAATACCGACCGGGAAAGCGCTTGTGAAACTCCACCATGCCTGAGCCTTCGCGCATGGCCGGGGTAATGCCCACCAAGCGATCGTCTTGCGCGGCCATGTCGCACAGCCACTGGCCAAACACTTGGGTGAAGGTGGTTTTGGGTTGCACGGCCGGTGCCACCAAACCCACGGCGGGATCGAACTTGCCTGGGCCGTGGTAGGCCACCGGGTCTGCTTCGGCCCGGTCATAACCTTGGCCTTTTTTGGTGACCACATGCAAAAACTGCGGCCCTGACAAATGCTTGATGTTTTCCAGGGTCGGGATCAGCGACTCCAGATCATGGCCGTCGATGGGGCCGATGTAGTTGAAACCGAATTTCTCGAACAAGGTAGCCGGCACCACCATGCCTTTGGCATGCTCTTCAAAACGCTTGGCGAGCTCAAACAAGGGCGGCGCGTTTTTCAACACGTTTTTGCCCACCGTCTTGGCGGCGGCATAAAAGCGCCCGCTCATGAGCTGCGCCAAATAGCGGTTCAGCGCGCCCACCGGCGGGCTGATCGACATGTCGTTGTCGTTCAGGATCACCAACAGTTTGCAGTCTTCCACGCCGGCGTTGTTCAGCGCCTCAAAGGCCATGCCTGCGGTCATGGCACCGTCGCCAATCACCGCCACCGCATGGCGGGACTCGCCCTTTTGCCGCGCGGCCAGTGCCATGCCCAAAGCCGCCGAGATGCTGGTGGACGAGTGCGCGGTGCCAAAGGCGTCGTACGGACTTTCATCGCGCTTAGGAAAGCCCGACAGGCCGCCAAACTGGCGCAAACTGGGCATGCGTTCACGGCGTCCGGTCAAAATTTTGTGCGGGTAGGTTTGATGACCCACATCCCAGACGATGCGGTCGTTGGGCGTGTCGAAAACATAGTGCAATGCCACAGTGAGTTCGACGGTGCCCAGGTTGGAACTCAAATGCCCACCGGTTTTCGACACGTTGTCGATGACGCAATCGCGCAACTCCTGGGCCAAGCGGGGTAAGTCGGCACGCGCCAGACGGCGCAAGTCCGCAGGACTGTCAATGTGATTGAGAAATGAGCGCATCTGAATTCAATTGTTCCGGTGAATCACCATATCGGCCAAAGCGCGAAGCGCAAGCGTTTGCGCCAGCGGCAAACCACTCGCGTCCAAAGCGGCCAGCGCCTGCTGGTGCAACTGCGCCGCATAGGCCTGTGCCGGCGCCAAGCCCATCAAGGCCACATAAGTGGGCTTGTCGGCGGCCACGTCTTTGCCTGCTGTTTTACCTAAAGTCGCTGAATCGGAGATGACATCCAAAATATCGTCGACCACCTGAAACGCCAAGCCCAGCGCCTCGCCAAAATGGCGCAAGGCCGTCATCACCTTCGCTTCAGGTTGGCCCGCGCAGACCGCACCCATTTGCACGCTGCACAGCAGCAAGGCACCGGTTTTGAGTCGGTGCATCTGGCGCAATTGCGCCTCACTCAAAGCCAGGCCGACGCTGGCCAGGTCAATCGCCTGCCCGCCGGCCATGCCCTGGTAACCCGCCGCCCGGGACAGCAGACCAGCCAAAGCCGCTTGCACTAGAGGCGGCACGCTGCCATCGTCAGGTGTGATCAGCTCAAAGGCCAAGGCCTGCAGCGCATCGCCCGCCAACAAGGCTTGCGCCTCGCCAAACTGCACATGCACCGTGGGTTTACCTCGGCGCAGCACATCGTTGTCCATGCAGGGCATGTCGTCGTGCACCAAAGAGTAAGCGTGAATCAATTCGATGGCGCAGGCTGCGCGCAGGGCCGCTGGGCCCGAGCTAGCGGAATCGCCGCCCACGGCCTGGGCCGCAGCCAGCACCAACAAAGGGCGCAATCGCTTGCCGCCGTCCAGCACGGCGTAGCGCATGGCTTGGCCCAAACCGGCTGGCGCCTCGGGGTCTGTCCATTGCATCAAGGCCTGCTCAACCTGGAGCAGTTGCGGGTTCATCCAATCGGTCAGCACAAACGTCATGTCAGGTCTCACGCTGCCGCGCCCGACCAAGGCTTGAGCACGCCCTCGTCCAGCACCTGAATCTGGTCTTCCACCGCTTGCAAGCGCTGCTGGCAAAAACCCAACAATACCGCGCCGCGTTGGTAGCCCGTGAGCAACTGGTCCAATGGCAATTGACCCGACTCCAATTGGGCAACCAGTTGCTCCAATTCCTGCAAGGCGGCTTCGTAGCTGGCGGGCAAGGCGGCGGTCTCTTTAGAAGCGGCTTTTGGCATCAGGGGAACCCAAGAAAAAGTTTGATTTTAGGCGCTTTGTCCCCTGTGAACGCACGCCATCCAAGGAAACTCGGCGTCAGGCGGTTGCAAGCAGTTAGAATCAGGACTTCTGCGGCGGGGTCATTCCCGCCATTTTCGCGCCAATGTCCCAGACGCTAAGCGCTTTCCCTGCCCCTTCATAGGGGGAGTCTCTAGGTCAGGACATCCATGTCTGATTTAAGTCTTCAACTGCAGCAGGCCGCAAGCCAACTACCAGTTTCCAGCTATTTTGACGAAGCGCTGTACCAGCGTGAACTCACGTCCATTTTTCAGCGAGGGCCCCGCTATGTCGGGCACGAACTGGCGGTGCCCAACTTAGGCGACTATTACGCCCTGCCGCAAGAAAGCGCAGGCAGGGCTTTGGTGCGTTCCAGCCACGGCATCGAACTGGTGTCCAACGTCTGTCGCCATCGCCAAGCGGTGATGCTGCAAGGCCGAGGCAATCTCGCGCAGCAACAAAAGGGCAGCGCGGGTGGCAACATTGTTTGCCCCTTGCACCGCTGGACCTATGCACCCAACGGGCAACTGCTGGGCGCGCCCCATTTTTCGAACGACCCCTGCCTGAACCTGAACAACTACAAGTTGCAGGAATGGAATGGCCTGCTGTTTGAAGACAATGGCCGCGACATCGCGGCCGACTTGGCTGGCATGGGGCCTCGGGGGCAACTCGACTTCACCGGCTACGCTCTGGACCGGGTGGAGATGCACGAGTGCAACTACAACTGGAAAACATTCATTGAGGTGTACTTGGAGGACTACCATGTGGGGCCCTTCCACCCCGGCCTGGGCTCCTTTGTCACCTGCGACGATTTGAGCTGGGAGTTCAAGGAACACTATTCGGTGCAAACCGTGGGCGTCTCCAGTGGCTTTGGCCAGCCGGGCTCGGTCATCTACAAAAAGTGGCACGACGTGCTGCTCAACTACCGCAACGGCGCCATGCCCGAGCGCGGCGCCATTTGGCTGACCTATTACCCGCACATCATGGTCGAGTGGTATCCGCATGTGCTCACCGTGTCCACCTTGCACCCCATGGGGCCGAACAAAACCATGAACATGGTGGAGTTTTATTACCCCGAAGAAATCGTGGCGTTTGAGCGTGAATTCATTGAGGCACAGCAAGCGGCCTACATGGAAACTTGCATCGAAGACGACGAGATCGGTGAGCGCATGGACGCCGGGCGCAAAGCCCTGCTGGCGCGCGGCGACAACGAAGTCGGGCCTTACCAAAGCCCGATGGAAGATGGCATGCAGCAATTTCATGAGTGGTACCGCCGGGCCATGGGCCCGCTGTAATGCCGTCACGACGCAGCGGGATGCAAGCGTCCTGGATGATCTTGGCGTCGTTGTTTTTTGCGACGATGAGCGTGTGCATCAAATTCGCGGCCGTCCACTTCAATACCTTTGAACTGGTGTGCTACCGCGGCGCCATCGGTGTGGTGATCATGGGCCTGCTGTGCCGCAGCCAAGGCGTATCACTGGTCACACCGGTGCCCATGATGCATGTCTGGCGCACAGTGGTGGGCGTGGCCTCTTTGTCGGCTTGGTTTTATGCGATTGCCAACCTGCCTTTGGCCACGGCCATGACACTGAACTACATGAGCGGGATTTGGGTGGCCGTGTTTTTGATTGGCGGCACCTTGGTCATGGGCAAACTGCAAGACGCCAGCCAACAAGGCCCGGTGGTTCTGACCTTGCTGGCGGGCTTTGCCGGTGTGATCATGATCCTGCAGCCGACCATTGAAAAAGATCAGTTGTTTGCGGGCCTGATGGGCCTGATGTCAGGTTTGATCGCCGCACTGGCCTATATGCAGGTGGCCGCACTGGGTCGCATGGGCGAGCCCGAAACACGCACTGTGTTTTACTTTTCACTGGGCGCCTGTGTCACCGGCGCGGTATGCATGCTGTTCACTGGCGTTACTGCTTGGACTTGGCCGCAAGCACTTTGGTTGCTGCCCATGGGGGTGCTGGCCGCGCTGGGTCAGTTGTGTATGACTCGCGCTTACACCAGCGGCGCCACCTTGGTGGTGGCGAATTTGCAATACTCGGGTATTGTGTTTTCAGCGCTGTACGGATTGTTTTTGTTTGGCGACGAGCTGTCCGTCATGGGTTGGTCGGGCATGGGCCTGATCATCGCCAGCGGCATTGCCGCCACCGCTTTGCGCAACCGTTCATTGCCCAACGCGCCGGCTGAAGAACATTGACATTTGCTTGGAGAAACACCATGTACACCACCCTTATTTCCGTCTCGCAACTGCAAGCGCTGCAAAACCAAGGCACGCCGTTGATGGTGTTTGACTGCAGCGGCGACTTGATGAACCCGGCGTCAGCCGATGCGCTGTATGCCCAAGTTCATGTGGCCGGCGCACAGCGTGCCCATTTGGATCAGCATCTGAGCACCCACGACGCCGCCTTGGCGGTCAATGGCGGACGCCACCCCTTGCCCTCGCGTGACCACATGGCAACCTGGTTGGGCAGTCTGGGTTTCACCAACAGCATGCAAGCCGTGGTTTACGACCGCAACCGCGCCAACTACTGCGGGCGTCTGTGGTGGATGCTCAAATGGTTGGGGCACGACGCTGTGGCGGTGCTGGACGGTGGGCTGCAAGCCTGGGAGGCCGCAGGCGGTGCGGTGCAAAGCAGCAATGACAACTCTGCGCCGATTCCCAATCCAGAAACGACCTTCCAATTGCGTGCACCCTTGCGTGAATTGGTGCAGACCACCGAAGTGGTGCAACAGCTCGGGCGCGCAACGCAAACCCTGATCGACGCGCGCGCTGCGGCACGCTACCGGGGCGAGGTCGAACCGCTGGACCCGATTGCCGGCCACATTCCGGGAGCGTTGAATCGCCCGTTCACAGAGAATCTGAATGCGGACGGTTTCTTTAAAACCCCAGAGCAACTGCAGCAAGAGTTTGCCCATCTGCTGGCAGGGCGCTACCCTGCCACGGTGGTGCACCATTGCGGCAGCGGTGTGAGCGCCGTTCCGAATATCTTGGCGATGGAAATCGCGGGGCTGGGCCACACAGCTTTGTATGCGGGCAGTTGGAGCGAATGGAGCAATACCCCCGGCCTGCCCTGCGCAAAGGGCTGAGAGGTACGCGTGGGAGCTTGCCTGCAAGCGATAGGCGTTGAGTGCCGTCACCGCATCGCCAGCAGGCTGGCTCCTACAACACAAGCCGATCTATTGAACCCACTTAGTGACTGTGGGTGAGCAGGCTCACCAAAGTCACCATGCCCATGCCAACTGCCAGCCAGGCGATTTGTGCGGCGGTTTCGCGGGCAGACAAGCGCTTTTGCAATTGCGGAATCAAATCGGCCAGTGCTACATACATGAAGCTGCTGCTGGCGATCACCAAGAAAAACGGCAGCGCCGCACGCAAGGACTCGACCAGCACAAAGCCCACGGCCCCGCCCAAGGCCGTGACGGCGCCGGCCAAAGACACTTTGAGCACAGCCACCTGCTTGTGGGACTGGGCTTGGCCTTGGCGCAACACCGCCAGGTCGCCCATGTGGTGCGGCACCTCGTGCGCCAGCACGGCCAGCGCCGCAATGGCACCCAACCGCACATCGGCCATGAAGGCCGAGGCAATCAAAATCCCGTCGCCAAAGCAATGCACGCTGTCGCCGGCCAGCACCGCCCAGCCACCTGCCGTCGGCGCGCCATGGTCATGGCCGTGCGCATGGTCATGGACGTGGTCATGGGCGTGGTCATGGTGCGCAGATTCAAGAAGTGCCGGCTCCATGTGCCCATGGGCCGCGCCATGCTCATGGCCGTGGTGCCACAGCTCAGCCTTGTCGAGCAAAAAGAAAAAAACCAGCCCCAACAGCAAGGTCAAAAACAAATCGCGCGGGCTCACGGCGCTCTCAAACGCTTCTGGCAGCAAATGCATGAACGAAGTGGCCAGCAAGGCCCCGGCCGCCAAACTCAGCATGTGCTGGGTGTAGCGGCTCATCACGCCGTAACTCAACCAAGCGGCCACCCAGACGCTGCCAATGCCCGCGGTCAAGGTGCCCAGCAAAATACTCAAAAAAATCATGGAATGCGAAATGCCTTTTGCACGTCAGTGCGTCAGAGGTACTTTTGGAGCCAAGCCTGCAAACGCCCCCAACCGTCCTGCGCGGCGGCCTCGCGGTAACTGGGGCGGTAGTCGGCATGAAAGGCGTGCGGCGTGTCAGGGTAGACCACGAAAGTCGAGGCTTTGGCGGCTGAATTGCCTTGGGCCAAGGCCTGCTGCATTGTAGCGATGGACTCTTGAGGGATGCCGGTGTCGGCCCCGCCATACAAACCCAGCACTGGCGCCTTCAAACTGGCCACCAGTTCCACCGGGTGGCGCGGCGTCAAGGCCGTGCTTTGCCCTTGCAAACGGCCATACCAAGCGATGCCCGCTTTCACGAGGGGTTGGTGCGCGGCATACAGCCAGGTGATGCGCCCACCCCAGCAAAACCCGGTGATGGCCAAACGGCGGGTATCGCCTCCGTGTTGAGCGGCCCAGGCCACGGTCGCATCCAAATCGCTCATGACTTGGGCGTCCGGCACCTTGGCAATCACCTCAGACTGCAACTGGGCGATCTCGCCATAGGCTGAAGGATCGCCCTGGCGCACAAACAATTCGGGGGCGATGGCCATGTAGCCCTGACGCGCCAAACGCCGGGTCACATCGGCGATGTATTCGTGCACGCCAAAAATCTCAGAAATGACCAAAACCACTGGCCAAGGCCCGGCGCCTTCAGGAGCTGAGCGGTAGGCCGGCATCTTGAAGCCGTTCACGTCCACCATGACCTCACCGCTGACCAAGCCTTGAGCCGAGGTTTTGATCGCCGTTTGCGCCATCACAGGCAGGGCCGCTGCGGCATAACCGACGCCCAGGGCCGCTTGCAAAGCAAAACGGCGCGTGCTGCCCGCGTGCTGGTTGGCTGCCGCTTCTGACACATTCAAAAGGGCCTGGGTGTCTTGATGAAAATGGGGCATAGCGGTCTCCGTCTTGGGTTTGAAAGGGTGTTCAGTTCGAAGGGCACGGGCCCCACAAGCTGACATTATCTTTTCTATTCGACACCCCCCGGTGTCGCGCCGGGATATCCTTACGCTTGGTTACTGGATCTTGGACGGTTGTCATCCGCAGCGCCGCCTGCCCCGTTAATCAATGACCAGACTGCGGCAGATGCCACAGCCCACCCAGAAAGGTCCTCACCATGAACACCCTGCGCACCGGTTTGATTGCATTGACATTGTTCAGCGCCTTGGCGGGCGCCACGGGCAACGCGCAAGCCGAGTCCCATGGCATGGGCGGCATGGCCATGCATGGCGGCGGCGGTGGCGGCCATGGCTTTGGCCAGGGTTTCCCGCAACGGGGCTATGGGGGACACGGCGGCGGTTATGGCGGCCACGGCGGCGGTGGCTACCGGGGCGGTTATGGCGGCGGCTGGGTCGCCCCGCTGTTGGGCGCAGCGATTGTGGGCGGCGCCATTTACGCCGCCATGCCACCGCCCGTGGTGGTGCAGCAACCGCAAGTGATCTACCCGCAGCAACCCGTGGTGATCACCGACCCGTCACGCGTGCGCTACTACTGCCAGCCTTACCAGCAGTACTACCCCAACGTGACCCAGTGTCCTGCCGCTTGGCAGATCGTGCCTTTTTAAGTCATTGACTAGCCACCGGGTGATACCGGGGTTAAAGCACCCATGGCGCTTCTATGGTGCTTTTATCGCGCTCAGTGCGCCTGATCCCAGTTGGCCCCCACGCCCACCTCGGCCAGCAACGGCACGGCGAGCGCGGCCACACCGGCCATGAGGCGCGGAATCTCCAGCTTCAACCAATCCACCTCGTCCTCCGGCACTTCAAACACCAATTCGTCGTGCACCTGCATGATCACGCGGGTTTTGCGCTGCTGCGCGTCCAGCGCCTTTTGCACCGCCACCATGCTCAACTTGATCAAGTCGGCCGCCGTACCCTGCATCGGTGCGTTGATGGCCGCCCGCTCAGCACCGGCGCGGCGCGGGCCGTTGGGTGAATTGATTTCAGACAAATACAGGCGCCGCCCCATCACCGTTTCCACATAGCCCTGGGCTTTGGCCTGCTGACGGGTGTCGTCCATGTACTTTTTCACGCCAGAGAAGCGCTCGAAATAACGGGTGATGTAGTTTTTAGCGGCGGTGTTGTCAATGCCCAGCGACTTGGCCAAGCCAAACGCGCTCATGCCGTAAATCAAACCAAAATTGATGGTCTTGGCATAACGACGCTGCTCGCTCGATACCTGATCCACCTGCACGCCAAACACTTCAGCCGCCGTGGCTTTGTGCACGTCCAAGCCTTCATGAAAAGCACGCAGCAAAGCCTCATCGTGACTCAAGTGGGCCATGATGCGCAGCTCGATCTGGCTGTAATCGGCACTGGCAATCACATAGCCGGGCGGGGCCACAAAGGCTTCACGCACCTTGCGTCCTTCGGCGGTGCGAATCGGAATGTTCTGTAAATTCGGCTCATTGCTGGACAAACGCCCGGTCACCGCCACCGCTTGCGCATAGTGGGTGTGCACGCGACCCGTGCGCGGCAGCGCCATCTGCGCCAGCTTGTCGGTGTAAGTGCCTTTGAGTTTGGACAGGCTGCGGTGCTCCAAAATGCGCGCCGGCAGCGGGTAGTCTTCGGCCAATTTTTCCAGCACTTCTTCGTCGGTGCTGCGCGCACCCGTGGCGGTTTTTTTGATGACCGGCAGGCCCAGCTTGTCAAAGAAAATCTCGCCCAATTGCTTGGGGCTGGCCAGATTAAAGGGCTGACCGGCAATCGCATAGGCCTCGGTTTCAAGCTGCACGATGCGCAAGCCCAAAGCGGCGCTTTGCGTGGCCAATGTGGGGCCATCGATCAGCACGCCATTGCGCTCGATGCGAAACAAGGCTTCGCTGGTGGCGATTTCCAGCTCATACACCGCGCGTAATTTGGCGTCTTGTTCGATGCTTGGCCACAGCGCAAGATGCACGTCCAGGGTTTGGTCGGCGTCTTCGCAGGCGTATTCTGCGGCGCGCGCCACGTCGACTTGGGCAAACGGAATCTGGTGCACCCCTTTGCCGCACAGGTCTTCATAGGCCAAGCCGGCGCGCCCCACATGGCGCAGTGCCAAGCTGCTCAGGCTGTGCGGCTTGTGCACTTCCAGCACATAGCTTTGCAGCATGGTGTCGTGCAGGTAGCCGTGCACCTCAATGCCTTGGTTGGCCAGCACATGGCGGTCGTATTTGATGTTCTGGCCCAGCTTGGCGCGGCTCGCGTCTTCCAGCCAGGGCTTGAGCTGGGCCAGTACCTCGGCCAGCGGCAATTGCGCGGGGGCACCCGGGCCGTTGTGCGCCAACGGAATATAGGCCGCCTCACCGGGCTTGACGCTCAGGCTGATCCCCACCAATTCGGCCTTCATGGCATCGAGCGAAGTCGTTTCGGTGTCCAGCGCCACCAGCTCGGCCGTGGCCAGGCGGGCCAGCCAGTGGTCCAGCTGCGCCCAGGTGGTCACCGTCTCGTAGTTCAATGCGCCTTGCACCGAACTGGCACTGTTGTCGAGCGCGGGTGGCGGGACCTGAGCGGCCGGCTCGGCCTCTTGCGCCTCACCAAACAAATCGCCCATGCCCGTGTCTTTGGCTTTGCTGGCCTTGGGTTTGACAGCTGGGACCGGCGCAGCCCCGCCCATGGACTGCACCAGACCGCGAAAACCATAGGTCTGGTAAAAATTCAGCAACTTGTCCTTGTCTGGCGCGTGCAGGTGCAGGCTGGCCAGAGAGGGCAAATCGGGCAACCAGCCGTTCAGGTCGCAATCGATTTTCATGGTCACCAGGGCGCGGCCCTTGGGCAGCCAGTCCACCGCCTGGCGCAGGTTCTCACCCGCCACGCCCTTGATCTCGTGGGCGTTTTCCATGAGTTTGTCGAGCGAGCCGTATTCGAGCAGCCACTTGGCGGCCGTCTTCGGGCCCACTTTGGCCACGCCGGGGACGTTGTCCACCGGGTCGCCCACCAGGGTCTGGTAGTCGATCATCAGCGAGGGCGGCACGCCAAATTCTTCGGTTACGCCCGCCACATCGCGCACCTTGCCGTTCATCGTGTCGATGATGGTGATGTGCGCGTTCACCAGCTGGCTCAAATCCTTGTCGCCGCTGGACACCGTGACCTGAATGCCCTGCTGCGCGGCCGTGTGCGCCAGCGTGGCGATCACGTCGTCGGCCTCCACCCCCGGCACGTCCAGCACCGTCCAGCCCATCAGGCGCACCAGCTCGTGGATGGGCTCGATCTGCGCGCGCAGGTCGTCTGGCATGGGACTGCGGTGCGCCTTGTACTCGGGGTACATCTCGTCGCGGAAGGTCGGGCCTTTGGCGTCAAACACGCATGCGGCGTAGACCGCAGGCACATCCTTGCGCAGTCGCTCCATCATGTTGATCATGCCGCGAATGGCCCCTGTCGCGGGGCTGGTCGGGTCGCCAGGCACGGCCCGCAAATCGGGCATGGCGTGAAAAGCGCGGTACAGGTAGCTGGAGCCGTCGACCAGCAGCAGGGTCTTTGGGGGAGAAGTGTTTTCGCTCATCCCCCGATTGTGCACGGGCCCTTGCGCATCAAAAGGGGCTCCTTACCCCCCGGGCTGCGCACCCGCCCCGCCTACAATGTCAGGTTTGTTCCTACCTGGGTCCCGCAAGAGGCCTTTTGATTGCAATCATGGCGGTATTCACCGAAGTCACCGAAACCCAGGCCAATGACCTGATGCAAGCCCTGAATCTGGGCCAGCTCACCGCCCTGCGCGGCATTGAGGGCGGCATCGAAAACACCAACTACTTCGCCACCACCGAGCGCGGCGAGTATGTGCTGACCTTGTTCGAGCGTTTGGGCTTTGAACAATTGCCTTTTTATCTGCATTTGATGAAGCATTTGGCCGAGCGCGGGATTCTGGTGCCCAACCCTGCCGCCAACCCAGATGGCGACATCTTGCACACCGTGTGCGGTAAACCAGCGGCCGTGGTCAACAAACTGACCGGCAAAAGCCAGTTGCAACCCCAAGCCGTGCATTGCGCCGCCGTGGGCGACATGCTGGCCCGCATGCACCTGGCCGGGCAGGATTACAACCGCAGTCAGCCCAATTTGCGTGGCCTGCCCTGGTGGAACGAAACCGTGCCGGTGGTGCTGCCGTATTTGACGCCCGAACAAGCCGCGCTGATTCGCAGCGAGCTGGCCTATCAAAACCATACCGCCGCCAGCAGCGCTTATGCCGCCCTACCGCGCGGCCCGGTTCATGCCGATTTGTTTCGCGACAACGTGATGTTTGACGGCGAGCAGTTGACCGGTTTTTTTGATTTTTACTTTGCCGGGGTCGACACCTGGCTGTTTGACTTGGCCGTGTGCCTGAACGACTGGGGCATTGACCTGCCCAGCGGCGCGCATGACGCAGCACGGGCCAAGGCCATGCTCGCCGCTTACCAACAGGTGCGCCCTTTGAGTGGCGCTGAGCGCCAGTTGCTGCCCGCCCTGTTGCGTGCCGGGGCCCTGCGTTTTTGGATCTCGCGTTTATGGGACTTTCATCTGCCGCGCGAAGCGGCCATGCTCACGCCACACGACCCCACCCACTTTGAGCGGGTGCTGCGCGCCCGTGTGGCGCAACCCCTTGCGCTGTGAAATTCTTTTTTAAAAAGCACTGAATGAAACTGAACATCGTGACACCCCGCACCGGCTTCGTCTGGGTGCGCCAAGGCATTCAGACTTTCTGGAAGCAACCGTTGGCCATGTCGGGCCTGTTCTTTTTGTTCATGGCCTGGGTCTCGGTAGCCTCCATGATTCCGCTCATTGGCAATGTGCTGGCATTGGTGTTGCTGCCCGCCATGACTTTGGGACTGATGGCCGCCACCGCGGTGGCCGAACAAGGCAAGTTCCCCATGCCGGGCATTTTGCTGGTGGCTTTTCGCAGCGGCAAAGCTGGGGTGAAAGACATGCTGGTGCTGGGCGGCTTGTATGCCTTTGGCTTTATTGCCGTGATGGGCGTCTCGACCCTGATCGATGGCGGATTGTTTGCCGGCGTCTACCTCATGGGCGCGCCAATCACCGCCGACAAAGTGAACAACCCAGCCTTTCAAAACGCCATGTGGCTGGCCATGGCTTTGTACCTTCCCCTGTCGATGATGTTCTGGCATGCCCCGGCTCTGCTGCACTGGCATGGTGTGCCGCCGGTGAAAAGCCTGTTTTTCAGCCTGGTGGCCTGTTGGCGCAATCTGGGGGCGTTCATGGTCTACACACTGGCCTGGATGGGCGTATTTTTGAGCTCTGGCATGGTGATTTTGTTCGTGGTCAGCCTGATCGGCGAGCAAAGCCTGGCTGAAACCGTGATGACCCCCGTCGCCCTCTTGATGGCGGCGATGTTTTTCACCTCGGTTTACTTCACCGTGCGCGACTGCTTTGGCGAGATCGTGCCGGCCGAAAAGCCTTGATCTGAAACCTTGAACAAGCCCTGTGACCAGGGCTTGTTCAGTGTGACTTCAATGGTGATGCCCGTGCGCGCCATGCGCGTGGCGGTGCGTCACTTCTTCTTCTGACGCCGCACGCACTTCGATCACCTTCAAGCTGAAACTCAGGTCTTGACCGGCCCAAGGGTGGTTGCCGTCCAGCAGCACCTTGTCGCCTTTGATTTTGACCACAGTGAACACGTGTTCAGTGCCATCTTCGGCGCGGCCACGCAGCTGCCCGCCCACCTTCACGCCCGGTGGAAATTCGGTTTTAGGAATGGTCTGCACCAAAGCTTCGTTGCGCTCGCCAAATGCATCCACAGCGGCCAGCTTCAGGGTGGTGGCAAAGCCCACTTCTTGGCCGTCCAGCGCCTCTTCAATCTTGGGCAAGGTGTTGTCATAGCCGCCATGCAAGTACGCCGTGGGCTCTTGCGATTGGTCCAGGGTTTTGCCTTGGGCGTCGACCACTTTGTAGCTCATGGTCACGACGGAGTCTTTTCCAATTTTCATGGTGTTCTTTCTAAATAAAAATCGAGGTATCAGGGTGTCGGGATTTAAACCGGCGTGAGTTTGGCCACCGACAGCGCCAGCCATTTGACGCCGTGGCGTGGAAAGTTGACCTGGGCACGCGCATCGGCGCCCTGCCCTTCCACAGCTTGCACTTTGCCTTCGCCAAACTTGTTGTGAAACACCTTCATGCCGGACTTGATACCGTGTTCAGGCTCTGATTTCTGAACCGGTACGGGCGGGCTCTTGAAGGTGTCGCTGCCCAAGCTGCTGCGGCCCCAAGCCGGCTTGGCCTGCGCCGGGCTGTTCCAGCCGCCGCCCAGGCCAGTGGCAAAGGCGCCGCTCTTGGGCGTGATCCATTTCAGACAGGCTTCGGGCAGTTCATCCAAGAACCGACTCTTGACGTTGTAGCGCGTCTGGCCATGCAGCATGCGGGTTTGCGAATGGCTGATGTACAGGCGCTTGCGCGCCCGGGTGATGGCCACGTACATCAGGCGCCGCTCTTCTTCCAGGCCATCGTAGTCGTTCATCGCATTTTCGTGCGGGAACAGGCCTTCTTCCAGACCGGTGATGAAGACCGCATCAAACTCCAAGCCCTTGCTGGCGTGCACGGTCATCAGCTGCACCGCGTCTTCGCCGGCCTGTGCCTGGTTGTCACCGGCCTCCAAAGCCGCGTGCGTCAGAAAGGCGGCCAGTGGTGACATGACCTCGCCGGTCTCTTCCGAAATGGCCGCAGGGTCGGCTGTTTCAGCACTGTCGCTGAACGTCAGCCCCTGGCTCGCCGGGCTTTGCGTCAACGCGGAACCCCCAGCGCCACCCGCTTGGGTCATGGCCACGGCATCGCGGCCAAAGCCTTCGATGGTGACAAAGCTCTCGGCCGCGTTGACCAATTCTTCCAAGTTCTCCACCCGGTCGGCGCCGTCTTTGTCGGCACGGTAATGGGCCAGCAGGCCGGTTTTGTCCAACAACAAATCGATGATTTCGCGCAGTGTCATGCCGGCGATCTGCTCACGCAGCACATCCAGCATGGCGACAAAGCCGCCCAGGTTCGCGCCGGCCTTGCCGGTTGCGGCGCTCACGGCGTCGTGCAGCGAGCAACCCGAGCTGCGGGCAATGTCTTGCAACTGCTCAATGCTGCGTGCACCGATCCCGCGCGGCGGAAAGTTCACCACGCGTAAAAAACTGGTGTCGTCATTGGCGTTTTCCAGCAAGCGCAAATAGGCCAGTGCGTGCTTGATTTCGGCGCGTTCAAAAAAGCGCAAACCGCCATACACGCGGTAGGGCATGCCGGCGTTGAACAGCGCGGTTTCCATCACCCGGCTTTGGGCGTTGCTGCGGTACAGCACGGCAATTTCTTTGCGGTTAAAACCATCGCCTTTGACGAGTTGCCGCATTTCATCCACCAGCCACTGCGCCTCGGCAAAGTCGCTGGTGGACTCGTACATGCGCACCGGCTCGCCCGCGCCCTGCGTGGTGCGCAGGTTTTTACCCAAGCGGTTTTTGTTGTGGCTGATCAGCTCGTTGGCCGAGTCCAAGATGTTGCTGTAGCTGCGGTAGTTTTGCTCCAGCTTGATTTGGTGGCGCACGCCAAACTCGCGCACAAAGTCGGCCATATTGCCCACCCGCGCGCCGCGAAACGCGTAAATGCTTTGGTCGTCATCGCCCACCGCCAGCACCGCGCCGCCGCCTTCTGAGGGCATGCCCGTGACCATCTTGATCCAGGCGTACTGCAGCTTGTTGGTGTCTTGAAACTCGTCGATCAACACATGCTTGAAGCGCGCCCGGTAATGCGAGCGCACCGGCTCGTTGTCGCGCAGCAGCTCATACGAGCGCAGCATCAGCTCGCCAAAATCCACCACGCCTTCGCGCTGGCACTGCTCTTCGTACAGGGCATACAGCTCCACTTTTTTGCGCGTCTCGTCGTCGCGCACCACCACGTCGTGCGGGCGGTTACCGTCTTCTTTGCAACCCGAAATAAAGTACTGCACCTGCTTGGGCGGAAAGCGCTCTTCGTCCACATGAAACTGTTTGCACAGGCGCTTGACGGCAGACAGCTGGTCTTGTGTGTCCAAAATTTGAAAGGTCTGCGGCAAGTTCGCCAGCTTGTAATGCGCGCGCAAAAACCGGTTGCACAGACCGTGAAAAGTGCCGATCCACATGGCGTTCACGTTCACCGGCAGCATGGACTGCAGGCGCAGCTTCATTTCTTTGGCGGCCTT
This sequence comes from uncultured Burkholderiales bacterium, assembly GCA_903916355.1. Lineage (GTDB taxonomy): Bacteria > Pseudomonadota > Gammaproteobacteria > Burkholderiales > Burkholderiaceae_C > Limnohabitans_A. Next base: position 6,430 of record CAIWWN010000262.1, on the reverse strand, counting down.
GTTGGTGAAGGTCACCGCCAAGATGCCGCCGGGCGAGACTTGCGAGGTTTGCAGCAACCAGGCAATGCGCGTGGTCAGCACCTTGGTTTTGCCCGAACCCGCACCCGCCAAAATCAAAGCAGGCTCAGCCGGTAAGGTCACGGCGCGCAGCTGCTCCTCATTGAGGTTGTCTAACAAAGGCGAGGATGAATCGAGGGACTGGTAGCCGATATGCATTCCATGATTGTAAGAACCAAACCCGTCGAAACATCTCTCGCTTTGAATTTCAATTCAACACCGCTCAGAATGAATAACCCACGTTCAAGCTCAAGCTGGAAAACTTAATTTTGGCATCGTAACTTCCTGCACCTGAAGCATCCAAAATTTGTCCTGAATTAGTGGAGCCCACCGTGTAGTCAACGGCGTAGAAATAAGGTGAGTTGTGATCAAATTTTTGCTTGAAGCCCAGACCGTAAATCAAGCCATTTGATCCAGGACCGCTCCCGACAGAAGCTCCCGAACTGGTATCCGTCACATTGCCCGTTGCCAATGACGTATACCCCAGTTTGGCGTAAGCGACTGTATCTGGATTGATTTTGTAACCGGGTGCCACATACAGATCGAATCGGTGATTGGCCGAGATGCTGTTGGGTCCGCCATTACCATTAGGTGAGACGACCGAGTTAGAAATGGTGTTCTTGCCCGTGATGAAGTCAGCACCGAAGGTGGTTAAAAATGAGCCGCTGCCGACGCCATAACTGACGCCCAATTTCATGCCCGTTTGCCGATTAGCCGCATCAGAAGCACCGTACCCCTGGTCTGCACCCGAATTCAAATTGGCATATTCACCGCCAGTCAATTTGGCGTTGGTACTGTCCACTCCTGCGCTGACTTGCCAACCCTCAAAACCACCCGCGAACGAAGCGGCTGAAGCGGCTGAGATAGCCATCATGAAGAAAACTTTTTTATGAAACATCAGAACTCCTTTGGTTATTGGAAAGCCAATAATGGGCTAAGGCTGTGAAGTTCTTGCTTAGAAATATGAGGTAAAGGTAAAGGCAGGTAAAGCAACATTCCCTTGGGCTGGGATTCACCCAATTAATAAAGTTCGTACGCAAAAACGGTCGCTGCGACAGCCATCAAAGTCAAACCTGCCATGAAAGAAATATCGGCAAATTTTTCAAAATTATCTTGCAAGCCTTGGGCCTTGATGGACTGATATGACAGCCCGGCACTGAGCAAAAAAACCAAACTGTCAATAGCCATCAACTCGTCAATTATGAGTAGTTGCTGGGTCCGCCCTTCAATGAGTTTTGCAATACTCAAGACGGTCATGCAAACCCCCACCATGGTTGCCGAAGTGGGGAGAATGTGAAAGGAAATAGATTCTTTTTTCATGCACAAAGGATTGAAGGCACCCGAGACGGCCTAGGTGCCGACACCTCAATAAAAGTCAGTTTCGAACCAACACCACCCGTTGACAGTTGCAACTGGCATCCACTATTTGCTCCCAGTGATAACCGACAGGCGGTTGTTGGGGCTGGCCGGGAACGATAGGGTAATAGCGGGGTTGTTGAAGAACCACTTGAGGATTTGGCTGACTGTTCACAGCGCCATAGACCAGCGCGCCTCCGATAAGGGCGGGCACGAGCCAACCCGCTTGACTGTGCCAATGCGCGTCCGGATGGGGACGATGCTCAAACACCTCCCTCGGCTCATACCGCTGAGCAAAGGCTCCTGACGCCAACGTCATGAACACCAAAGCCAATAGCACCACTTTTTTCATACAACACCTTGTTAAAAATTGAACATGGCTCAATGTAACCATAGAACACCCAGGCTCCATGAACCCTTGGTAAAGACGGCTTTAAAAAATATGAGTGGGCCTTTATCTTGGGCCTTCATCCAAGGCATCCAGCTTGAAATAAACGCTGTAGAATCAGACACCGGGCCCAAGATTCTTGCGCTCGGTTTTTTTTCGTCAAAAAACCGGCCAAGCCAAGCGCTCATTCGTTCTTTCAACGATCCTTTTTGGAGCTTGGTTCTCATGGAAATTTTTGATTACGACCATATTTTGTTGCTGCCTCGCAAGTGCCGGGTGGAAAGCCGTTCCGAGTGCGATGCCGGCGTCGAACTGGGCGGGCGCAAGTTCCGCCTGCCGGTGGTTCCCGCCAATATGAAGACAGTGGTCGACGAGTCGATCTGCCTGTGGATGGCGCAAAACAACTACTTTTACGTGATGCACCGCTTTAATCTGGACAACGTTCAGTTCGTGCGCGACATGCATGGCAAAGGGGTGTATGCCTCCATCTCCCTGGGTGTGAAAGCACCGGACCGCGCCACGGTGGACCAACTGGCCGCCGAAAATCTAGTGCCCGACTACATCACCATTGACATTGCGCACGGCCATGCCGACAGCGTGCGCGACATGATTGGCTACATCAAGGCCAAACTGCCCAAGAGCTTTGTGATTGCGGGCAACGTGGCCACGCCCGAAGCGGTGATCGACTTGGAAAACTGGGGCGCTGACGCGACCAAAGTGGGCGTGGGCCCGGGCAAGGTCTGCATCACCAAACTGAAAACCGGTTTTGGCACGGGCGGCTGGCAACTCAGCGCGCTCAAGTGGTGCGCCCGCGTAGCCACCAAGCCCATCATTGCCGACGGCGGCATCCGCAGCCACGGCGACATCGCCAAGAGCATCCGCTTTGGCGCCTCCATGGTCATGATCGGCTCGCTGTTTGCCGGCCACGAAGAGTCCCCCGGTAAAACGGTGGAAGTCGATGGCGAGATGTTCAAGGAATATTACGGCTCAGCGTCTGATTTCAACAAGGGCGAATACAAGCACGTCGAAGGCAAACGCATCTTGGAGCCCATCAAGGGCAAGCTGGTCGACACCTTGATCGAGATGGAGCAAGACGTGCAAAGCTCGATCAGCTATGCCGGCGGCACCAAACTGATGGACATTCGCAAAGTCAATTACGTCACCTTGGGCGGCGACAATGCCGGTGAGCACCTGCTAATGTGAACCTGACTGGCCTTAACGCAGCGCGTTCAAGGCCAGCATCCCGCCGCTGACCACCAGCAGGCTGCAAATGAGCTGGCGCAAGCGGGCCACTGGCAAGTGGCTGGCCAGTCGGTGGCCCAGGACCACACCGAGCAAAGCCGCCATGATCAGCACCGACCAACGCGACCACAGCTGTGGACTGGACAAGCGCCCCTCCAACGCCATGCCCACCAAGACGGTACTGGCTGCGAGGGTGATGATCATGGGCGTGCTGGCACGCATCTGCTGCACATCAGGCACACGGCGTGACAGCCAGGCGACCACCAAAGGGCCCGCGGTGCCAAACAGCATTTCCACCACGCCGATGCCCACACCGACCCCATAAGCCCAGACGGGTGCAGCCGGTGCGCGGTTCGCCACCGCTTGGCGCAAGGCATTCAAACCCACAAAAGCCACATAAACGCCCAGTATCAGCAGGGGCCAACGTGCAGGCAACTGCTGGGTCAACCACAAGCCGATCACGGCACCCACCACCAAGCCGGGCAACAGCCGCAGCAACTCAGGCCACTGCACCCGGCGCCAGTTCAAGCCACTGTGCAAAGCCGATGCGGGCACATCCAGCAGCAAGGTCAAGGCCACGACTTCAGGCAAAGGCCATTGCCAAGCCAGCAAAGGCACGATCACCAAGGCGGAGCCAAAACCCGTGAGCGCCAAAACGGTATAGCCCAGCAAGGCCACACCCAAGGGGAAAATCCATTCTTGCATTGCCATTCTTTCTGGGGTTTCTGCCTTATTCTCGCCGCCCCATCCGCCCTACCGATCAGGGGAAAGCCCTGTCCCCTTAGGGCGCTAAATCGATTAACCTCGCAAGACCAGCCCCACCAACTTGCTTTGAAAGGTGAATCCAATGAACGCCCCTCGCGACGCTTTTTTGCACGACAAACTCCACGCCCTGCAGGCCGATGCCGATGAATTCATTGCCGTGCGGCGCGACATCCATAAGCACCCAGAGATGGGCTACAAGGAGTATCGCACCAGCGACTTGGTTGCCGAGCAGCTCAGCGCTTGGGGATACAAGGTTGAGCGAGGCTTGGGTGGCACCGGTTTGGTGGGTCAGCTGCAACGCGGCAACGGCAGCCGATCCATTGGCATCCGCGCCGACATGGACGCTTTGCCGATCGACGAGGCCACCGGCCTGGCTTACGCCAGTTGCCATACCGGCATCATGCACGCTTGCGGCCATGACGGGCACACCGCCATGTTGCTCGCCGCGGCCAAACACATTGCCCAAAAAGGTCAGTTCTCGGGCACCGTGAACTTGATTTTCCAACCCGCCGAAGAAGGTTTGGGCGGCGCGGTGAAGATGATGGAAGACGGCCTGTTCACCAAATACCCTTGTAACGCTATTTTTGCGATGCACAACATGCCCAGCCACCCGCAAGGCAAGCTGGTGTTTCGCGATGGCCCCGCCATGGCCTCCTCCGACAACGTGACCATCACGCTGGAAGGCGTGGGTGGCCACGGTGCAGTGCCGCACAAGGCCGTGGACTCTATCGTGGCGGGCTCGGCGATTGTGATGGCCTTGCAAACCATCGTCTCGCGCAACGTGGATCCTTTGCACATGGCCGTCATCACCGTGGGGGCCTTTAACGCCGGCGTGGCCAATAATGTGATTCCGCAAACCTGTACGATGAAGTTGAGCGTGCGCTCGCTGGACCGCGAGGTGCGTCAACTGCTCGAGGTCCGTATCAAAGAACTGGTACACGCCCAAGCCCAAAGCTATGGCGTCAAAGCCAGCATCGATTACCAGCGAGGCTACGCGGTGCTGGTCAACACCTTGGCAGAAACAGATTTTGCCCGCAGTGTGGGCGAAGAGCTGGTGGGTGAGGCCAACGTCACACGCCAAGGCCAAGCCCTGACGGGCAGCGAAGACTTTGCCTTCATGTTGGAAAAAGTGCCCGGCTGCTACTTGCTGATTGGCAACGGCGACGGCAGCGGCGATGGTCACGGCGCCTGCATGGTACACAACCCAGCTTACGACTTTAACGACAACAACGTGGCGATTGGCTCTGCGTTCTGGAGTTTGCTGGTCGAGCGCTTTTTACCCGCTTGAATCAACCGAGTTTCTGCAGATGGGGTTAGCCCCCATGAGGGAGATTGCGCATACCGAATCTTCCAATGACTTCCTATAATTTCTGCAGGGCACGATTCGAGGCCCGCAACTCAAGGGATTGACATGAAAAGAAGAGAGCTACTGCAAGTCACCAGCATTGCACTGATGGGGCCGGCTTGGGCCCAAGCGCAAGACAAATTTCCCAGCAAACCCATTACCTGGGTCTGCCCGTATGCGGCTGGTGGCAATGCCGACTCGCGTTCACGCCAAGTGGCCAAAGCCATGACTCTGTTGCTGGGCCAGCCCATCATCATCGACAACAAAGCCGGAGCGGGTGGCAACATCGGCACTGAAGCGATTGCACGCGGCAAACCTGACGGCTACACCTTGGGCATGGGCAACTTTGCCCCACTGGCGGTGAACCAGGCTTTGTTCAAAAAACTGAACTTCGATCCGCAAACCGATTTGACCCCAATTTGCTTGATCGAGCGTGGTCCTTTGATTTTGATGGTGCGCAACGACTCACCCTATAAATCCGTGAAAGACCTGGTGGCGGCCGCCAAAGCCAACCCCGGCAAACTGAGTTACGCCTCGGGTGGCATTGGTGGATCGCACCATTTGAGTGGCGCCTTGTTTGAACATGCGGCAGGCATTGACATGATTCATGCGCCCTACAAGAGCGGCTCGGCTGCGGCCACCGACCTGATGGGCGGTCAAGTGCACATGATGTTTGAACAGATGTACGCGGCCATGCCGTCCATCAAGGCGGGCCGTATGCGGGCTTTGGCCATCACCAGCAAAACCCGATCACCGCTGGCCCCTGACATCCCCACCATGGGGGAGCAAGGCTTTCCCGCAGTGGAAGTGTTGAACTGGCAAGGTTTGATTGGCCCCAAGGGCATGGCCGCCGACTTGATCAAGCAGCTGAACGCCGCTTGCAACAAAGCCTTGCAAGACCCTGAGGTCAAAGAAAAAATCTTGAATCAGGGCAACGAAGTGGGTGGCGGCACGCCCGAGCAATTCGCGGCCTTGATCAAAGCCGAAGCCCCGCGCTGGGCCAAGGTGGTGCGCGACGCGAAAATCGAACCCGAATGAGCTGAGTCCCTTTACTGGGCAAACGGCGACCTCACAAGCCCCACCGCTTTACAACCGATGGGGCTTTTTGTCAGTCCATACTGCGAGCGACTTCCGAACGTCACTGAAGATGCCAATTTTCTGGACGGCCGGAATCGATAGCGGCTGCTTGATTTGAAGGGCCGGGTGGCTCAAATGTCGAAAGCAGTCTTTCACTGATTTCTATTTTCAGGATCGAAAGAGCAAATGGCTTGGACATT
>CAIWWN010000261.1 GCA_903916355.1 uncultured Burkholderiales bacterium | reverse complement strand
TGCCATCATCCCCCTGTGCGACGCTCAGTCGCCTTCTTGGTCAGTCCTATGGTTGTCACTTTAGAAGAAAGCGGTTCGCAAGCGGTCAAAGCACAGCTCAAGTTGCGCGAGTTGATTTTGGCCGGGGGCTTGCCTGCCGGTGCGCGCATTGCCGAGCTGACCCTGGTGGACCTGTTGGGCGTCTCTCGCACCCCCATTCGCGCCGCGCTGATTCGGTTGGAACAAGAGGGCTTGCTCGAGGCCTTGCCCCATGGCGGGTATGCGGTACGCACCTTTTCTGAAGCTGAAGTGTCTGACGCGATTGAGTTGCGCGGCACGGTCGAAGGTTTGGCGGCACGCCTGGCCGCGGAGCGCGGTGTGGACCCGGAAGTGATGCGACAGGCACAAACCTGTTTAGACGAGATTGATGTGGTGCTGGCGGATGCCGCGTTGTCGGACAGGACTTTCTCGGCCTATGTGCTGATGAACCATCAGTTCCATACCTTGCTGGGCGCCATGTCGGGCAGCCGTGTGCTGGTGCGCGAGATCGAGCGCGTGGCCAGTCAGCCGTTTGCCTCGCCCTCGGGTTTTGTCGGCGTGCAGTTCAACTCCCCCCAATCGCGCGACATGCTCATCATGGCCCAGCACCAGCACCGCGAGGTGCTCAAAGCCATTGCCTTGCGCGAAGGTGCACGGGCCGAATCGCTGATGCGCGAGCATTCGCGTTTGGCACAAACCAATTTGAAAGCCGCCATTCGCAGCCCCCAAACGGTGGCTGTACCCGGTGTGCAACTGATCCGCAAGTCGGGCTGATGCCCATTTTTCTCACCTCAACCCCCTTGATTTTTTTGGAGACCCTCAACATGCAAAAACGATTTTTTCTCCGCACTGTCGCCGCAGCGGTGGTGTTGGCTGGCGCCACCAGCGCCATGGCCCAAGACAAATTCAAGATCGGTTTGATCTTGCCCATGACCGGACCTTTTGCCTCCACCGGCAAACAGATCGAAGCCGCTGCGCGCTTGTACATGGCGCAAAACGGTGACACCGTAGCCGGCAAAAAAGTGGAGCTGATCGTCAAAGACGACACCAGCGCGCCAGACGTGACCAAGCGCATTGCGCAAGAGTTGGTGGTGAACGACAAGGTCAGCGTGCTGGCCGGTTTTGGCCTGACGCCTCTGGCCTTGGCCACCGCGCCGATTGCCACACAGTCCAAGACGCCGTTGGTGGTCATGGCAGCTGCGACCTCGAGCATCACCGAAGCCTCGCCTTTCATCATCCGCACCAGCTTCACCTTGCCGCAAGCGGCCGTGGCGATTGCCGATTGGGCACCCAACAACGGCATCAAGAAAGTGGTCACGCTGGTGGCCGATTACGGACCCGGCATCGATGCTGAAAAGTATTTCAAAGACCGTTTGACCTTCAACGGCGGCCAGGTGATTGACACTTTGCGCGTGCCCATGCGCAATCCCGACTTTGCTCCTTTCTTGCAAAAAGTGCGTGATCTGAAACCCGATGCAGTTTATGTGTTTGTGCCCTCGGGCGCCGGCGCGGCTTTGATGAAGCAGTTTGCCGAACGCGGCATGGACAAGGCCGGCATCAAGCTGATCGGCACCGGCGACATCACCGACGACGATATCTTGAACAGCATGGGCGATGTGGCCAATGGGGTGGTGACTTCGCACCACTACTCGGCTTCGCACAACTCGGCGGTGAACAAAAAATTCGTCGCTGCGTTTGAAAAAGCCAACAACGGTCTGCGCCCCAACTTCATGGCGGTGGGCGGCTATGACGGCATGCGCGTGATTTACGAAGCCGCCAAAGCCACCAAGGGTGCAGGCGGCCAAGCCTTGCTCGACGCGATGAAGGGCCAAGTGTTTGAAAGCCCCCGCGGCCCGATGTTCATTGACGCGCAAACCCGCGACGTGGTGCACAACATCTACATCCGCAAGGTGGAAAAGGTCAACGGCCAGCTTTACAACCAAGAGTTCTCGACTCTCAAGGACGTGAAAGATCCGGGCAAGACCAAGTAACTGATCCGACTTTTGTAGGAGTTTGCCTGCAAGCGATAGCGTCAAAAATTGACGTGACGCCATCGCCAGCAGGCTGGCTCCTACACCGCCAAAGTGAACCAGAACCGCATCACATGTTGACTATTCTTTTTGACGGCATCGCCTACGGCATGCTGTTGTTTATCTTGGCCGTGGGCCTGTCGGTGACGATGGGATTGATGAATTTCATCAACCTCGCGCACGGGGCTTTTGCCATGATCGGTGGCTACCTCACGGTGGTGCTGACGCAGCAGTACGGCGTGCCGTTCTTGTGGTGTCTGCCCATCGCTTTTGCCGGTGCCGGCTTGCTGGGTGCGGTGTTGGAACGCACGCTGTACCGGCCGATGTACAAAAAACCGCACTTGGACCAGGTGTTGTTTTCCATCGGCCTGGCCTTCATGGCCGTGGCGGCCACCGACTACTTCATGGGCTCGCAGCAGCAAATCATGCAGTTGCCTGATGGGTTGCGTGGGCGCACCGAATTGTTTGATGGCGAGTCTTACGCCTTGGGCATGGGTCACTACCGCTTGTTCATCATCGCCGTCTGCGCGGCGCTCACCGTGGGCCTGCAGTTCGTCTTGGCGAAAACCCGCTTTGGCAGCCGCTTGCGCGCCAGCGTGGACGACGCCCGCGTGGCTGCGGGCTTGGGCATCAACGTGAACCTGGTGTTTGCCGCCACCTTTGCCGTGGGCTCGGGCTTGGCCGGTTTGGGTGGCGCCTTGGGCGCCGAGGTGCTGGGCCTGGACCCGACCTTTCCCCTCAAGTTCATGGTGTACTTTTTGATCGTTGTGGCGGTGGGCGGCACCTCGTCCATCACCGGTCCTTTGTTGGCCGCTTTGCTGCTGGGCATTGCCGATGTGGCGGGTAAATATTACGTGCCTAAGTTAGGCGCCTTCATTGTGTATTCGCTGATGCTGGTGATTTTGTTGTGGCGCCCGCAAGGCCTGTTTGTGCGCAAAGGGGGCCAGTGATGGACGCGATGCAACACAGTTTGTTGACCCCCTCACGTTACAAAATTTGGGAGCCCTTGCTTTGGCTGGCGGCCTTTGCCGCGCCATGGGTGTTGCCCGGTCATGCCTTGATCGTCAACGAGATCGCCATCGTCGCCTTGTTCGCCTTGTCGCTCGATTTGGTACTGGGTTACGCCGGTGTGGTCTCGTTGGGTCATGCGGCTTTCTTTGGCTTCGGTGCCTACGCGGCTGCGCTGTTTGCCAAATTGGTCATGCCCGACCCGGTGACGGGTTTGATCGTGGGCATGGCGGCGGCAACGGTTCTGGGTGCCCTGTGTTCTTTCACCATCTTGCGCGGTACGGACTTGACCCGCTTGATGGTCACCTTGGGCATGGCTTTGATTTTGCTGGAGCTGGCCAATAAGTTGGACTGGTTGACCGGTGGCTCTGACGGGCTGCAAGGCGTGGTCTTGGGGCCGGTTTTGGGCCGGTTTGAGTTTGACCTGATGGGGCAAACCGCGGCTTGGTATTCCCTGGCCGTGCTGCTGCTGCTGTTTGTGTTGGCCAGGCGCTTGGTGCATTCACCGTTTGGCGCCACGCTCAAAGCCGTGCGCGACAACCCCTTGCGCGCCATGGCGATTGGCATTGCGGTGCATCGCCGCTTGGCGGTGATTTACACCTTGGCCGCGGGCGTGGCCGGCGCGGCAGGCGCCTTGTTGGCGCAAACCTCGGGCTTTGCATCCCTGGATTTGTTTGCCTTGGACCGCTCGGCCGATGTGATGTTGATGTTGGTGATTGGCGGCGTGGGTTGGTTGTATGGCGGCGTCTTGGGCGCGGTGGTGTTCAAACTGCTGCACGATGTGATCTCGAGCATCACGCCGCAGTACTGGACCTTCTGGATTGGTTTGTTTTTGGTGGTGCTGGTGCTGGTGGGGCGTGACCGCTTGCTGCGCCCATGGTCGTGGTTCGGCGCCAACAAGGCCCGCGCCTCAGGGGTATCGACATGAGCGCGCCTGTGGTTTTGAAGACCGAAGGCTTGCTGAAAAAGTTTGGCGGCATCACCGCCACGCAAGACGTGAACCTGTCGATCACGCAAGGCGCCAGGCATGCCTTGATCGGCCCCAACGGTGCGGGCAAAACCACGCTCATCAATTTGATGACCGGTGTGCTGGAACCCACCGCGGGACGCATCACCCTGTTGGGCGAGGACATCACCGAACTACCCCCCCATCAACGGGTGCACAAGGGGCTGGTGCGCACCTTCCAGATCAACCAGTTGTTTGCCAGCATGACGCCGCTGGAAACGCTGGCCATGGTGGTGTCGCAGCAGCAAGGCTCGGGCAGTCGCTGGTGGCAGCCCCTGGGCGCCAACCGCCGCGTGGTCGAGCGCTGCGAAGAGTTGCTCACGCTGTTTCGCTTGACCGAGGTGATGAACCAACGCACCGAGGTGTTGGCTTACGGCAAGCGCCGCTTGCTGGAAATGGCGATTGCCCTGGCCTGCGAGCCCAAGGTCTTGTTGCTGGACGAGCCGGTGGCGGGCGTGCCCGCGGGCGAGCGCGAGGAACTGCTGCACACCGTCGCGGCCTTGCCGACCGATGTGTCGGTGATGTTGATTGAACACGATATGGATTTGGTTTTTGATTTCGCCACCCGCATCACCGTGCTGGTGAACGGCGCGGTGCTGACCGAAGGCACGCCGCAAGAGATTGCCAACGACCCCCAGGTCAAATCGGTGTACCTGGGTCATGGCGAGGAGTTGGCGCATGGCTGATTTACTGCAAGTCACCGATCTGAGCGCCGGCTACGGCGAAGCCGTGGTGCTGAACGGCGTGAGTTTTTCTTTGGCCGAAGGCGAAACCCTGGCGCTGTTGGGGCGCAACGGCACCGGCAAAACCACCTTGATGGACACGCTGGCCGGCGCCACCCGTCAACACGCCGGGCAGATCCTGTTGGGCGGTGTGGCTTTGCACAGATTGCCTTCGCAAGAGCGCGCGGGCGCTGGCATTGGCTGGGTGCCGCAAGAGCGCAATATTTTCAAATCGCTCACCGTGCACGAAAACCTGAGCGCTGTGGCCCGCCCCGCTCGCGCTGCGCGCGCAGGCCGCAGCGCACCGGCGTGGACGCCTGAGCGCGTGTACGAGATGTTCCCCCGTCTGGCCGAGCGCAAAACCAATTTGGGCACGCAACTGTCGGGCGGCGAGCAGCAAATGCTGGCCGTGGGCCGGGCCTTGGTGCTGAATCCGCGCTTGCTCTTGCTGGACGAACCCTTGGAAGGCTTGGCCCCCATCATTGTGGAAGAGTTGCTGCGTGCCATTGCCCGTATCACCCGTGACGAGGGGCTGTCGGCCATCATCGTGGAGCAGCACCCGCAAGCGATTTTGGCCATCAGCCACCGTGCGGTGGTGCTGGACCAAGGCCGCGTGGTGCACAGTGGTGCGGCGCACGAGTTGCAGGCGCAGCCTGCGTTGTTGGATCGTTTATTGGGCGTTACACGCGCGCAAGCCTAAATATCTACATCACATCATCAAGCCCAGTCAGAAAGTGATTTCTATGTTCATCAAAAATACCTGGTACGTGGCCTGTCAGTCGCATGAGCTGACCGACAAGCCCTTGGGTCGCAAGGTCTGCAGCGAAAGCATTGCTTTCTTTCGTGGCCCAGACAACCAGCCCGCGGCGGTGCAAGACTTTTGCCCGCACCGCGGCGCGCCTTTGTCTTTGGGCAAAGTGTGCGAAGGCAAATTGGTGTGTGGCTACCACGGCCTGGAGATGGGCTGCGATGGCAAAACCGTGGCCATGCCGGGGCAGCGGGTGCGGGGCTTTCCGCCCGTCAAAAAGTTTGCAGTGGTCGAGCGTTATGGCTTTGTCTGGGTCTGGCCGGGCGATGCGGACGTGGCCGATGAAGCGAGTCTGCCGGTGTTTGAGTGGTTTGAAAACCCCAACTGGGCCTATGGCGGTGGGCTGTACCACATTGCTTGTGATTACCGCTTGATGATCGACAACCTGATGGACTTGACGCACGAGACCTATGTGCATGCCACCAGCATCGGGCAATTGGAAATTGACGAGACACCGTCCAAAACCACGGTGGACGGCGACCAAGTGGTGACCAGCCGTTTCATGGAGGGCATCAAGGCGCCGCCGTTTTGGCAAATGGCATTGCGCGCCAACGATTTGCCCGACGACCAATTGGTCGACCGCTGGCAAATTTGCCGTTTCACGCCGCCCAGCCATGTGCTGATTGAGGTGGGCGTGGCGCTGGCCGGCAAAGGCGGCTACGACGCGGCGCCCGAGCACAAGGCCTACAGCGTGGTGGTGGACTTTATTACCCCCGAGACCGAAACCAGCATCCATTATTTTTGGGGCATGGTGCGTCAGTTCAAGCCACAAGACCAAGCCTTGACCGACCAAATTCGCCAAGGGCAGGGCGGCATTTTTGCGGAGGATTTGCAGATGCTGGAACTGCAGCAAAAAAACTTATTGGCCAACCCCGACCGTGCCTTGTTGATGTTGAATATCGACGCCGGTGGCGTGCAGTCGCGCCGTGTGATTGACCGTTTGCTCGCGCAAGAAAAAGCCAACGCCGCACAGAAAGAACCCGCATGAGCTCAACCGCAGCCTTACCTGACACAGCCTTTGAAGTGGAAATCGCCAGCACCGGCCAGGTCTTTCCGATTCCTGCGGGTCAATCGGTGTTGCACACCTTGATGTTCGAAGGCTTTGACATTCCTTTCGCCTGCGAAGAGGGTGTGTGCGGCACTTGTTTGACGGGCGTGAAAAGTGGCGAGGTGGATCACCGCGACCATTACCTCACGCCTGAAGAGCAAGCCACGAACACGCAGTTCATGCCGTGCTGCTCGCGTGCTCGCAGTGTCAAGTTGGTATTGGATTTGTAAAAATTAAATCTATATTATTCTTATGAGATAATTTTTTCATATTTAAGACGGAGTAAATTTCGATGAATTTGTGCAAATCGATTTACGCTGCAGTCGTTCTGGCCGCCCTTACCGCCTGTGGAGGCGGTGGTGGCTCCACAGCACCGGTATCTGCTTCGTCCTCAGCGGCTTTGGCCCAGATTTGCGCGGCGCAGAACCCCTGGGTTGGAGATGCCACGGCCAAGACCACGGTCGGAACTTTGGCCGATGAGCGAAACTGGATCAAAGCCTACATGAACGAGCGCTATCTTTGGTACAAAGATATTCCTGTGCTGGACTCCAACAATGCCCGCTACAACTTGAGCAGCAATGGCCTGTTGAACACCATTGACTCGGTGAAAAACTACTTTAATGACTCTCGCACCCCGCTCAAAACAGCGTCAGGCAGTTGGGTGGATAAATTCAGTTTCGTGGAGGACACCGCGTCGTGGAACAATTTTGTCCAAAGCTCACAACTGGGTTACGGCGTCATGGTCAAAGTCGGCTCTTCTTTGGTGGGCCGTGTCATTACCGTTTCTTATGTCTATCCAGCCAGTCCTGCAAGCCCCGCCATGCGCCTGGGTATTCAGCGTGGCGATCAAATCATCAGCGTTGACGGTGTGTCGGTGACTGACAACACGGTCAATGGGATAGCCGTGTTGAACGAAGCGCTGTTTCCAAATCAAGCCACTTCGCACACATTGGTTTTTTCAAGGGCAGGCACCACGTTCACCCGCATGGTCACCCCAGAGAAGGTTCAGTTGCAACAAGCCGAATTCAAAGTACTGAGCACGCCAGGTGCACCGGGCACGTCTGTTGTCAAGCTGGGTTATCTGCTCTTTAACAATCACGTTCCCGATGCCGAAGCCAAGTTGGTTGAGGCGATGAGCGCGTTCACTGCGCAAGGCGTGAACAACCTGGTCGTGGACCTGCGTTACAACGGCGGCGGTTATTTGAGCATCGCCAATGCGTTGGCTGCTTCGGTGGGAGGTTCTGCGCGGGCGAATGGAAAAACATTTGAAATGACGCGCTTTTCAGATAAAAGGTCTGCAGAAAATTACGCCATGCCTTTCTCCATGATCGGCTTGGGCAACCAGGTTTATCCCTCGCTGAACTTGTCCAAAATTTATGTGCTGGTGACGGGCAGCACCTGTTCGGCCAGCGAGTCGTTCATCAATGGGCTGCGGGGTATCGATGTGGAGGTGGAACTGATAGGTAACACGACTTGCGGCAAACCCTATGGTTTTTATCCACAAGACAATTGCGGTTTAACTTATGCTGCCATGGAATTGGAAGGGGTCAATGCCAAAGGCGCAGGGGGTTACTCTGATGGCATGGCGCCCCAATGTGTCGCCAATGATGATCTGAGCCAGCCTTTGGGCGATCCTGCTGAAGGCATGCTGTCGGTGGTGCTCAAGCGCTTGCAAGGGCTCTCTTGCAATCAAGCAACGGGTGTTGCCCTCGGAGCCACATCACTTGCGGGAATGTCATTGCGCGATACCAGTCTGGTTCTGCGGCCTGAATGGCAAAACAACAAGGTTCTGCAAATTTCCCGCTGACGCTTTTCCGCGCTATCTGTTAGCGCTGAATGTGACTGCATTGAAGAGGAGTTTGCAGAGACAATCAGGCCATGATTGACATTTTGGCCATTACAGGCCCGATTTACTTGGCCATAGGCCTGGGTTACGTGGCCACCCGTTGGGGCGTTTTTGAGCGGGCTGATATGCGGGTGTTTGGCAAGTTCACCCTGAACTTGGCTTTGCCCGCGCTGCTTTTCAATGCCTTGTCGCAGCGCAGCGTGGCCGAAATTTTGAACGTCCAGTACCTGTTGGCCTATGCGCTCAGCTCCTTGTTGGTGATGGCCTTGGCCTTGGTGTGGACGCGCCAAGTGCAGCGGCACAGCCTGAGCTACAGCAGCATGATGGCCATGGGCATGACCTGCCCGAACAGTGGCTTTGTGGGTTTCCCCATCATCTTGTTGACCTTGGGGCCGGTGGCGGGTGTGGCGCTGGCGCTGAACATGGTGGTGGAAAACCTGCTGCTGATCCCGCTTTTGCTGGCCGTGGCCGACAGCGATGGCGGTGCACGTGGGCAATGGCGCAAAGCCGTGCAGCAAACGCTGATCGGCTTGGTCAAGAACCCCATGATCATCGGCATTGCGGCGGGCTTTTGTGTGTCTTGGTTAGGTGTGCACATTCCCACGCCTTTTGCGCGCACCGTCACTTTGTTTGCGCAAGCCAGCGGCGCCCTGTCCCTGTTTGTGATCGGCGGCTCGTTGGTGAATTTGAAAGTGCAAGGTCTCAAAGGGCCGGTGGTGCAGATTACGCTGGGTAAATTACTCCTGCATCCCTTGGTCATGCTGGTCACTCTGTGGTGGATGGTGCCGGTGGACGACCCCGCCTTGCGAGCGGCAGCGCTGATCACGGCCGCACTGCCCATGATGGGCATTTACACGATTTTGTCGCAACGCCATGGCCACGAAGCCACCAGCGCCGCTGCGCTGCTGGTGACCACCGTGGCCTCGTTCTTCACCCTGAGCTTTTTGCTCTGGGTTTTACAGCACGTGACGCTGTGAGTACTTCATCCCCGGTGCGTTTGGTCGCGCTGTCCACCTTTGCCAGTACGGCGTCCATGCGCCTGTGCGACCCTATGCTGGTGGACTTGGGCCAAGAGTTTGGCGTGACCACAGGGGAGGCTTCGGCCGTGATTGCGGCCTATGCGGTGTCTTATGGGGTGCTGCAAATTGTCTATGGCCCTTTGGGCGACCGATGGGGCAAGCTGCGGGTGATTGGCGCCTCGTCGCTGGTGTGCCTGCTGATCAGCCTGCTCACGGCCTTGGCCCCAACCTTAAACGGGTTGGTACTGGCGCGAGCCGCCATGGGAGCGGCGGCGGCGGGCATCATTCCATTGGCGATCGCCTGGGTGGGTGATCAAGTCGCTTACGAACAACGCCAAGAAGCCTTGGCCCGACTCATGGGCGCCTCCATTACCGGGATGATGATGGGCCAATGGTTTGGCGGCTTTGCTACGCAGCACTGGGGCTGGCGTTATGCCTTTGTGGGCGTGTGCTTGATCTTTGCCCTGGCCTTATGGCGCATGTGGCTTCATTTGAAAAGCCAACCGCGTTTTGTGCCACCCTCAAACCCATTACCGATGTTGCAATACTGGCAACACATGGCGCGTTTGCTCACCCAGGCGCGCGTCCGTTGGGTGCTGGGTGCGGCTTTGGCCGAAGGCGCTTTGGTCATGGGTACCCTGGCCTTCATGCCCAGTCGCTTGGTTGGGCATTTTGGCTTGACGGTGGCGCAGGCGGGAGGTGCCATGGTGCTCTATGGTGCATCGGGTTTGCTCTACAGCCAACTGGCGCGACAAAGCCTGGCGATTTTGGGTGAAAAAGGCTTAGCCTGGTGTGGCGGCGGTTTGATTGTCTTGGGCTTGAGCACCTTGGCGCTGGCCGATGCGCCGCCGCTGGCCGTGGCTGCTTGCGGTTTCTCGGGGCTGGGCTTTTACATGATGCACAACACTTTGCAAACCCAGGGCACGCAAATGGCGCCACAGTCACGCAGCATGGCCGTGACGCTGTTTGCTTGCACCTTGTTTTTTGGCCAAACCATCGGTGTGGCGGTAGTGGCCAGCAGCCTGGACGCGGGCTGGATGCGCGAAACCTTGTTGTTTTCGGCCCTGGGTGTGGCGGTGTTGTGTCACGTGATTGCCCGGGGCGGGCAGGGCAGAGTCAAAACGCACAGCAGCACAAAGCCCCTTGGCTGAGTCCGCGTGGGCTGCGCTGCGACAGTGAAAATTGGACCCTTGTGGTCTACTGCGGCGCAGGCTTGGGACTGCGCAATGGCAGACTGTCCGCGCATGTCTCTGGATTTTTTTCGCATAGGGGAGCCTTTATGAGTCGCACTCTTCAAGCACAGGTCTTGATTGTGGGCGCCGGTCCGGTGGGCTTGACGTTCGCCATGGATCTGGCCAGCCGAGGCATTTCGGTCTTGATGGTGGAGACGCGCTTTCGCGGCGAGCCACCTAACGTCAAGTGCAATCACGTGTCTGCGCGCTCGATGGAGATTTTCCGACGCCTTGGCGTTGCAACTACGTTGCGCCATGCGGGCTTGCCTGAAGACCACGCCAACGATGTGTCCTATCGCACCACCTTCACGGGTGAGGAGTTGTCCCGTATCCCTATCCCCGCACGCCGCGAACGGTATACCGCCACCGGGGGGCCGGACACCTGGTGGCCTACCGCGGAGCCACCGCACCGCATCAATCAGATTTATTTGGAACCCTTGTTGTTTGCACATGCGCAGGCCATGGATGGCGTGCGCATCCTCAGTCGCACACGTGTGGATGACTTTACGCAGGATGACGATGGCGTTCAGGTCACAGCCACCGATCTGGAAACGGGTGAAACGCTGCAGTTGCGATGCGACTACATGATCGGCTGCGACGGCGCAAGGTCGGCTGTGCGCAAAGCCATTGGCGCCACCCTGTCAGGCACGGATGTGGTGGGCCGTGTTCAGTCGACTTTTTTCCGTGCACCAGACCTGCTGGCCCGGGCAAAGCATCGACCCGCATGGGCGACCTTTTCGCTCAACCCGCGTCGCTGTGGCAACGTCTACGCCATTGACGGTCATGAGACCTTTCTCATGCACAACTACCTCAACGCGGGGGAAACGGATTTCGAAGCGGTGGACCGTGACTGGGCCCTCCGCACAATTTTGGGCGTTGGTGCGGATTTCAAGTACGACATCCTTTCCAAGGAAGACTGGGTTGGACGGCGCTTGGTGGCAGACAAATTCCGTGATCGCCGTGTTTTTATTTGCGGTGATGCGGCGCATCTTTGGATTCCGATGGCGGGCTACGGCATGAACGCCGGCATTGCAGACGCCATGAACCTGTCGTGGTTGTTGGCCGGACGGCTGAACGGTTGGGCGACGCAGGCGGCATTGGCCGCTTACGAGGCCGAGCGCCAGCCGATCACCGAGCAGGTGTCCAAGTTCGCCATGAACCACGCCATTGCGCTGCAAAAGGAGCGAGAGGGTGTCCCTGCCGGTATTGAAGAGCCTGGTTCGGATGGGGCGGCCGCCCGGGCCGTGGCCGGCAAGGCCTTGTACGACTTGAACGTCAAACAGTACTGCTGTGGGGGTCTGAACTTTGGTTATTTTTATGACCACTCGCCGTTGATCGCCTATGACGGCGAGAGTCCGCCCAGCTACACCATGGATCAGTTCACACCCTCCACGGTCCCTGGCTGCCGCACCCCCCATGTCTGGTTGGATGACGGTCGATCACTCTACGACGCCATGGGCCCGGAGTACACCTTGCTGCGCTTGGACCCGACCGCCGACGCACAGCCCCTCATCCAGGCGGCCAAGGCACGAGGCCTGCCCCTGACTGTGCTGGACTTGAAATCGAGTCAAACCGCAGGTCTTTACCGTCATGCTTTTGTGTTGTCCCGTCCCGATCAGCACGTGGCATGGCGCGGCGACTGCATTCCCCAAGATCCGCTGGCCTTGATTGACCTTGTGCGCGGCGCGCATATCGTTTGACAGAGACACACACCTTGAATTACCGCCCATGGTTGAAACCCGTGGTGGGTACAAGCGCCATGGGGGCCAGGTTTATATACTGGGCAGCAGCGGGGTGGCGAACAGTGGCCACTTCATCATGGTCCGTATTCATCAAAATTGCACATGGAAATCAAGGTTAATTTTCTCGATAAGCTTCGTCTTGAAGCCAAGTTCGACGACTTCACGGTGGTCGCCGATCAGCCGATCCGATACAAAGGCGATGGCTCGGCCCCTGGTCCTTTCGATTACTTCTTGGCCTCGTCGGCATTGTGTGCGGCCTACTTTGTCAAGTTGTACTGCGTCACGCGCAATATCCCGACCGAAAATATCCGCTTGTCCCAAAATAACATCGTGGATCCGGAGAACCGCTACCAGCAGATTTTCAAAATTCAAGTGGAGTTGCCGCCGGACATCCAGGAAATAGACCGCCGAGGAATTTTGAATTCAATTGAGCGCTGTACCGTGAAAAAGGTGGTGCAAGCCGGGCCCGAGTTTGTCATCGAGGTTGTAGAGAACCTGGATGCGGATGCGCAGTCATTACTGACGCTGCAGCCGACGGCGGATGCCAGCACCTATATCGCTGGCAAGGATTTGCCCTTGGAGCAGACCATCTCGAATATGTCGGGCATTTTGGCCGCCCTGGGCATCAAGATCGAAATTGCGTCGTGGCGCAACATCATTCCCAACGTCTGGTCGCTGCATATCCGCGACGCCCATTCGCCCATGTGTTTTACCAATGGCAAAGGCGCCACCAAGGAAGGCGCGTTGGCGTCTGCCTTGGGTGAGTACATTGAGCGGCTCAACAACAACCATTTTTACGCGGGTACTTTTTGGGGCGAAGACCTTGCCAATGCGAGCTTCGTCCATTACCCGAACGAGCGCTGGTTCAAACCAGGCAAGAAGGATGCGCTGCCCGCTGAAATCCTGGATGCGTACTGCCTGCAAATCTACAACGCCGATGGCGAGTTGCGTGGCTCGCATCTGGTCGACACCAACTCGGGCAATGTGCAGCGGGGTATTTGTTCGCTGCCGTATGTGCGGCAATCGGATGGCGAGGTGGTGTACTTCCCGACGAATCTGATCGAAAACCTGTTCGTCAGCAATGGCATGAGTGCTGGCAATACGCTGGCCGAAGCGCAGGTGCAATGCCTGTCCGAAATTTTTGAGCGTGCGGTCAAGCGCGAAATCCTAGAAGGTGAAATCTGTTTGCCCGATGTGCCGCAGGATGTGTTGGCCCAATACCCCAGCATCTTGGCCGGCATTCAAGGCTTGGAAGCGCAGGGCTTTCCGGTCTTGGTTAAAGATGCGTCGCTGGGCGGGGTCTATCCGGTCATGTGCGTCACGTTGATGAATCCACGCACCGGCGGTGTGTTTGCCTCATTCGGTGCGCACCCGAGCTTGGAAGTGGCGCTGGAACGCAGTCTCACGGAGTTGCTGCAAGGCCGCAGTTTTGAAGGTCTGAACGATTTACCTCAGCCTACTTTTGAAAGCAACGCGGTCACGGAGCCCAATAACTTCGTTGAACACTTTATCGACTCCAGCGGCATCGTGTCGTGGCGCTTTTTCAGCGCCAAAGCAGATTTCGAATTCGTGGAGTGG
>CAIWWN010000260.1 GCA_903916355.1 uncultured Burkholderiales bacterium | reverse complement strand
GTGCAAGCCGGTCAAGAAATTACCGCCAAGATCCTCAAGTTCGACACCGAGAAAAACCGCGTGTCCTTGGGCCTCAAGCAAATGGGCGACGACCCCTGGATGGGCGTGAACCGCCGCTACCCCCAGTCGACTCGCCTGTTCGGCAAGATCACCAACATCGCCGACTACGGCGCATTTGTGGAACTCGAACCGGGCATCGAAGGCTTGGTGCACGTCTCCGAAATGGACTGGACCAACAAGAACGTCGCGCCTTCCAAGATCGTTGCTTTGGGCGATGAAGTCGAAGTCATGGTTCTGGAAATCGACGAAGACAAGCGCCGCATCAGCTTGGGCATGAAGCAGTGCAAAGCCAACCCTTGGCAAGACTTTGCACAAAACTCCAAGCGTGGCGACCGCGTCAAAGGTCCGATCAAATCGATCACCGACTTCGGCGTGTTCGTGGGCTTGGCTGCCGGTATCGACGGCCTGGTGCACTTGTCTGACCTGTCTTGGAACGAAGCTGGCGAAGCCGCTGTGCGCAACTACAAGAAGGGCCAAGAAGTCGAAGCCATCATCTTGGCTGTGGACGTGGAGCGTGAGCGCATTTCCTTGGGCATCAAGCAGCTCGACGGCGATCCGTTCAGCACCTTCGTGTCGGTCAACGACAAGGGCCAGATCGTGACCGGCAAGGTCAAGACCGTGGACGCCCGTGGCGCTGAAATCGACTTGGGTGAAGACATCATCGGCTACTTGCGCGCCAGCGAAATCTCCCGCGACCGCGTGGAAGATGCCCGCAGCGTGCTCAAAGAAGGCGACGAAATCACAGCCGTGGTGGTCAACGTGGATCGCAAGACCCGCAACATCCAGTTGTCGATCAAAGCCAAAGACCAAGCGGACCAGCAAGAAGCCATGGCTTCGCTGTCGCAACAGTCTTCACGCGAAAACGCTGGCACCACCAGCCTGGGCGCCTTGTTGCGTGCCAAGCTGGACAACAACTGATTTGAGTTGTTGACCTGAGTCCATCCCTTTTCTGACCTTTTGCACAGCCGGTCTGTGCAGAAAGTCCGAAGAGGGATTTTTTTTGAACCTGAACCCTCCTCTCATGACCCGCTCCGATCTCATCGAAGAATTGGCCGCCCGCTTTGCCCAGCTCACCCACCGTGATGCCGAGTTCGCGGTCAAGACGGTGCTGGACGCGATCAGTACCGCCCTGGTGAAGGGTCACCGCATTGAAATTCGCGGCTTTGGCAGCTTCTCGATCAACCGCCGCCCCCCCCGGGTTGGCCGCAATCCACGCTCAGGCGAGAGCGTGCAAATTCCCGAAAAACGTGTGCCGCACTTCAAACCAGGCAAAGCCCTGCGTGAAGCTGTCGATCAACGCACCGCCCATCTTCAAGAAACCAAGTCTCTCTGAAGGCCTGCGGGCTCGTTCAGACCATTAGAATGCCTTGAGCTGATTGAGGCGATTCATGACATCATTTTTCAAGCTGCTTCAATGGGTATTGAAGGCCGCTGTTTTCTTCACCCTGTTTGCCTTCGCGCTGAATAACCAGCACGAGGCCAGCGTGCACTTTTTCTTTGGCACCCAATGGCGCTCACCCATGGTGCTGGTGGTGCTGGCCGCCTTCGCGCTGGGCATTGTGGTTGGCGTGCTGGGCATGGTGCCGCGCTGGTGGCGCCACCGCCAATTGGCGCGCAAGGCCGAAAAAGCCAACACCACAGCCGCCCAAGCCCCCGCCGATGTCCAGGAGCCCCCGCATGGAGCTTGATCTGATGTGGATTCTGGTCGGTCTGCCACTGGCTTTTGGTCTGGGTTGGCTGGCCTCGCGCCTGGACCTGCGCCAGTTGCGCATTGACAACCAGCAAGCCCCGCGTGCGTATTTCAAAGGTCTGAACTACTTGCTGAACGAGCAGCAAGACCAGGCGATTGACGCCTTCATTGAGGCCGTGCAAAACGACCCGGACACGTCTGAGCTGCACTTTGCTTTGGGCAACCTGTTTCGCAAACGAGGCGAATACGAGCGCGCCGTGCGGGTGCATGAACACCTGATGCAACGTGGCGACTTGAGCCAGGCCGACCGGCAACGGGCCCAACATGCGCTGGCCTTGGACTTTTTGAAAGCCGGTTTGCTGGACCGCGCAGAAGACGCGCTGCGCAAACTCGAAGGCACCTCGTTCCAAGGCCAAGCCCGGCTGGCCCGTTTGGCCATTTATGAACGTTCACGCGAATGGCCCCAAGCTAGCCAAGTGGCGCAACTCTTAGAAAATTCAGGCGAAGCCAACTTTGCCGTGCGCCAAGCCCATTACCTGTGCGAACAAGCCCGTGAACGCCACGCCCAAAGCGATACCGCCGGTGCACTGACACTGCTGAACCAAGCCTTGCAGATCGCGCCCCAAGCGGCCCGCGCGCGCATCTTGCTGGGGCAACTGCAATTGTCTTTGGACCAAGCTGCGGCGGCCCTGCAAACGCTGCAACCCTTGTTTGAAAACAAGGCCTTGGCCGCCCCCTTGGCTGCGGCCACCCTGGCCCGTGCGGCGCAAGCCGCAGGTCAGGCCCCGCAAGCTTTGGCCCTCTTGCAAGCGCATTACCAACAAGCCCCCTGCCTGGACGTGATGGAGGCCATGGTCACGCTGGAAGCCTTGTCGCCCGACACGGCGGCCCAGGCGCGCAATCGCTACATCGACCACCTCAACCAACAGCCCTCGCTGATTGCCGCCTCGCGCTGGATGGCGGGCGAAACTTTGAATCAAGAAGCCTTTCACCCCCCCGTGCAGGCCGCCTTGGACCATGCCGCCAAACCGCTGGCCCGCTACCGCTGCGCCGCATGCGGTTTTGAGGCCAAAGAGCACTTCTGGCACTGCCCCGGCTGCCAGGCCTGGGACAGCTACCCACCCCGACGCGTCGAAGAGCTGTAATCAGCTGTAACGATCACTGGTCAAAGTCGCGCAAGTTGGCTACAAAGGCGTTGAACGCGTTCACTTGAGCCATCGGGGTTCAAGGCGTGCTTCATCAGGGAGTCACTATGTTGAAAAAATTATTGTGCGCTTTGGCCTTCGTCTGGGCCGCCGTGGCCAGTGCGGCCGTGGATGTGAACAAGGCCACTGCGGCCGAGTTGGATGGCATCAAGGGCATTGGCCCGAGCCTGTCGGGCAAAATTGTGGACGAACGAAAAAAGAGCAACTTCAAAGATTGGCCCGATTTCATTTCCCGTGTCAAAGGCATGGGCGATAAAAATGCGGCTAAATTTTCCAGCGAAGGTTTGACGGTCAATGGCGCTAGCTTGAAAGGCGAAGCGCCCGCTGCGGCCAAAGCGGCCCCTGCCGCCAAAGCTGCTGCACCGGTAACCCCTGCCGCAACACCAGCCGCACCTGCGATGCCCGCAGCTGCGCCAGCCGCCGTGAAGAAGTAATTTCTACACGCTGCCCCACCCCCCGCCGCCGGGGGTGTGGATTTCCATCACATCGCCCACGCCCATCTCCACCTGGCCAATATGGCCCAGCGTTTCTACGCGGCCGTCCAAGCGCACCACCCGATTGATACCTACCGCCCCGGGCTGTCCGCCCGCCATGCCAAAGGCCGGATAGACACGGCCGTTGGACAACATGCTGGCCGTCATGGGCTCTAAGAACCGCACCCGGCGCACACCGCCATCGCCACCGGGCCAATGCCCCTGGCCGCCCGAGCCACGTCGAATCTCATAACTTTCCAACCGCACCGGAAAGCGAAACTCCAACACCTCAGGGTCGGTCAAGCGCGAGTTGGTCATGTGCGTTTGTACCACCGAGGTGCCGGCAAAGCCGCCGGTGGGCACGCCGTTGGCGTCCCACGTCATGCCCGCGCCCGAGCCGCCCGAGATGGTTTCGTAGTACTGGTACTGGGCATTGCCAAAAGTGAAATTGTTCATGGTG
>CAIWWN010000259.1 GCA_903916355.1 uncultured Burkholderiales bacterium | reverse complement strand
TCAGAGGATCCACCCCGATTACTCGAAGTCTCTCGTCCTGACAGGCGGCAGCTCATGCCATCAGCATTCAGCAGTCTTGTTTCCGTGCCCGTAGGCAGGGAGGCATCCATAGCATCTCCTGTAGATGGGGTCTGAATTTACAATTGTAGGCAGAGCGCCCTCTTGTGCCTGTCACCTTCAGCGTCTCACCCCTGACGCCACACCCTGACTCACGTCCATGACTACATTGCGAATTGCGGCCTTGGGCCCCTTGTGCGACACCGATGCCGTGCGCAAAGCCCAAGCCACGCTGGCCTTGGACTTGACGCTTCCCGTCGGGCATGACGAGGTGCTGACGCCATCGAAGCCGATTCCCGGCCGGCCGCTCAAGCCCGAACTGATCGCCCACAGCCTGCTCAAGCCCAAACCCCTGTCCACCGTGGAGGGCCGCGCCTTGCTGGTGCACTCGGTGGCGCACATTGAACTCAATGCCATCGACCTGGCGCTGGACGTGGTGTGGCGCTTTCCTGGCCTGCCGGACGCTTTTTATACCGACTGGATGCGCATCGCCCAAGAAGAGGCCAAGCACTTCATGCTGCTGCGCGAGCACTTGCGCAGCTTGGGCTACGACTACGGCGACTTTCCGGCGCACAACGGCTTGTGGGAAATGGCCGAGCGCACCCAAGACGATGTCCTGGCGCGCATCGGCATCGTGCCGCGCACCCTGGAGGCGCGTGGCCTGGACGCCTCCCCTGGCGTCAAAAACAAACTGATTGGCGCTGGCGACCACCAGGCAGGCCAGATTTTGGACATCATTCTCGAAGAAGAAATTGGCCACGTCGCTGCAGGCAACCGCTGGTACCGCTACCTGTGCCATGAGCGCGGCCTGGACCCGTTCAGCACCTACGCGCGGTTGATCGACCAATACGACGCCCCCAAGCTGCGTCCACCTTTCAATATGGCGGCGCGACGACTGGCGGGTTTTGACGAAGCGGAGCTGGCCGCGCTGCGCTAAGGCTTCACGGTGCCCGTTGCTGTAGGAGCCAGCCTACTGGCGATGGGCCCATTGTTTGCCCACGCATCGCCAGCAGGCTGGCTCCTACACATTCAAAAGCCAGAACTTCAACCGCGCGGGTGGTGCTGCGCGTGCAAGGTCTTGAGCCGCTCACGGGCGATATGGGTGTAGATGGTGGTGGTGGAGATATCGGCGTGGCCGAGCAGCATTTGCACCGAGCGCAAATCGGCGCCGTGGTTCAGCAAATGCGTGGCAAAGGCGTGGCGCAGGGTGTGCGGCGACAGCGGCGTGGTGATGCCGGCCTGCAGGGCATAGCGCTTGACCAGGTTCCAAAACATCACCCTTGACAAGGCTGTGCCGGGCTTGGGCCCGCTGCTGCTGACAAACAAGTCATCGGTCTGTCGCCCACCCAAAATAGCGGGCCTGGCCGATTGCACATACTTCTCCAGCCAAACCCGCGCCTCTTGGCCGAAAGGCACCAGGCGCTCTTTGCTCCCCTTGCCCATGATGCGCAGCACATGGTCGTTGAGCGAGACGTGCAAGGTTTTGAGTTGCACCAACTCGCTCACCCGCAAGCCGCTGGCGTACATCAACTCCAGCATGCTGCGGTCGCGCAGGCCCAACGCGTCCTGCACATCGGGCGCATTGAGCAGCATCTCCACCTGGTGCTCACTCAGCGTTTTGGGCACCCGCAAGGACTGTTTGGCGGCCAGCATGCGCAGAGTCGGATCGACCTGTACCACACGCTCGCGCAGCGCCCAGCGAAAGTAGCGTTTGAACACCGTCAAACGGCGATTCGCCGAGGTGGCTTTGGTGACCCCATGCTTGACCGCAAAGTACTGCTGCAAATGCGGCTCCGTGGTTTGGTCCAGGGCCGCGCCCTGCTCGCGCAACCAGTGCGCCAAGAGGGTCAGGTCGCGGCGGTAAGCGGCCAGCGTGTTGGCCGACAAGCCGTCCTCCAGCCAGAGGCCGTCAATGAAACGATCGATCGCGCTCTGGCTCGCGGGCAACATCAGTCGAGCTTGAGCTTTTGCTGGTCCACCACTTTTTTATAGACCTCGAACTCGGCCTTGATTTGCGCCGCGAACTCTTCAGGCGAGTTTGCCACCACCAAGGAGCCGGTGTCTTGAATGCGTTTGGCCACCGCAGGATCCTGCAAGGCTTTTTTCACGCCACCATTGATCTTATCGACCACCTCTTTCGGCAGGCCTTTGGGGCCATAGATACCGTAGTATGCCATGCGGTTGACCGGCTCCAGCCCCACTTCTTTGAAGGTGGGCACATTGGGCAACTGGGGCAGACGCTGCGGTGCTGCCACAACGATGGGAATCAATTTACCGGTTTGAATGAAAGGCAAGGCAGACGGCATGTTGTCAAAAATGATCGGCACCTGGCCAGCCACCGTGTCGTTCAAAGCAGGACCTGCGCCGCGATACGGAATGTGGGTGATAAAGACCCCCGCCAAGCTCTTCCACAACTCAGTTTGCAAATGCCCGATGCCGCCGGTGCCGGATGAAGAGTATGAATATTTACCGGGGTTCTTTTTCAACTCGGCGACAAAGCTTTTGTAGTCGCGCGCCGGAAAGCTGGGATGCACGGCAATCACATTGGGCGTAGCCGCAATGTTGATGATGGGGGTGAAGTCGGTGACCGGGTTGTACGGAATTTTGGTGTTGATCGCTGGATTGGCCGCCGTCGTGGACACCGTGGCAATACCCAGGTTGTAGCCATCGGGGATGGCTTTGGCGGTTTCATTGGCGCCGACCACACCACCACCTCCGGCTTTGTTTTCCACAACCACCGATTGGCCAATCGCTTTAGACAGTGGCTCGGAAATCACACGGGCCACGATGTCGGTGGTACCGCCAGGTGCAAACGGCACTTGCAAGCGCACGACTTTGCTCGGATAACCCTCGGCCAGCGCGGCACTGACGGCGGTTGTGGCGAGCAAAACGGCGAAGAGATGGCGACGGTACATAAACAGTTTCTCCAAAAATAGACCTCAATAACGTCATCATAAGCACAAAAAACCCACCCACTGCCAGTGACTGCCCTCGGCTGACAAAACCGTTATGCTCGGTCCCGTGAATTACGCTCAACTCCTTGTCCCCGATTTTTCTTTGATCTTGTGCGGCTACCTGGTCTGCCGTTACACCGCCCTGAACCGCGAAGTGTGGCAACAGGTCGAGCCGCTGGTCTATTTTTTCTTGTTTCCGGTGCTGTTGTTTCACTCGATTGTGAGAAGCCCACTCGACCTGGCTGCAGCCTCCAATCTGATCGCGGCCGGCGTCTGCATGGGTCTGATCGCCATCGCCCTGTCGTACAGCCTGCCTTACTGGCCCGTCCTGGGCCGCTTCATCGACCGCAAAGATCATGCGGCAGCGGCTCAGATCGGCTTTCGCTTTAACTCCTACATTGCACTGGCACTGGCCGAACGCTTGGCAGGGGCCGAGGGCTTGCTGCTGATTGCGGTGTTGATCGGTTTTTGCGTGCCCATGTTCAACACGGCTGCGGTTTGGCCCATGGCACGGCATGCGCAAAGCAGTTTTTGGCGCGAGTTGCTGCGCAACCCTTTGATCCTGGCCACCTTCGCCGGTTTGACCTGTAATTTTCTCGGCTTTCGCATTCCCACTTGGTTGGATCCGAGCGTGAGCCGCATTGGCGCAGCCTCGCTGGCGCTGGGTCTCATGTGTGCAGGCGCGGGCATGCAATTGAGCAGTTTGAAGGAGGGCAAATTACTGGGTCTGTCGGTCCTGAGCTTGCGGCATCTGGTATTGCCCTTGGTGGCTTTTTTCTTGGCGCAGGCATTTCACCTGTCTGCCACACAAACCACGGTGCTGCTGGCATTTTCGGCCCTGCCAACCGCTTCGAGTTGCTACGTACTGGCCGCCCGCATGGGCTACAACGGGCCTTATGTCGCGGCACTGGTCACCCTGTCGACCTTGCTGGGCATGGTGAGTTTGCCGTTTGCGTTGGTGGTGCTGCGCTAAAGGGATAAGCGGTCTTGCGCCAGCGACCACGCAGCTTGCTCACGCACCACTTCGCTTGGATGCGTCTTCAAGCCCTGTAGCAATATTTGCAATTGATTCGCCTCGACGCCGCTAAGTTGCTGGGTGGCTAAAGCATTGCCTGCCGCCAGAGCCACATTGCGCAGCCAACGGGCGTGACCGATGCGGCGAATTGCGCTGCCTTCGGTGCGGCGTAAGAATTCAGCCTCGTCCCAGGTCAGCAAGGTGGACAGTGCAGCATCCATAAAGCCCGCACGCGCATCAAAATCCGGCAAAGTGCTGCGCTGCGCGAACTTGTTCCAGGGGCACACCAGTTGACATTCATCGCAGCCGTAGATCCGGTTGCCAATCAGTGACCGCAGTTCGATGGGAATCGGGCCTTCGTGCTCGATGGTCAGGTAGGAGATACAGCGGCGCGCATCCAAGCGGTGCGGCCCGACGATCGCCGCCGTGGGGCACAAGTCAATGCAGGCGCTGCATTGGCCGCAATGGGGGGTGACAGGCTCGCTGTGCGGCAAGGCAAAGTCGATGAACAATTCGCCCAGAAAAAACATCGACCCCGCTTCGCGCTGCAGCACCAAGGTGTTCTTGCCGCGCCAGCCCAGGCCACTGCGCTGGGCCAGCTCGGCCTCCAGCACCGGGGCCGAGTCGGTGAACACGCGATGGCCAAAGGGGCCGATGGCTTGCGCCAATTTTTCTTGCAACTTTTGCAGGCGGCTGCGCAGCACCTTGTGATAGTCGCGCCCCCGGGCATACAGCGAGACCACGGCCTCGCCCGGTCGGGTAGCGCGTGCGTTTTCTTGCGCCACCCAATCGCCCTCCGTGTGCATGGGCAGATAATCCATGCGTGCGGTGATCACGCTGACCGTGCCGGGCACCAGCACGGCAGGGCGGGCGCGCCTCAAGCCGTGGGCCGCCATGTAGTCCATGCCGCCGTGAAAGCCCGCCGCCAACCAGGCCTGTAAACCCGGCTCGGCGGTGGACAAATCCACACCGGTCACGCCAATTTGCGAAAATCCAAGTTCCCGCGCCCAAGTTTGCACCTGGGGCCACAACACCAAAGGATCGATCTGAGTACGAACAGCAGTCACCCGCCGATTGTAGGAACTCCCAGCGCACGATGCGTCTGGCACAGCGAAGACGACACCCAGGCCTACGCCCAGGCGCTGGCGCGAAACCCGGCGATCCGCAATTGCTATATCGAGTTGCAAGGCAATTTGGGCGCTGGCAAAACCACGCTGGTGCGGCATTTGCTGCGCGCCTTGGGCGTGTGCGGCCGCATCAAAAGCCCCACTTATGCGGTGGTGGAGCCGCACGAGGCGGGCGACTTGGCGATCTGGCATTTTGATTTTTACCGCTTCAACGATCCGCAAGAATGGGAAGACGCCGGGTTTCGCGACATTTTTGCCAGCCCCGGCCTGAAGCTGGCCGAGTGGCCAAACCAGGCCGCAGGCCGCTTGCCCACCCCCGACCTGAGCATCGCCATCGAATTGACAGGGGACGAGACCCGGCATGTCACCTTCAGCGCCGGCTCCGAAGCCGGCATGTCGCTGATTCAAGGTTTGCCGCATGCACTTTGAACAAGGCCAAGGCCTGAGAAGGCGCAAGCTGCTGCAAACCGGGTTGGCCGTGCTGGTGCTGGGCAGCCGGCAACTGGCCTGGGGCGCCAGCATGCTGGCGGTGCGGGTCTGGCCTTCGGCCGATTACACCCGGGTCACACTTGAATCAGACACTGCGCTGCAAGCGAGCCAAACCTTCATCCCCTCGCCGCCGCGCTTGGCCATTGACATTCAAGGCCTGGAACTCAACAGCGCGCTGCGCGAATTGGTGGGCAAGGTGCGGCTTGACGACCCCAACATTGCCGGTGTGCGCGTGGGGCAGAACAGCCCCGGCGTGGTGCGACTGGTGATTGACCTGAAACGCGAAATTGCGCCGCAGGTCTTTGCCCTGGCCCCGGTCGCCGCTTACCAGCATCGGCTGGTGCTGGACTTGTATCCCCGTGTGGTGGCCGACCCCTTGGAGGCTTTGATCAATGAGCGCCTGCAAGGTGCAGCGCCCTCTCCTGCCACCACCGCCCCACCAATCCAAACTCAGCAGGCGGGAACCGCCGACCCACTGGGTGAGTTGATCCGCAAACAAGCCGGCAAACCCGGCGGCCCCGCCATGGCCCCGCCCTCGGTGCCAGCCATCGGCGCGGTCGCGGGCTCCGGCTCCGCCGAGTTGATGACCCGGCGCACGCCAAGGCCCGACCCTGGCGTCTACCTCGACAGCCCGGACCACCCGCCACGCGCCACCAGTCCGCAGCGCACCGACCGTTTGATCATCATCGCGCTGGACCCGGGCCACGGCGGCGAGGACCCCGGCGCAGTGGGGCCTGCGGGCACGCGAGAAAAAGACGTGGTGCTGCAAATTGCACACCGTTTGAAAGAACGCATCAACGCCACGAATGTGAACGGCAGCCCGATGCGCGCCTTTTTGACGCGCGATGCTGATTTTTTTGTCCCCCTGCATGTGCGGGTGCAAAAGGCCCGTAATGTGCAAGCCGACTTGTTTGTCAGCATCCATGCCGATGCATTCTTCACGCCCAATGCCCAAGGTGCCAGCGTCTTCGCCCTCAGCCAGGGCGGGGCTTCGAGCAGCGCGGCGCGCTGGATGGCGAATCAAGAAAACAAAGCCGACTTGATTGGCGGGGTCAACATCGTGGCGCACGATGCCCAGGTCAAGCGCGCTCTGCTCGACATGAGCACCACCGCCCAAATCAATGACAGCTTGCAACTGGGCGGGGCCATGCTGCGCGAAATCGGTGGCGTGGGGCGTCTGCACAAACCCAAGGTCGAGCAAGCCAGTTTTGCCGTCCTCAAAGCGCCGGACATTCCGAGCGTGCTGGTCGAGACGGCCTTCATCAGCAACCCCGACGAAGAAGACAAACTGCGCAGCACCGCTTACCAAGAGAGTTTGGCCGACGCGCTGATGAAAGGCATCAAAGCCTACTTTGCGCGCAACCCACCTCTGGCAAGGAACCGGGCGGTTTGACCTTGCCGGTGACGAACCGGCAGGCCTTGTTCAACCCTTGGCGCGCGCGCGCCAAGCGCCGACCAAGGCGATCAAGCCCGGCACCAAAATCAGGGCCCAAATGATTTTGGACAAATGGGTTTGCACAAACGGCAAATTGCCAAAAAAGTAACCTGCGATGGTCAGGCTCAGTACCCAGAACAAACCCCCGGCCACGTTGTAGGCGGTGAATTTGCTGCGCGTCATGGCGGCCACCCCAGCCACAAAGGGCACAAAGGTGCGAATGAACGGCATGAAGCGCGCCAAGACGATGGTGATGCCACCGTACTTTTCGTAAAACGCATGGGCTTTGTCAAACGCTGCGCGGTTGAAAAAGCGCGAGTCTTCCCACTGGAAGACCTTGGGGCCGAAATAGTGACCGATGCTGTAGTTCACCTGGTCGCCCACAATCGCCGCCACGGCCAACACCAGCAAGGCCAGCGGCAAGCTCATCAGGTCGGCGCCGCACAAGGCACCCACGATGAACAGCAGCGAGTCGCCGGGCAAGAACGGCATGATGACCAGGCCGGTTTCCACAAAAACAATGGCAAATAACAAGGCGTAGACCGCCACGCCGTATTGCGCCACAAAGTCGCGCAGGTGCACGTCCACGTGGAGGATGAAATCGATGAGTTGCATGAGGATGTCCATGTGGCGATTATCCCTTGGACCTCATGCTTGACGAAGGACCTACAATTTGCGGGTGAACACCGAACTTGCCGCCTCTTTTGAAGGCCTCCCCCCTTCTTCCCAACCATCCCCCCGCCAGCCGATTCGTGAGCTGCCTGACGAGTTGATCAGCCAGATTGCTGCGGGCGAAGTGGTGGAGCGCCCTGCTTCGGTGGTGCGCGAGTTACTGGACAACGCCTTGGACGCGGGGGCGAGCCAGATCACCCTGCGCCTGTTGGCAGGCGGCACGCGCTTGATTGCGGTGGAAGACGATGGCGCCGGCATTGCCCCCGACGAACTGCCCGTGGCCTTGAAGCGCCACGCCACCAGCAAGATCGGCAGCCTGGACGATTTGGAGTCCGTGGCCACCATGGGGTTTCGGGGCGAAGCCTTGGCCGCGATCAACTCGGTGTCCGAAATGACGGTGCTGTCGCGCACCGAGGGCCAGGCCAATGCTTGCATTCTGGACGGGCGCACCGGCGAGTTGCGCCCTGCAGCGCGCGCCATGGGCACCACGGTGGAAGTGAAAGAACTGTTTTTCTCCACCCCTGCGCGGCGAAAATTTCTCAAATCTGACGGCACCGAGCTGGCGCACTGCATCGAATCCGTGCGCCGCCATGCCCTGGCCCGGCCCGACGTAGGATTTGCCATTTGGCACGAAGGCAAGCTGGTCGAGCAATGGCGCAACCACCCCGGCCCGACCGGTCTGGAACAGCGTTTGGCCGATGTGCTGGGCGAAGATTTTGTGGCGCAGTCGGTGGCCGTCAGCTACCGCATTGGCCCGGTGCACATCACCGGGCGCGCCGGTGTACCCGACGCCGCCCGCTCGCGGCCTGACCACCAGTTTGCCTATGTGAACGGCCGCTTTGTGCGCGACAAGGTTTTGACCCACGGTGCGCGCAGCGCCTACGAAGACGTGCTGCACGGCCAACGCCAACCGGTGTACGCGCTGTATGTGCAAATGGACCCGACCCGGGTCGATGTGAATGTGCACCCGACCAAAATTGAGGTGCGTTTTCGCGACAGCCGCGAGATCCACCAGGCCGTGCGCCACGCGATTGAAAACGCCTTGGCCGTGCCGCGCGCGCATGCGCTGACGGCGCAGGCCTTGGGCGCAGACAACGCCAAGGACGCTGCTGGGTTTAATTTGTCCGTAAGCGCTGCACCGCGCCTGCCCGAGTCGGCGGCCTGGCAGCAACGCGGCATGGCCTTGGACACGCCTGGTGCGCCCCATAAGCAGGCCTTTGGCTGGCAAGCCCCCGGCAACACGCGCTACAGCCGCCATGTGGCCGATCTGCAAGCCCTGTGGGGCCCGTCGCAAGAAGGCGCAGCCAGTGCGACGCCCAGCGGTTCAGGCTTTGAACCTTTGGGCACACCCCGCGCCGCCTACGGTGAGCCCAACGTCTCCGCGGTGCTCAGCATGGACGCGCCCGCAGACACAGCGCCACTGACCACGCCCGCCGATTTACCGCCAGGCGACTGGCCTCTGGGCCGTGCCATTGCCCAACTGCAAGGCGTGTACGTGCTGGCCGAAAACGCACAAGGTTTGATCGTGGTCGACATGCATGCGGCGCACGAACGCATCGTCTATGAGCGGCTTAAGCAGCAATGGACTCAGACCCAGATCAGCAGCCAACCCTTGTTGATTCCCGCCACCTTTGCCGCCACGCCGAACGAAGTGGCCACGGCCGAAACTTGCCAAGAGGTCTTGAGCCAGCTGGGCCTGGAGATTTCGCCCTTGTCGGCCAAAACCTTGGCGGTGCGCGCCGTGCCCACCACCTTGGCGCTAGGCGACGCCGTGGAGTTGGCGCGCAGCGTGTTGGCCGAGTTGGCGCAACATGACGCCTCCACCGTGGTGCAACGTGCGCACAACGAGATCTTGGGCACCATGGCCTGCCATGGCGCGGTGCGCGCCAACCGGCGCCTCACACTGGACGAAATGAACGCCTTGCTGCGCCAGATGGAAGAGACCGAGCGCTCAGACCAATGCAACCACGGCCGCCCCACTTGGCGACAGGTCACGATGCGCGAGTTGGACACTTTGTTCATGCGCGGTCGCTGATGACAACGCCGCACGCCGCCACCGGGGCCGCCTCTCACAAACTGACTGAAAGCGCCATGCCCCGTGTGTGGGTGGTGTTGATTTTGGCTTTGCTGCTGGGCATCCAACCGGTCACCACCGATTTGTATTTGCCCGCCCTGCCCACCTTGACCGAAGGCTTTGCCGCCAGCATGCCGCAAGCGCAACTGACCTTGACGGCGCTGCTGCTGGCCTTTGGTTTGTCGCAACTGTTGTGGGGGCCGCTGTCGGACCGCTTTGGCCGCCGCCCGGTGTTGCTCTGGGGTATGGGCGCTTACGGCCTGGCCTCGGTCGGTTGCGCGCTGGCACCCTCCATGGACCTGTTGATCCTATGGCGTACCTTGCAAGGCGTGGCCATGGGTGCGGCCGTCATGGCGGCGCGAGCGGTGGTGCGCGACTTGTATCAGCCACTGGAGGGTGCGCGCGTGATGTCCCAAGCCTTGACCGGTCTGGGCGTGATTGCCTGTGCCTGCGCGCCCCTGGGCGGCCTGCTGACCGACCACTGGGGC
Organism: uncultured Burkholderiales bacterium; assembly: GCA_903916355.1. Classification (GTDB taxonomy): domain Bacteria; phylum Pseudomonadota; class Gammaproteobacteria; order Burkholderiales; family Burkholderiaceae_C; genus Limnohabitans_A. The sequence continues at coordinate 23,225 of CAIWWN010000259.1, read as the reverse complement.
TGGCGGCCCGCCTTGATGGTGCTGGCCCTCTTTGGTCTTGTGACGTGGGTCCTGCTGGCCCTGAAGTTCAAAGAAACACTGGCACAAGCCAACCCGCGTGCTCTGGAGCCCGTGGCTTTGATCAAGGCCTGGGGTGTGATCCTGCGCAACCCGACGTTTCGGGCTTACTGCGCCTTGTCCTCAGCCTCGTACCTGGGCCTGTTCACCTTCTTGGCCGCGTCTTCTTTTGTGTTTGTGCGCCAGTTTGGTTTGAGTAAAACACACTACGGTTTGTTGATGTTGTCGATGTCGTTTTCCTACATCGTGGGCACCTTCATTTGCCGCTGGTTGCTGCTGCGCATGAGCGTGCAAAAGTGTGTGGCACTGGCCTCGTGTTTCACACTGGCCGGCGGCATCTCGCTCACCGTGCTGGCCTATGCCGGGCAAGACCAGTCTTGGTACGGCCCCTGGGCCGTCATGGGTCCGGTGTACCTGTTCATGTTGGCGCATGGCGTGCACCAACCCTGCGGACAAAGCGGCGCGGTGGCGCCCTTTCCCCGCATGGCGGGCACGGCCTCGGCGCTGAACGGCTTTTTGATGATGCTGGGCGCCTTCTTCATGGGCGGCTGGCTGGGCTCGCACATGGCGCAGCCGAGCTTGGCCCTGGCCCACGGCATGCTGCTGTGGAGCTTGTGCATCGGGCTGCTGGCTTGGACTTGGGTGCGGCGCTTGCCCGCCTTGGGCAAATGAACACCGCAACGCCACAGCCTATGGCCCTGGCCCTGGCGGGCCCCACAGCCAGCGGCAAAACGGCAGCGGCTTTGGCGCTGGCCGATCAATGGCGCGAGCGCGGCGGTGTTGAAATCATCAGCGTAGATTCGGCGCTGGTGTTTCGCGGCATGGACATTGGCACGGCCAAACCAACGGCGGCCGAGTTGGCGGCGGTGCCGCACCATTTGATTGACATCCGAGACCCGCTGAACGCCTACAGCGCGGCCGAGTTTGTGCGCGACGCCGAGCAGCTGATGGCGCAGATCCGAGCGCGCGGCCGCATGCCTTTGTTGGTCGGCGGCACCATGTTGTATTTCAAAGCCTTGTTCGAAGGCCTGAGCGACATGCCACCGGCCCACCCCGAGGTGCGCGCAGCCTTCCAAGAGACTTTGGCGCAAGAGGGCCTGGCGCCGCTGTACACGCGCTTGCAACAGGTCGACCCGGTCACAGCGGCGCGTTTGGCACCGGCCGACACCCAGCGCATCCTGCGCGCCCTGGAAGTGTGGCAGCTCACCGGGCAGCCCATCTCATCCTTTCAAACGCGAGATACCCAAGCTCCTGCCCGCCAAGACATTGCCTTGATCTCGCTGGAGCCTGTGGACCGTTCGTGGCTGCATGCACGCATTGCCCTGCGTTTCGATCACATGCTGGAACAAGGCTTTGTGGCCGAAGTGCAAGCGCTGCGCGCACGAGGTGATTTGCACGCCGATCTGCCGTCCATGCGCTGCGTCGGTTACCGCCAAGTTTGGGAAACGCTAGATTCTCACGCGCCCACGGGACAGATGCACGGCAAGATGAGGGACTTGGGTATTTTTGCCACCCGTCAACTCGCCAAACGCCAAATCACCTGGCTGCGCAGCATGCCGCACCGGCATGCGGTGGCCGCAGATGCGGTCGATGCTTTGCCACAGGTCATGGCTTTGGCCCAGCAGTTAGTACCGAACTGAACTAGGGCTTCGTGACGATGGCAAAGGTGCCCGCCGCCTTGTCGATCAGCGTGAAAAATCGCACCAAGTCGATCTTGCTGCCGCCCACCTTGAGGTCATTGCTGAGCAACGTGTCTTTGACGCCCGCCGTGCCGGCGATCATTTTGACAAAAATGGCCTTGGTCAAGGTCAGGGTGGCGTTGGCATCGGCAGCCGGTGCTCCGCTCTTGAAGTGCAGCACCGCGTTCTCGATCCACAGCACGTAGGACTCTTGCGTATCGGTCAGCACCAGGTTCACCTTCAGGTTTTTGCCCTCGGCTGCCGGGCCGTCCAGCCCTGCAGCCATGGCTTCCAGGAAGCGCTCGATGGGCGTTTGTTGCAGCATGTCGAGGGCCCGCGCGCTGGACACGCCCTTGGCCGGCGGTCCCTTGCGCAACTCCATCGCCGCGGTGAGATAGCTGTTTCGCCATGTGGCGGCCTCGGACATGTAGCCCATTTGCTCGTAGGTTTGGGCCAACAAGGCCTTTGCCGCTTGGCTGGACGGGTCACCCAATACGGCCTGGTTCAGCAGTTCGGCGGCCCAGCGGTACTCGCCCTTGTCATAGGCCGTTTGCGCCGCCGCCACGGCCTTGTCGGTGCCACCGATGAGTTCCAGGTATTTTTTGGCCGACGCTGGCGGCGGTAAAGGATTGAGGTTGGCCGGGTTGCCATCGTAGGCGCCCATGTAGAACTGGTAGACGGCCTTCACGTTATGGCGCAGGTCGCCGTAGTAACCGCGCGTGCCCAAATAGTCGGCAAGCGACTTGGGCAGCTTCACGGTGTCGGCGATCTCGCGCGGGGTGAGGCCGGCATTGATCAGTCTCACCGTCTGGTCATGGGTGTACTTGTAGACGTCCCGGTGTTTGGTGATGAATTCCCTGATCTGGGCATTGCCCCAGATCGGCCAATTGTGCGAACCGATGTAGACCTCGGCATCGGCGGTTTGCGCCAGTGCCTGGTCCATGTAGGTGGACCAGCGCAGCGCGTCGCGCACCTTGGCGCCCCGAACGGGAAGCAGGTTGTGCATGGTCCGGGACAGATTTTCGGCGCCATCATAGAGCTTCTTGTCAGGCAGACTGAAGGTCAACTCGGCCGGGCACTCGGCGTTGGGGACGTTGTGAAAGACAAAGCGCACGCCGTCCAGATCCATCACCTGTGTGGAACTGTCGATGAGCCTGTTGGGTTGCAAAATACCCACGTCGCCGTAGACCAGGTCTTTGCCCAGCCCGTTGTCCACGTTGCCCTTGACCGAGCGCGGCAGATCGCGGCCGAATTGGTAGATCGATCGACGCATCATGCCGGTGCCGACCAGCACGTTTTCGCTGGTGGCTTCTTCCAAGAAGCCTGCCGGTGCGATCACGGGCACCTTGCGCTCGGCGATCTCTTGAGGACTGATGACGCCCAGCGCACCACCAAAATGGTCCGCGTGCGCGTGCGTGAAGATCACGGCAGACACCGGCCTGTTGCCCAAATGTTGACGCGCGAAGGCCAAAGCCGCTGCCGCGCTCTCACGGGCAGTGAGCGTATCGGCCACGATCCAGCCGGTCCGGCCCTCGATGAGGGTCATGTTGGCCATGTCAAAGCCACGCAACTGGTAGACCCCTTCGGTCACCTTGAACAAGCCGGCGTTGGCATTGAGCTGAGCGTGGCGCCACAGGCTGGGATTGACCGTGTCGGCGGGCTTTCCTTGGAGAAATCCGTAGGCGTCAAAATCTTTCAGCAGTGTGCCGTCAGCGGCCACGATCTTGCCCGAAGGCTTGGCGATGAGGCCGCGCAGGGCGTCTTGGAAGTCCTGCTGATCGTCAAGCTGGAGTTCTTGCGCGAACTGGGCATTGGCCTTGAGCGTGGCCGGCGTCGCGTCACCGACCGCAGTCAGCGCATCGCCGCTTCGGGTGCAAGCCGCCAGCAGTGCGAGTGCGGCGATCAGGCTGGGCAAGATGAGTTTCATGTTCAAAGCGCTAATGTGCGACTTCGCGGCCACACTGCCGGGCACTCACAGACCTTCAATCAGACGGATATCGCGCACCACCGCATTGCTGCCCAGAGCCGCCAGGGCTTCCTTGTAGCCAGGGCTGTCGTAGGCGGCCAAGGCCGCCTCTAAACTGGCGAATTCGATCAACACGGTGCGCAGTTGCACGCCATTTTCTTTGACGGCACCAGGCACACCGCGCGCCAAAAATGTACCGCCTGCCGCGGCCAAGGAGGGGCCCGCTAATTTGGCGTAAGCCGCCAGGGCATCGTTGTCTTTGATTTCTCGGTAAGCGCTGATCCAATAAGCTTTGGCCATGTGACGATCCTTAGATTGAAGAGTAATGATCCGTTGAACTTACTGCCCAGTGGGCACAGTCACATCGGTGCTGTCGATCTTGAGTGCAGAGGAGACCTGGGCTGCCTTCGCGTCATCCCAATTCTTTCTGGCTTCTTGAAGTTGTTGTGCATTCAACCCATGCCAACCGATGCATTTGCCAGTGGGACTCCTTCCGCAACCACAAGTTCCGATGTCTTCAGGGTTATTGGTCACGCGCATAAGAGTTTGCCTTGGTCTTCAAAACCTGAACTATAAAGCCATTGACGACTCCTCGACTTGACTGGGACAGGCCTGTTCAACGATTTGCCTTGGCGAAGGCAATTGCAGTCTCCAACATCAGTTGCAGGCGTGGTTGTATGAAGGCTGCCGCTTCGGCCCGGTATTCGAAAGGCCACTGCTCCTGCATGTAGTTGCACTGCGTCATCTCCAGTTGTACTGCATGTATTCCCATATCAGGTTGCCCATAGTGGCGCGTAATGTAGCCCCCTGTATAGCGACCATTGAGTATGGCCGTTTGGTTCTGGGTTGCACAAGCGATCTCCAGCAATTGACATGCCAGCTCGGGCGCGCAGCTCGCGCCATTGGCTGTGCCCAAGTTCAGATCGGGTAGCTTGCCTTCAAAGAACCGCGGAAGTACAGAGCGTATCGAATGTGCATCCCATAACACGGCTACGCCGTGTTGGGCTTTGATGCGATCGAGCTCGGCACGCAATTGCTGGTGGTAAGGGTGCCACCAGGTGTCACGCCGGAGCACAACTTCGGTGTCGTCCGGATTCTTGCCAGATTGATAAATCGGCATGCCGTCGAACGTCTCCAGCGGGCAAAGGCTGGTTGTGTTTTGTCCGGGATAGAGACTGGCGTTGTCGGGCGGTCGGTTGAGGTCGACAACATAGCGCGAGTGCGTGGCCTGAAGTATCGAAGCACCCATGTCGCGCGCAAACGCATAGAGCCGATCGAGATGCCAGTCGGTGTCAGGAACACGTCGGGCTTCGTTAGTCAGTCGCTCGGCAATGCTGAGCGGCACATGTGTGCCCATGTGCGGAATCGACAGCAGCAGCGGCTGGGTCCCCGCGTGAAACAAAAAAGGAGGCGGTGTGGTGTAGGTCATTGCAGCCATGTTCAGGAAGATGTGACAAAGATGGTTAGCCAGGCATCTGCGCCAGCGCACGACGCGCTTGCACGAAGGCTTGGTTTGCTTGCGCATGCATAGAATGACGCCCTGCGTGAACATGCCGCCGTCCTGCGACCCACACGTCGGCGATGGCGGACTGGCGGTTGCTGGCGAACACATGTGCTGACAACATGGCGTCTGGCGAGGGTAGGCCTTCCAACAAGGCGTGGGTTTCATCCAGGACGACCCAGTCGGCCTGTTGACCAACCGCCAGCCCGGCCACTTGGCGACCACTCGCTTGAGCCCCGCCAAGTACAGACTCAAGGGTCATGGCGGTAGCGACAAAGGGTTGTTGATCATTAGCCAGCACATTGCGTTGCCGGGTTTTCAGGCGCTGGCTGTACTCCAGCATCATCAGCTCTTCGGCAGCGTTCACGCAGGCATGGCTGTCGGAGCCAACACCCCAGCGACCGCCAGCGCCGCGCCATACAGATGCATCAAAAATACCGTCACCCAGATTGGCTTCGGTGGTTGGGCAAAGGCCGGCAACGGCACCGCGGGTTGCCGCACGCGCGCTTTCAGCCGGTGTCATGTGCGTGGCATGGACCAGGCACCACCGCGCATCGACCGGCGCATGATCCAGCAGCCAGTCCACCGGTCGCTGACCGTTCTTGGCGAGGCATGCATCCACCTCGTCCGTTTGTTCGGCGATGTGAATGTGAATGGGCGCGCTGGCATCCAAGGCATTCAAGCCTGCCAACACCTCGCGCAAACTGTCGGGCGGTACAGCCCGAAGCGAGTGCGGGGCAAGCCCTAGGCGAGCGCCTTGAGCATGGCATTGGGGTCCCAGTCTATCGAGCAAGCGCAACATCGAATCGGTATTGCGAACAAAACGTCGCTGCCCCTCATGGGGTGGCATAGCGCCAAATCCACTGGTCTGATAAAGCACCGGTAGCAGCGTCAGTCCGATTCCGGTATTGGCTGCAGCCCGAAGAATAGATTGCGACAGCATGGCATCGTCTGCGTAGGCTCGTCCGAGGCGGTCGTGATGCACGTAATGGAATTCGCAGACGCTGGTATAGCCACCCTCCAACATCGCGACGTAGAGCCCAGTGGCGAGGGCTTCCAACTGCTCGGGCGTGATCGCTGAGGCATAGCGGTACATCAGGGTGCGCCAACTCCAAAAGCTGTCCTGCATCTCGCCACGAAATTCCGTCAATCCTCCCAATGCGCGCTGGAACGCATGAGAGTGAAGGTTGGGCATTCCAGGCAGTACGAGCCCGGCTGCACGGCCAACACCTGGGGGCGGGACACTGTTGGGGTTCACAGCACACAGGCGACCGGTGGTATCCCACTGCAACAGCACGTTGTGCGCCCACCCTGTTGGCAGAAGTGCGTGCTCAGCGAAAAAATGAGGACTGTTCATGCGGAGACAAAGTCGATTTGTACAGCCAAAAGGGCAGAGGCAGATTCTAAATTTTCAAGCTGCCAAGCGGTCGATGCTTCGTCCCACCACAGGCCGTGTTGCGCCAACAGGGTGTGCACACTGCCGTCACCCGCCACTGCACGCCACGGCCCATGAACCGCCATCAAGAGCCCCGGACCAGTTCCCGTCCATGTAGCGCGTTCACGCAGCACGGCAACCCGGGCACGGCAACGGTCACGCCGCGTCATCACGTTAAAGTCATGGCAGTCACCATCCAGCAACTCACCCACCAAAGGTGCTTCGCCGGCAAAGCTGAACGGCGCAAGTGGTCTGTTCAGTCGGTGATCCAGGGCGCCGTCGGTGGTCCGCAGATGCACCCCTGCGCCATCGAGCAACGTTATCACCCGGTCCACCCCTGGAAAGGCCGAGAACGGTCCGTTTCTTGAGATGTGTGCAATGCTGATCCGCCAGTCAAAGGCGTCCAGGCCGGCTCCTAGCGGATAGCCTGCGATCTCTCGCGTGGTTCCGCCCCCGTTTTTCCACGGCGCAGCCACAAGTCCAGACACCTCAAATTTGTGCACCACCATCGACACTCAAGCCCGCGACAGTACCGCCTGCAGGAACTCGCGTGTGCGCGCCTGCTGAGGCTTGGTAAAGATGGTCTGAGGTGAACCGGATTCGATGATGCCGCCGCCATCCATGACCACGACCACGTCCGCCACCTCTTTGGCAAAGCCCATCTCATGGGTCACAACCATCATCGTCATGCCCTCGCTGGCCAGCAACTTCATGACCTGAAGCACCTCCCCAACCAGCTCAGGGTCGAGGGCAGAGGTTGGCTCGTCAAAAAGCATCACTCGCGGCTTCATGGCCAGCGCTCTGGCTATCGCTACGCGTTGCTTTTGTCCACCAGAAAGGCTGGCCGGCATGGCATCGGCCTTGTGGGTCAAACCGACCTTGTGAAGCAGTGCATCCGCCTCGGTCTGCGCCTGCGCAGGACTCAGACCACGCAGTTTGCGTGGCCCCAGCGTGATGTTGTCGCGAACTGACAAATGGGGGAACAGGTTGAAGGACTGAAATACCATGCCGACCTCCTCACGCAGGGCGTTCAGCTTGGCGTCGGGCAGCATACGCCCCTCATTCACCAAAGTCTGGCCACAGATCTCCACTAGGCCGCCTTCAGCTTGCTCGAGTCCGTTGCAGCAACGCAAGAAAGTGCTCTTTCCCGAGCCGCTGGGGCCAATGATCACGACCACTTGGGATGGCATCACGTCGAAGTCGATGCCATTGAGCACCACATGTTCGCCAAATGATTTGCGCAGGCCTCGAATACGGATCATGGCGGCAATGTCTGGTTGTGTGATTGTCATTGCACCATTCCCCCAGCTTTGAGGTGTTGCTCCAATTTTCGCAGTGCCAGTGTGGTGAGCCCTGTCAGTACGAAGTACAACACCGCAATGGCCAAGTAGACTTCCAGTGAACGGTAGGACACGCTGATGATTTTCTGACCTTCATGCATGAGGTCGTGTATGGTCAGCAGGGACACCAGCGCCGAGTTCTTGATGAGCGCGATGAACTCGTTACCTAAGGGGGGAATCATGCGCACTAATGCCTGGGGCAGGATCACACTGTGCATGGCTTGCGACGAGGACAGGCCAATCGAGCGGGCCGCTTCCATCTGGCCTCGGTCAACGGACTGGATGGCGCCCCTGACGATCTCGGACACATAGGCGCCAGAGTAAACGCCAAGACCCAATACTCCGCAAACAAAGGCCGGCAGCAGGATGCCGAACTGTGGCAGGCCAAAAAACAGAATGAACAACTGCACCAGCAACGGCGTGCCGCGAATCGCGGCCACATAAGCCGTGCACAAACCGTAGACCAGACGGCGCGCTGGATTCAGGCGGCCGATGCCCACCACAAGGCCAAGCGCGCAGCCTAGCACCAATGAAATAGAGGTGATCTCTATCGTCACCAGCGCGCCTTCCAGAAGCTGGGGCCAGCCAGACCCAACCGGAGAAAAATCAAGTTCCATCATTGGGCAGTCTTTTCTTTGACCTTACTTGGAGCCGCTAAACCACTTCTTGACAATGGCGGCATAGGTTCCATCGGCTTTGAGCTTACTCAAGGCCGCATTCAATGCATTGGTGAGATCAGGGGAATCCTTTCGCAACGCCATGCCATATTCCTCAACCGTCAATTGATCATCCAATACCCGCAGGCCTGGGCGTGTGCGCACGTACTGGTAAGCGGCGGGCTTCCCGGTGACGGCCGCATCGGCACGGCCGATATCCACTAAGTTGAACATCTCCTGATTCTTCTCAACCTCCACACGTTGCACCTTGGGAAACTTCTCGGTAAGGTAACTCACCGATTTCGTGCCGACCTGCACCGATACTTTTTTGCCGTCGATGTCTGCCAACTTTTTGATGGACGTGTTGTTGTCCTTGACCATCACCACCAGACCACCGGCGTAATACGAATCAGAGAAGTCAACCACCTTCTTGCGTTCATCGGTGATATAGATTGCCGACACCGCCATGTCAAAGCGTTTGGAGATAAGGCCCGGAATCAGGCCCTTGAAGTCAATGTCCACCCACTCGACCTGTTTGCCCATGGCCTTCGCCAAAGCTTCGGTCAGCTCGATGTCAAAACCGGTTCGCTTTCCATTGTCGACAAACTCCATGGGTGGGAAGGTGGCGTCGGTGCCCACACGCAAGACGTTACTCTGGGCGTGTACAAATTCAGAGCCAAATACAAAGACTGACAAGACAGTCAATATCACGTGACGGCGAAGGTTCATGGTGATCTCCAGTGGGTTATAGATGCTTAAGTGGTGAAGAAAAAGGGCTAAGAAAGCCCACGTGAAATGCGTGCTGCGGCCACCACGGCCATCTCAGTCAGCGCAGATTCTTGACCCTGGGCTCGTACGATGGGCGCCATCAGTGTCATAGCGCCGACAGCCTGCCGTGCGACGCCAAACAAAGGAACGCTGACCCCCCAGACGCCGGCATCGACTTCCCCTGAGCTTATGGCGTAACCGGACCTGCGGATGGCAGCGAGTTCATCTTCGTCAATTTGTCGTTTTTCAGTGTCGGAGTGCCGCGCGAGAAGCAGCGCATGGCGGCGTGCCTCTGGAAGATGAGCCAGCAAGCACTTGGCCGATGCACCCGCGCGCAGCGGCACACTACGGCCTTTCTCAAACGAGCAACGTAGCGACATTTCGCTCTCGACCATATCCAGGCAGACAGCACTGTCATTCGAGGCGACGATCAGGCCCACGCTTTCGTGCGACTGGCGCGCCAAAGCCAATAGGCCTGGGCGCGCCAGTCGAACCAGATGCGAAGACAAGTCAAAACCCAGGGCGAGTTGCAGACTGAGTGGCCCGGGCGCATAGCCTCCTTCGCTTTCGACCACAAAACCCCAGTGCTTTAAGTGGGCAAGTTGGCGATACAAGGTACTGCGAGGTAAACCTGTCTGCGCCATCAAATCCTGCGCGCTCAGCATCCGCCCTCCCTGCGCCAGCACGGCCAGCACTTGCAACACTCTTTCAGCGCTCGCAACAGGTACAGAATCACGGTTCAACATGGGCAAATTATCGAAGTAAATTGCCCATATCCAAGGATTTATTCCCATGTTGTGGGAATGCCATCCTCTTTTTTCTCATTTTCAAACTGTCGCTTTAAGCCTGGCTGACACGCCCACGACTTTCGCTTTCAAAGAGGTACGAGAACAGAGTCGCCATCTTGAATCGAAGTGATCGTCGGGCACGAAGCGAATGCCCTCATCCCAAAAGTCATTGAATGGATCCGGAAATCTCGTCATGGGCTTTTCAGCTAGCCCCAGCTGAACATCCGATTTCAGCTTACCCCCACCGATTGTGGGTGAGCCTGTGCATAACCCCGGGGACAAGCCTGCCAAGCCTCATTTTCAGGGCCTTGGCGGGCATTGCTCAATGAACAGGCAGTTCGGCTGGCCCCATAGGCACCTCAGTCCATGCCTTTGCTGCCGCGGCTGGTTTTCAAGTCGGAGCGTTTGGTTTTGCTTTGCAAACGCTTTTGCACCGAGCCATAGCTGGGCTTGGTGGGTTTGCGCTTTTTAGGTGGCACAGCGACACTGTTGACCAGTTCATGCAAGCGCGAAAACGCGTCCATGCGGTTCATGTCTTGGGTGCGGTAGCGTTGCGCCTTCAGGATCAGCACCCCATCCTGGGTGATCCGACTGTCACGCAAAGCCAACAATCGCTCTTTGACCGGCTCAGGCAAAGACGAGCCGGGAATATCGAAGCGCAATTGAATTGCGCTGGAGACCTTGTTGACGTTCTGCCCCCCAGGACCTTGCGCACGAATGGCCGTGACTTCGACCTCGGATTCAGCAATGACAAGCGCAGTGACCACAGGATAAAAAGATAGTTAATGAATTGAACAGACACGCAAGGCCCAGCGTACACTGCTAGCCTCAACAAGCAAAGGTGATGACATGGCCAAAGGTCAACAAAAAACGAACAAAGAGTCGAAGAAGCCTAAAAAGGACACCTCGGCACCGAAACCACCGAGCGGTGGTGAACCCGTGCGTCCGACCCAGACCACCACCGTGATTCCTCGCGGCAAAAAGCCACTGTAAAGAATCCTGGCGCCTGTTATTGCAGAGGGCCTTTGAGGCTTTCGAGCATGGGCAGCGCCAGCACTTCAATGCCTTCATCGAGCAAGGCTTCGGTTTCTTCGCGGGTCACTTGCCCGCGAATGCCTCGCTCCTGGGCCTCCCCGTAATGCATCTTGCGCGCTTCGTCGGCGAATTGCGTTCCCACGTCTTCGGTATGGGCCATCACATGCCGCACCGCGTGCATCAAGGCCGCTTGCATGTGCTGCAGGGTCAAGTGAGCAGGCTCGTTGGAATGGGCCTGTGCGGGCAGAGTGACCGGCGCCAAGCCCGGTGCGGCGCCACCTGAGGACGGCTCCGCCGCCGCGGGGCTTGGTGCTGGCGCAGTCGCCCCTAGATTCAAACGCGGCGCCGAAGGCAGCTTGACGATCTGTGCATCGCCACACAGCGGGCACGACACCAAACCTCGCGCACGTTGCGACTGGTAGTCCTCTTCGGAGCCAAACCAGCCCTCAAAGCCATGGGCTTGGCCGCATTGCAGATCCAACACCTTCATGCGCTGACTCCCGCCGCTTGCCAAACCAAGGGCCAGGAAGCCTTGGGGCCATGGGTATTTTGCAACCACAGCGCACCAGCCAGGGTTTTGGCATCGGTCACCCCACCGTTCATGCACCACTGCATCAAGTCCTCAGGGCTGACGGTGATCACGTCCAAAAACTCCCCCGCGTCCAAGGCGCGAGGACCGGCCGTGAGTCCTCTGGCAAACCAGATCTCGATGCTTTCGGTGGAGTAACTGATCCCCGGATGCGTGACACCTGCCCTGGCCCATTCGCTGGCGGTGTAACCGGTTTCTTCGCGCAACTCACGCTGAGCGCATAGCCAAGGGGATTCGCCCGGATCGATCTTGCCAGCAGGGAACTCGACCATCACTTGCCCCACGGGGTAACGGTACTGACGTTCCATCACCAACTGCATACGGCCATCGGCCAGCGTGAGCAAAGGGATCACCATCACCGCGCCGGGATGCACCACATATTCGCGGCTCGCGGTGCGGTCATCGGGCATGCGCACCGTGTCGCGAAAGGCATGTAAAAAGTGGCCGTGCAGGATTTCTTCACCCGCCTCACGCACTTCGACCAAGTGGCGATCAGCTTCAGTCACCACGGGTACGATGGGTTTGACAGTCATGACAGGAGGAGTCAGCTGGGGAAACACGGCCTGAGCAACCACACCGCGTCAGTCGCGGTGTTTGAGCAGGTAGCGATAGACAAAACCGGGAAACGCCAGGGTGATGAACATCGTGCCCGTCACCGCGTAAAACTCCCAGCCTTGGGGTGCGATCTGACCCAAGTTGTTTTCCAGAGCCAAGGCCACAGTCCCGACCAAGAAATATGCCACGATCAATTCGATCAGGCGCAGCCCCAAAGACTTGCGCTCAGGACGCGGGCCCAGGACAGCCAAGCGCTGGCTGATGAAGGGCGCGTTGGCGGCCAGCAAGGCCAGGGCAATCACGCCATAAGTTGAGAGTAGGGGGGTCAATTGGCCAACATTTGGGCAATGGCCCGAGCGCACAGGGTCATCAAGGCACCGGGCACAATGCCCAACACCAGGACCAACAAACCATTGAGCGACAAGACCACACGCACATCGGCCGCCGCAGCGACGGTGGTGGCAGTGACCGGCTCGTCAAAGTACATGACTTTGACCACGCGAAGGTAATAGAAAGCACCGATCAGCGACATGATCACGGCAAAAACAGCCAGTGAAATGGCATAAGCTTGACCCGATGCAATCAGCGCTTGCAAGACCGACAGCTTGGCGTAGAAACCCACCAAAGGGGGAATGCCCGCCAAGGAGAACATGCAAATGGCCATCACGCCAGCGTACAAGGGGCTGCGATGGTTCAGACCGGCCAGGTCGGTGATGTCTTCGCTTTCAAAACCTTGGCGCGCCAGCAACATGATGATGCCGAAACTGGCCAAGGTGGTCAGCACGTAACCAATCACATAGAACATGGCCGAGCTGTAGGCGTTGGCAGCGTGATCGGCGTTACCGCTCACCACGCCAGCGATCAAACCGATCAACACAAAACCCATTTGCGCAATGGTCGAATAGGCCAGCATGCGTTTGAGGTTGGTTTGCGCAATGGCCGCAAAGTTACCCACCAGCAATGAAGCCACAGCCAGCAAGGCCAGCATTTGTTGCCAGTCCACGGCCAAGGGCAGCAAGCCTTCGACCAGCACACGAATCACCAACGCAAAGGCGGCCAATTTGGGGGCGCCGGCAATCATCAAAGTGGCCGCAGTGGGCGCGCCTTGGTAGACGTCAGGAATCCACATGTGAAAAGGCACCACACCGAGCTTGAAGGCCAAACCGGCCACGATGAACACCAAACCAAAGACCAAGACTTGCTGCTTGATCTGGCCCGAAGCTATCGCTTTGAAAATCGCGCTCAGGTCCAAGCTGCCGGTTGCGCCATACATCATGGAGATGCCGTAGAGCAAAAAGCCCGAAGCCATGGCGCCGAGCACAAAGTACTTCATGGCCGCTTCGGTGGCGTTGGCGTTGTCACGGCGCAAAGCGACCAGGGCGTAGCTGGACAAGGTCAGCAATTCCAGACCCAAATACAAGACCAAGAAGTTTTGACCGGAAATCATCACACTCATGCCGAGCAGGGCGAACATGGACAGGGTGAACATCTCACCGCCGCGCAGCATGTCACGGTCACCGGCGTAAGGGCGTGAGTAGACCAAGGTGATCATCACCGCGATGGCGGAGAAGCACTTGAGCCAGTGGCCCATGGGATCGCTGACCACCAAACGGCCAAAGCCATAAAGGGTGTCGCCAGCATCGGCCTGCATGGCGTGCAGCAAGGCAACGATGCCCAATGTCGCCAAGGTCAACACATAGGTGGTCGTGCGTTTCGGGCAAGTCACAAACAGGTCGGCCAGCGCAATCACGCAGGCCATGACCAGCAGCAGCACTTCAGGATAGATCGCCATCCAACTGGTTGCGTCAATCATGTGTTTTCTCTCAATTCTTAGAAATCAGCGTGAACGTCAAGGACGGTCTCAAGGCAATTTGGACAGGGCGACATGCTTGAGCAAATCGGCCACCGAAGCGTCCATCACATCCGTGAAGGGGCGGGGGTACAAGCCCATATAGAGCACAGCGGCGGCCAAGAGGGCCAGCATAATGAATTCGCGAGCGTTGATATCCTTCAGCGCCTTGACATGGTCGTTGGCGGGTGCACCCAGGTACACGCGCTTGAACATCCACAAGGTGTAAGCCGCGCCAAAAATCAGCGCCGAAGCCGCCAATGCGCCGACCCCAAAGTTGTACTTCACGGCGCCCAAAATCACCATCCACTCGCCGACAAAACCGGCTGTACCTGGCAAGCCACAGTTGGCCATGGCAAACAGCAAGGCAAAAGCGGCGAATTTGGGCATGGTGTTGACCACGCCACCGTAGCTGGCGATTTCACGCGAGTGCACCCGGTCGTACAAGACGCCAATGGACAAGAACATGGCGGCCGAGACAAAGCCGTGGGCAATCATTTGCACGATCGCACCCGACACGCCCAGCGGATTGAAGATGAAAAAGCCCAGGGTTACAAAACCCATGTGTGCCACCGAGGAGTAGGCCACCAGCTTCTTCATGTCTTGCTGGACCATGGCCACCAAACCCACGTAAATCACGGCCACCAGGGACAACACAATGATCAAGCCGCCCCACTCGTGCGCCGCGTCAGGGGCTATCGGCATGGAGAAACGCAAGAAACCGTAGGCACCCAACTTGAGCATGATGGCCGCCAACACGGCAGAGCCCCCTGTGGGCGCTTCCACGTGCACGTCAGGCAACCAAGTGTGCACTGGCCACATGGGGACTTTGACCGCGAAAGCGGCAAAGAAAGCAAAGAAGATCAGATTTTGCGCCGTGGCCGACAAAGGCAAATGGTGCCAAGTAGCGATGTCAAAGCTACCACCCGATTGGGTGTACAAATAGATCAAGGCGACCAAGGTGAGCAAAGAGCCCAGCAAGGTGTACAAGAAGAACTTGAAAGCCGCGTAGATTTTGTTCGGTCCGCCCCAAATACCAATGATCAGGTACATCGGGATCAAGGTGGCTTCAAAGAAGACGTAGAACAGCAAACCGTCCAGCGCACAGAACACACCAATCATCAAACCCGACAGGATCAGGAAAGCGGCCATGTACTGGTTGACTTTGCGGGTAATGACTTCCCAACCGGCAATCACCACGATCACGTTGATGAACGCGGTCAACAACACCAGCCAAAACGAAATGCCGTCCAAGCCCAGGTGGTAGTTCACATTGAAGCGATCGATCCAAGGTGCTTTCTCAACAAACTGCATGGCAGACGTGCCGAGCTGAAAACCGCTGTACAAAGGCAGCGTGATCAAGAAACTGATCAAAGCACCGATCAAGGCAATCCAGCGCACCGCGCGGGCTTGGTCATCACGACCAAAGGCCAACAACACAACACCAAACGCGATGGGCGTCCAGATGGCAAGGCTCAACAATCCCATTTTTATTCTTCCTTACTTGTTGAGCCAGACGAAGTACGTCATCAGCACAAAAACACCCAAGATCATGACCAAGGCGTAGTGGTACAGATAACCGGATTGGAACTTGCGCACCTGACCAGAAACCCAACCCACCAATTTCCAAGAGCCATTGACCAACAAGCCGTCAATCAAGGCACGGTCGCCCACTTTCCAAAGGCCAGTACCCAAAGCGCGGGCACCACGGGCCAACACGTTTTCATTGAACCAGTCGAGGTAATATTTGTTTTCCAAGATCACCACCAGCGGCTTGAAGATGCGCGCCAAGGCCGCAGGCAAGGCGGGGTTGATCATGTACATATACCAAGACAGCACCACACCGGCCAAGGCCAGCCAGAAAGGGGCCGAGCTCAAGGCGTGCACCGCCATGGCCACGGGGCCGTGGAACGCATGGGCCAACTCTTCCATCACGGGATGCTTTTCGGCATTCACAAAAATCGCGTCTTTGAAAAAGTCACCGAAGAGCATGGGCGTGATGGTCATGAAACCAATTACCACCGAAGGGATGGCCAACAGCACCAACGGCACCGTCACCACCCAAGGCGACTCGTGCGGCGCATGGTGTTCGGCATGACCGTGGTCATCATGGTGTGCGTCATGGGGGTCGGCGTGATGGGCATCCGGGTTTTGGTCGTAACGCTCTTTGCCATGGAAGACCAAGAAATACATGCGAAACGAATAGAAGGCCGTGACAAACACGCCCGCCAGCACCGCAAAATGGGCGAACCCAGCGGCTGGCAAATGGCTTTCAGCCACCGCTTCAATGATGCTGTCTTTGGAGTAGAAACCCGCAAAGAACGGCGTACCGATCAGGGCCAAAGAACCCAACAGCGAAGTGATCCAGGTGATCGGCATGTATTTGCGCACGCCGCCCATCCAGCGGATGTCTTGGTTGTGGTGCATGCCCATGATGACCGAGCCCGCGCCCAAAAAGAGCAGGGCTTTGAAGAACGCGTGGGTCATCAAGTGGAACACCGCCACCGAGTAGGCCGATGCGCCCAAGGCCACGGTCATATAACCCAACTGTGACAGCGTGGAATAAGCCACCACACGTTTGATGTCGTTTTGAATGATGCCCAAAAAGCCCATGAACAAGGCCGTGATGGCGCCGATCACCATGATGAAGTTCAAGGCGGTCTCTGACAACTCAAACAGCGGCGACATGCGTGCCACCATGAAAATACCGGCTGTGACCATGGTCGCTGCGTGGATCAAGGCGGAGATCGGTGTGGGGCCTTCCATCGAATCGGGCAACCACACGTGCAATGGGAACTGCGCCGACTTGCCCATCGCACCGATGAACAAGCAAATGCAGATGACCGTGACCAACATCCATGACGTACCGGGCAAGGTCAAGGCACTCAACTCACCCGCCTTGGCAAAAGCCTCGGTGTAGTTCAAGGTGCCGGCAAAAGCGGCGATCAAGCCAATGCCCAAGATAAAGCCGAAGTCACCCACACGGTTGACCAAGAAGGCCTTCATGTTGGCAAAAATAGCCGTCGGTTTATTGAACCAAAAACCGATCAACAAGTAAGACACCAGGCCCACGGCTTCCCAGCCGAAGAAGAGTTGCAGCATGTTGTTGCTCATCACCAACATCAGCATGGAGAAGGTGAACAGCGAGATATAGGCGAAGAAGCGGTTGTAGCCTTCGTCTTCATCCATGTAGCCGATCGTGTAGATGTGCACCATCAGCGAGACAAAGGTCACCACGCACATCATCATGGCCGTGAGGCCATCGATCATGAAGCCGACTTCCATTTTCAAGTCACCCACCACCATCCAGGTGTAGAGGGTTTCGTTCAAACGCGCGCCGTCCAGCGCCACGCTCTTGAGCGTCATGGCCGACAAAACAAAGGCGATCAACACACCCAAAATCGTCAGCGTGTGGGACAGGCGACGACCGATCCAGTTGCCACCGAACTGAGTGCCAAAAACACCCGCCAGCACCGAGCCCAACAAGGGGGCCAAAGGCACGGCCAGCAGTGTGCCTACGTTGAGGGCTTGACTCATGACCGATCTCCCGCCGGGCCGTCCCAAGGGAGAGCAACGCCCCCTCGGGGGGCAGTGAATACACAAAGTGATGAACGTGGGGGCTTCATTAACGTTTTAACCCTTGAGCGAATTGAGTTCATCCACATTGATGCTGTTCTTGTTACGGAAGAGCAAAACGAGGATGGCCAGACCGATGGCGGATTCAGCCGCCGCCACGGTGAGAATGAAGAACACGAACACCTGGCCGCGCATATCACCCAAGAAATGGGAGAAGGCGACAAAGTTCATATTGACCGCCAGCAGCATCAGCTCGATGGCCATCAACAAAACGATCAGGTTTTTACGGTTCAAAAAGATACCGATCACCGACAGGGCAAACAGCATCGCGCCCAAGGAAAGGTAGTGGCCAAGCGTCAAAGTCATCACTTGTTCTCCTGCGGTGCAGCGTCTGGGGCTGCAGCGGCTAAGGGTTGAGGGGCTGCGCCGGCTTGGGTCACGCCGACTTTGATGATCGACAAGCGATCTGCAGCGCGCACGCGCACCTGGATCGAGGGGTTGATCGCTTTGCTGTCTTTGCGCTCACGCAATGTCAAGGCAATGGCGGCGATCATGGCCACCAGCAAGATCACCGCGCCGATCTGGATCGGCATCAAATAATCGGTGTACAGCAAGATACCGAGGGCTTTGGCATTCGACACGGGCGCGGTCACCTGGCCCAACACGGCGGGGGCCTCCGTGACGCGAAAGCCGCCCATCAAAACGGCCGCCATTTCGAGGGCGATCAAAGCGCCCAAAGCAGCCGCCAAGGGGAAGTGCTTCCAAAAACCTTCGCGCAGGGTGTCCATGTTGATATCCAACATCATCACCACAAACAAGAACAACACCATCACGGCGCCCAAATAGACCAGCACCAAAGTGATGGCCAAGAACTCAGCTTGCAGCAGGAACCACACACCCGAAGCTTGCGAAAATGCCAGCATGAGGTACAGCACCGCGTGCACGGGGTTGCGCGCAGTCACCACACGGAAGGCTGCAAACAACAGCACCACCGAAAAGAGATAGAAAAAACCGGTTTGGACGTCCATGATGCAATTCTTTCAGCGGTACTTCGCATCGGCAGACTTGGCCGCTGCGATGTCTTTTTCGTAACGGTCACCCACTGCCAGCAGCATGTCTTTGGTGAAGTACAAATCGCCGCGCTTTTCGCCGTGGTATTCGAAGATGTGGGTTTCCACGATCGAGTCGACTGGGCAGCTTTCTTCGCAAAAACCACAGAAGATGCACTTGGTCAAATCAATGTCGTATCGCGTCGTACGGCGCGAACCATCGTCGCGCACACCGGCTTCGATGGTGATGGCCATGGCAGGACACACGGCCTCGCACAGTTTGCAGGCAATGCAACGTTCTTCACCGTTGTCATAACGGCGCAGCGCGTGCAGGCCGCGGAAACGGGGCGACAACGGTGTTTTTTCCTCAGGGAATTGGATCGTCACTTTGCGCCGGAAGGCGTAGCGGCCAGTCAGGGCCATGCCTTTGAACAACTCCACGAGCATGAAGCTCTTGAAGAAATCCTTGAATGAGAAAGAGGAAGCAGTCATTGTGGTCATGGTTTAGGCCGCTCAGTTCCAGATGTTCCAAGGCGAGTTCAACCACGCGCCCACAATCAGCAGCCACACCAAAGTGACTGGTATGAAAATTTTCCAACCCAAGCGCATGATTTGGTCATAACGGAATCGGGGGAAGGTGGCGCGAATCCAGATGAACATGGACACGACCAAGAAAGTTTTGAGGCCCAACCAAATCCAGCCGGGAATCATGTTGAACAGGCCATGGTCGATGGGTGACATCCAGCCCCCCAAGAACATGATCACCGCCAAGATGGAGACCAACCACATGCTGGCGTATTCGGCCAAGAAGAAGATGGCAAAACCCATGCCCGAGTACTCGACCATGTGACCGGCGACGATTTCGGCTTCGCCTTCGACCACGTCAAACGGATGACGGTTGGTTTCGGCCACACCAGAGATCAAATACACCATGAAAATCGGGAACAGAGGCAACCAGTTCCAAGACAGGAAATTCAAACCCATCTGTGCGGCCACGCCCTTGCCCTGACCCAACACGATGTCGGTCAGGTTCATGCTGCCAGAGACCATCAACACCACCAAGAAGCAAAAGCCCATGGCAATCTCGTAACTGACCATTTGCGCCGAGGCGCGCAAAGCGCCCAAGAAAGCGTATTTGGAGTTGGAGGCCCAACCGGCAATGATGACGCCATAGACTTCGATCGAGGTGATCGCCATCACCAGCATCAAGCCGGTGTTGATATTGGTCAGCGCGACTTCAGGGCCAAATGGAATCGCCACCCAGGCGGCCAAGGCCGGCATGATGGCCATGATCGGGCCCAAGCGGAACAAGCCCAAGCTGGCTGCGCTGGGGTTGATCAGTTCTTTGGTCAACAACTTGACCGCATCGGCGATCGGTTGCAGCAAGCCCATGGGGCCCACACGGTTCGGGCCGTGGCGCACTTGAATGAAGCCCAAGAGCTTGCGCTCCCACAGCGTCAAGTAAGCCACAGCGCCCATCAGCGGCGCCAACACGGCGACGATCTTGAGCAAAATCCACAGCACGGGCCACACCAAGGTGGCCCACCAGCTGGCGGCGACCAAGTTCAAGCCACCGTTGTACAGGGCATCAATCATGCTGCCACCTCCTGTGCCGTGCGGGCGTCAGCCGTCAACTGCAGTGAGGGGGCGCGGCGCACCACACCGTCCAACTGGTAAATCGACGCGACCACCGGATCCGCGACTTCACCGGCCATGCGCAAAGTGGCGCTGGTCGCATTGCTCAACACCGGCGCGGTCGCTGTGGCTTTGGCCAACACGTCTTGCGAGGTTTCAAAGTCAAAGCCGGGCAAACCCAGTAAATTGGCCAAGACACGCATCACCTTCCAGGCCGGACGGGTCTCGCCCAAAGGCTTGACCACGGCATGGAAGCTTTGCAAGCGCCCTTCGGCGTTGACAAAACTGCCTGAGGTTTCAGTGAACGGGGCAATCGGCAGCAAGACATCCGAGAAAGCCATATTCGCTTTGAACGGGCTCAGCGTGATGACCATCTCGGCTTGCGCCAAGGTCTTTGCAGCCTGTGCGCCAGCGGCGCTGTCGAACTCGGGTTCGGTGTTCAGCAGCACAACGGCTTTGAGACCGCCGGCCAGCATCTGGCCTGCGTGCGCGCCACCGGTTTGCGGCTGCGCCTTCATCCACTGCGCGCCCACGGTATTGGCCGCTTCGGTCAGGTAACCGACGCTGGCACCGGTGTGCTCGGCAATCCAGTTGGCCAAAGACAACAGGGTTGAAGCATTAGCGTGGTGCGCTGCGGCATTGCCCAGCAGCACCGCTTTGCGCTCGCCACCCAACAGTGACTTGGCCATCGCCGTTGCGTTCGCTGTGGCTTGCCCGGCCACAGGGGCTGGCACGCCTTTTTCAGCAGCGATCACCGAAGCGATGTCGGCCAGGTGCTGCGCCCAAGTCGACGCGGTGTCGATACAGGTGTTGGCCACAGGCATGGCCCAGGCTAGGTCGTCGGCCAGCAAAGCCGACGATGTGATCGCATTGACCTGCGCGCCCAGGCGCACAGCCTGGCGAATGCGCTGTGCAAACAACGGATGGTCTTTGCGCAAATTGCTGCCGACCACCAACACGCGCTGAAGTTGCGACAACGAGGCCACCGAAGTGCCCAGGTAACGCACACCTTGCGCCGGTGTGAACTCGGCATTGCGCAAACGGTAATCGATGTTGTCTGAACCCAAACCGCGCAAAACTTGACCGGTCAAGTACAGCTCCTCCACCGTGCTGTGCGGGCTGACCAAGGCACCAATGCTGCTGGCACCGTGGTCGTTGCCGATGCTCTTCAGACCATTGGCCACGTATTCCAAAGCGGTTTGCCAGTCGACTTGCTTCCACTCACCGCCCTGCTTGAGCATGGGGGCGGTCAAGCGTTCGGCGCCGTTCAAGGCTTCGTAAGAGAAACGCTCGCGGTCGGCAATCCAACACTCGTTGACTTCTTCGTTCTCGAGGGGCACCACGCGCATCACGTGGTTGTTTTTCACCTGCACCACCAAATTGGCACCCGACGAATCGTGCGAGGCAATCGACTTGCGGCGTGACAGCTCCCAGGTGCGGGCGCTGTAACGGAAAGGCTTGCTGGTCAATGCGCCCACGGGGCAAATGTCGATCATGTTGCCGGACAATTCGGAATCCACCGACTGACCGACAAAGGTTTCAATCTCAGCGTGTTCACCGCGGTGCGACATGCCCAACTCCATCACGCCGGCCACTTCTTGGCCAAAGCGCACGCAACGGGTGCAGTGAATGCAGCGGCTCATCTCTTGCATGCTGATGAGAGGGCCCACATCCTTCACAGCGACCACGCGCTTTTCTTCTTCGTAACGCGAAGAAGAACCACCGTAACCCACGGCCAAATCTTGCAACTGGCATTCGCCGCCCTGATCGCAGATGGGGCAGTCCAGCGGGTGGTTGATCAGCAAAAATTCCATCACCGACTTTTGCGCCTGAATGGCCTTGTCGGTCTTGGTGCGCACAATCATGCCTTGCGTCACGGGTGTGGCACAGGCGGGCATGGGTTTGGGCGCTTTTTCAATGTCCACCAAGCACATGCGGCAGTTGGCCGCAATGCTCAATTTCTTGTGATAGCAAAAGTGAGGAATGTAGGTGCCGGCTTTTTCAGCCGCATGCATGACCATGCTGCCTTCGACAACTTCGACCTTTTGACCGTCCAGTTCAATTTCAACCATGTGAGGCACCCATCAAACGTAGGCACCGACCATGCAGGTCTTGTGCTCCACGTGGTATTCAAATTCATGACGGAAATGCTTGAGCATGCCGCGCACCGGCATGGCCGCTGCATCGCCCAAAGCGCAAATGGTGCGGCCCATGATGTTGCCCGCCACGCTGTCGAGCATGTCCAAATCACTGGCACGGCCATGGCCATTTTCAATTCGGTCGACCATGCGCCACAACCAGCCCGTCCCTTCGCGGCAAGGCGTGCACTGACCGCAAGACTCATGCGAGTAGAAGTAAGACAAACGCTGCAGCGCCTTGACCATGCAACGGCTATCGTCCATGACGATCACCGCGCCTGAACCCAACATCGAGCCGGCTTTGGCGATCGAGTCGTAATCCATGGTGATGTCCATCATGATGCCGGCGGTCAGCACGGGGGCTGAAGAGCCGCCAGGGATGACAGCCTTGAGTTGACGACCTGCGCGCACACCACCGGCCAACTCCAAGAGCTTGGCAAAGGGCGTACCCATGGGGATTTCGTAGTTGCCAGGACGCTCGACGTCACCGCTGATCGAAAAGATCTTGGTGCCGCCGTTGTTCGGCTTGCCGCATTCCAAATAGGCTTGACCGCCGTTGCGGATGATCCAAGGAACGGCCGCAAAAGTTTCGGTGTTGTTGATGGTGGT
>CAIWWN010000258.1 GCA_903916355.1 uncultured Burkholderiales bacterium | reverse complement strand
TTGATCTGAACCTTTGCACCTTGCTCATTGATCACCTCAATCCGGTTGGCCTCAGTCTTAAGCGATGACACCCTCAGAACAGAGCCTGCGGTAATTCCCAGCTCTACAATTGACTTGTGCATGACCAGGCGGTCCACTTTGTTCTCGGCCAAGTCCCTGACGTTTCTTTTCTCAACATCGGTGATGCGAGGAATATCCAGGTGCGACTTTTCAAAATTGGTGCCCCCGATCTCCCCCGTGCTTTGCAGCAGATCGTGCACAGCACCATTGATCATCAATCGGTCAGAGTTTGTAAACGTGGTGACGCCCACGCTCGGGTTGACAGTGTTTTTCGCACCAGAGCCGTCTCGCCTCAACGTCTGCACGGTTTCCAAATAAACCTTGGCCACTGCGGCCGCAAACTCACGCTTGGCCTCTTCCTTTGAACTGTTCTCTTTTGAAGCGTGTTCATTTGTCTTCTCGCTTGAAAGCAACACGGCGCGCCCATCAAGCGCCCTCAGTGCGCCAACAATGTTGCCCTCGTTGGCCCGCACCACGGCCAGCTTTTGGTCCAGCTCAGCATTCACAAACCGCCTGGCCTCTTTGAGCTTTGAGACGTGCACACCCGCATCGGTCATGATCTTGATGGTGTCCCCTGCCCCCACGCTGGCCAATTGCTTGGAGTCGCCCTGGACCAGCAGTCTGTTTTGCCCATCCTTCATCGCTGTTTTGAGGACCATCAGCAGATCCTTCAAACTGGTTTGACCGATCTCGTCAATGATGAACAGGGTTCTTTTGCCGTCCTCACTCCCAGTTCTTTCGATGTTGCTCAGCCTGGCCTCAGCGCCGCGAAGCCTGGCCAGCACCTGAATGTCATGATCTGGCTTGCCGCCCTTGCGATTGTTTTTGTAAATCCCCATCAAGACAGCTTCGGCCTGCACAGCGCCAACTTTCTCGGCGTGCGCAATTTTTGCAGCGCCCCCTTCTAGGCTGTTGGCCAGACCTTTCCTGAATCGATCTGCCAACGTCACGGGCTCATGGCCTGAATCCAACTTGCCAGCCATTTTTGCGGCAAAGTCAGCGACCGCACCTCTAAGGCCCCCAGTCATCTTCATCACATCGCCCGTTGAACGATCCACCAGGTAAGTGTGTTTTCCAAAGTCCACCGCAAGATCTGCCGACTTGGCGTGGACCGAGGCCATGCTGATTTTGTCAACGCCGCGCCACTGTGATTTATCACCAATGGCTGCTCGCATCGTCTGTATGTCTTTCGTTAAGGCATCTTTGCGCTGGTTGATGTGATTCACGTATGCGGCAATCGTCATACTTGAAATGCCACTTCCCCCTTCCAACTCCTGCGATGCGCTTGCGCTTGACGCCATCCCGACCACATTCCAATCGGAACGGTCGGCGGCATATTTAACGAATTCAAGCGCTGCCGTTTTCCCCGTGCCTGCGTCGCCCTGAATCATTTGCACCTGGTCGTGATGCATCAAGATGTTCCGTGCTGCCCTGACCTGTTCGTTAGATAGCTTGTAGTTTGGGATTTCCGTTGACTTTTCA
>CAIWWN010000257.1 GCA_903916355.1 uncultured Burkholderiales bacterium | reverse complement strand
CCGCGCAACTCTTGGCGCGCCTCATCAAAGCGGAAGTACTCGCCGCCCAACTCGGTGATGTGCACCAAGCCTTCAACATACATGGCGTCCAGCGTCACAAAGATACCGAAACTGGTGGCCGAAGTGACCACGCCGCTGTATTCTTCGCCCAGATGCTCGCGCATGTATTTGCACTTGAGCCAAGCTTCCACATCGCGACTGGCTTCGTCGGCGCGCCGTTCGTTGGCACTGCAATGCAAACCGGCCGCTTCCCAAGCCTGCTGCTCGGCATACGACATTTTCACGCGCGGGGCATCTGACTCCACCTGTGCACCGGCCTTGTTCTTTTGCAAGCGCTTGGCCAATTTGGCATGCGCTTCACCCGGCAAAGGCAAACTGGGCAATTGGTATTTTTGCCGCGACAAAATCGCTTTGATGACCCGGTGCACCAACAAATCAGGGTAGCGGCGAATCGGACTGGTGAAATGGGTATACGCCTCATACGCCAAACCAAAGTGACCGCTGTTGATGGGGGTGTAAATCGCCTGCTGCATAGAGCGCAGCAACATGGTGTGAATCTGCTGCGCATCCGGGCGCTCTTTGGTCGCTTGGGCGATGTGTTGAAACTCGCCCGGCTTGGGGTCGTCGCTCAAGCCAAAACCCAAGCCCAGGGCTTTGAGGTAATTGCGCAAAATGTCTTTTTTCTCAGGCGTGGGCCCCTCATGAACCCGGAACAGGCCTGGATGCTTGCCCTGCTGAATGAAGTCGGCGCTGCAGACGTTGGCCGCCAGCATGGCTTCTTCAATCACGCGGTGCGCTTCGTTGCGC
Source organism: uncultured Burkholderiales bacterium (assembly GCA_903916355.1). Lineage (GTDB taxonomy): Bacteria > Pseudomonadota > Gammaproteobacteria > Burkholderiales > Burkholderiaceae_C > Limnohabitans_A. The sequence goes on along the minus strand of CAIWWN010000257.1, from coordinate 11,154 downwards.
ACGCGGGGCACGATCTTTTCAATCTGTCCACTTTCATCGCAGACGATTTGGGTTTCGGTGGTTTCAAAATCCACCGCACCCCGCACGGCGCGCGAGGCCAACAAGGCTTTGTAGACGTCTTGCAGGTTCAGTAAATCATTCACACGCGCCTTGCGCTTGAGCGCCTCAGGACCACGCGTGTTGCCCAAAATGGCCGCCACCTCGTTGTAAGTAAAGCGGGCGTGGCTGAACATGACCGCTGGGTAGAACTGGTAGGCATGGACATCGCCCTTGGCGGAGACCAGCATGTCACAGACCATGCACAAACGCTCCACATCCGGATTGAGCGAGCACAGTCCGTTGGAGAGTTTTTCCGGCAGCATCGGAATCACGCGGCGCGGGAAATACACGCTGGTGGCGCGCTCGTAGGCATCGACATCGATGGCGCTGCCTGTGTCCACATAGTGGCTGACATCGGCAATGGCCACCAACAAGCGCCAGCCTTTGCCGCGCCCGACTTTGGCGGGCTCACAATACACCGCATCGTCAAAATCGCGCGCATCTTCGCCATCGATGGTGACCAGGGGAACATCCGTCAAATCAATGCGATGCAATTTATCTTGGGCGCGCACTTTGTCTGGCAGGGTGCGGGCCAAGCCGATGCAAGCGTCTGAGAATTCATGGGGTACGCTGTACTTGCGCACCGCAATTTCAATCTCCATGCCAGGGTCATCGATCTCACCCAAGACCTCTTTGACACGCCCCACCGGTTGGCCAAACAAGGCCGGCGGTTCGGTCAACTCGACCACCACCACTTGGCCAGGCTTGCCGGCGCCAATGCCGACTTTGGGGATCAGGACATCCTGCCCATAGCGTTTGTCTTCAGGCGCAACGATCCAGATACCACTCTCGTGCAGCAAACGGCCAATGATCGGGTGCGGTGGGCGCTCGACAATTTCCACCACACGGCCTTCTGGGCGGCCTTTGCGGTCTTGCCGAACGATGCGCACCTTGACGCGATCCTTGTGCAATACAGCGCGCATTTCGTTGGGTGGCAAGTAAATATCACCCAAACCATCGTCACGTGAGACAAAGCCGTGTCCATCACGGTGACCTTGTACGCTGCCTTCAATTTCTTCCAGCGCAGGACTGGGGGTAGTCATTTTTTTGATATATAATCCTATCTTTCCTGAGATGCCCAGGTGGCGGAATTGGTAGACGCACTAGTTTCAGGTACTAGCGAGTAACATCGTGCTGGTTCGAGTCCAGTCTTGGGCACCAAGTTTAAACATTTTTGTATGAGCTTGAATGACGTTTCGATGTCATTGAAAAACAAATCAAACCGCACCCTGTGCGGTTTTTTTTCGCCTGCTTCACAGCTCAAACGGGCACTCCGACCAAATCATGGCCACGCACATCCACAATGCGGGCTGAGGTGAACTCGCCAACCTTCAAGGTTTTGCTCATTTTCTCAGGCGGTAGTAAATGCACCACACCATCGATCTCAGGCGCATCGGCATAGCTGCGGCCCACGCCTCCCTTGCGGCCCATGGCCGGCGCAGAGTCCACCAAGACCTGCATCGTGGCGCCTAAGCGGCCACTCAAGCGCGCCACAGAAACCTCTTCCGCCACGGCCATGAAACGTGATCGGCGTTCTTCGCGCAGGGCCTCGGGCAACATGCCCGGCAGGTCATTGGCAGCAGCCCCTTGCACCGGGCTGTAGGCAAAGCAGCCGGCACGGTCAATTTGCGCTTCCCGCAAAAAGTTCAGCAGGTGCTCAAACTCTTCTTCGGTCTCACCCGGGAAACCGGCAATGAAGGTGCTGCGAATCACCAACTGAGGGCACATCTCGCGCCAGCGCTGGATGCGCTCTAAATTTTTCTCGCCACTGGCCGGGCGCTTCATGCGCCGCAGCACATCGGGGTGGCTGTGCTGAAACGGCACATCCAAGTAGGGCAAGATCAAGCCACTGGCCATCAAGGGGATCACTTCGTCCACGCTCGGATAGGGGTAGACGTAATGCAAGCGCACCCAAGCGCCATAGGCCTGCGCCATGTCACCCAAGGTTTGCACCAGCTCCAGCATCCGGGTTTTGATGGGCTTGCCATCCCAAAAACCGGTGCGGTACTTGACATCAACGCCGTAAGCCGAAGTGTCTTGGCTGATCACCAGCAGCTCTTTCACACCGCCCTCAAACAAGGCCTTGGCCTCTTTCAGGACGTCACCTATGGGGCGTGACACCAAATCGCCGCGCATCGACGGGATGATGCAAAACGTACAGCGATGGTTACAGCCTTCGCTGATCTTCAGGTAGGCGTAGTGGCGCGGCGTCAATTTCAAACCGGCCGAGCCAAACGAATTAGGCACCAGGTCCAAAAACGGATCATGCGGTTTGGGCAGGTAGGCATGCACAGCGTCCATCACCTCTTGCGTGGCATGGGGGCCGGTCACGGCCAAGACGCTGGGGTGAATTTCCCGCACCATATTGCCACCGCCCTCGCCCGTTTTGGCCCCCAGGCAACCGGTCACAATCACTTTACCGTTGGCACTCAAGGCTTCGGCAATGGTGTCCAGGCTTTCTTTGACCGCATCGTCAATGAAGCCACAGGTGTTGACGATGACCAAATCGGCACCATCAAAGGTCTTGGAGGTTTGGTAACCCTCAGCGCTCAGCTGGGTCAGGATCAGTTCCGAATCGGTCAAGGCCTTGGGGCAGCCCAGGCTGACAAACCCAATGCGGGGTGCAGGCCCGGCTTGGGCGGAGATCGTCGATATCAAGGTTTCGCTCATGCCCCCATTGTCCCCGCAAATCCAAGCTTTTGAAGCCGCTCTATTTTTTGATGCCTAAAGCACCCAGCATTTGCTCGGTTTGCTTTTGCACCTGCTCTTGCATTTGACCCAACATACTTTGCGACTGCTGCACATAGGTGCCCAACACGTTTTGCATCATCGGCGGCTGGACTTTCATGAACTGCGTCCAAATTTCTGGGCTGACGCCTTTTTGGCTGTCCCCCAATTGCGACTGCATGTCCATGAAAGACTGCACATTGCTCTCCAGATACTTGCCCATGAAGCCCTGCATGGCATGGCCATAAAAGCGAATGATGTTACCCAACACGGCCTCGCTGAACATCGGCGCGCCAGCAGCCTCTTCTTCCAAAATAATTTGCAGCAACATCGGGCGCGTCAGGTCTTCACCGGTTTTCGCATCGGTCACGACAAAGTCCAGGCTGTCCATCACCAGGCTTTTAATTTCACTCAAGGTGATGTAGGTCGACGTGGTGGTGTCATACAAACGGCGATTCGGGTACTTTTTGATGACGCGCCGAGCCGCTGCACTGGTTGTTGGTTTGGGAGAAGTCGATTTAGCGGGCACTTGTAATTCCTTGAGAAGGACAGACCGTCGATTCAAATCGACTTGTTGCAGTGCAGCAGATTCTACGGAAGGAGCAAGGGCTTGCAGGACAAGGTTTACCCGCAAGGGTAAACATGCACATCACGACCCCTTGACTTGCCAGCGACCCGAAAGCGCAGCAGGACGGCTTTTTCATTTCGCCGCAGGTCCATACCCCATGAGCTGAGACAGGATGCTGGCGGCCCCAGTGTCCGTGTGGCCTCGCCACGCCACGATCTGATCAGGTCGAATCAAAACCAGGGGGGCTTCATACAGTTCCAGCAGCGAGGCCTGGGGCAACAGCACCGCGCGCAAGTCGATGCCCATGGCCTGGGCTGCAGCCGTCATTTTGGCGGTAGACGGTGGCTGGGGCCCCAATGCCAACAAGGTCCATTCAGCATGAAACAGGTCGAACAGAGAGCGGCCGTCCTCCAACCACGCGTGAGGCGGACGTCCGCCTGGACTGGCGCTGGGCACATAGGTGTTGGGCTCATCGGGCGGCAACGGTGCACCATCATGCAAGATGATGGAGGAGTCGCGGTAACGCCCCCCAAACGTCACGCCCGGAATATTGAACTCCAAGCGGGCATGACGGTTCAGGTATTCGGATGCGGTGTTGCGCTCGATTTCACCTTGGGCGGAGTCGGCTTCCAATTCAGGCGTGGCGACGAACAAGCCAATGGAGTCGGCAAAGTGCCGGGCGTAACCTGTGTTGCGCAAAGCCAAAGCCTGGCGTTCAGTTTCATAGGTCTCCAGCAAGGTCAAGGGCGCTTGGCCCTTGATCACACTGGCCAGCTTCCAGGCCAGATTGATGGCATCTTCCACGGCCGTGTTGTAGCCCAGTCCCCCCGTGGGTGTGAACAAATGGGCCGCGTCACCGGCAATGAACACGCGTCCGCGCTGGAACTTTTGCGCCACCAACGCATGGCCAGCCAGCCAGGTGCCCATCGACAAAATTTCGATGGGAATCTCGGCCCCCAGCGCTTGCGCAAACACCTGCCGCGCATCACTTTCGGTCCAAGTATCTGCATCTTCTCCTGGCTTCAAAGCGGCATGAAAGGCGAACTCGGACACGCCGTCCACCGAGGCCAGCAAGGCGCGCCGCTGCGCGTTGACAGCCACATACATCCAAGCCTTCGCGTGGTGCAGCACCGACTGAAACTGCGGCGCACGCAGGTACACCGCGAACATCTTGCCCCCCATGAACTCGCGTTGGGTACCGCTTTCCCCGCCCCATTCGATGCCCACTTCGCGCCGAACAAAGCTGCGTGCACCGTCCGCGCCCACCAAAAATTGGGCATGAACGGTGTGCGATGGCCCGCCCGCCGTGGGACCCACGGTGGCCTTGATGCCCTCGCCCAGATCCTCAAAACCTTGCAGCGTCCAACCATAGCGAAGATCGTTCCCGGCACAGGCCCGGGCATGGCGGAGCAGCACCTGCTCGACATATTTTTGCGAAACACGGTGAGGCAACTCGGCGGCGCTCCAAGAGCCCGACATCGTCTTGACTTTTTGCACCGCCTCGGCCGCCGTGGGCAGGCTGATGCGGGCCAGTTCATGGCCGGCAAAACGCGTCAAGTACGCAATGTCTGTGGGATGGTCTGGCGGCAGCCCCATGGCGCGCACCTCATGCGCAAACCCCAGTCTGCGAAAGTGCTCCATGGTCCGGGCCTGTGTCGCATTGGCTTGAGGATTGAAGGCGGTTCCGGGTTTCCCATCCACCAACAGGCACGCAATCCCCCGGCGTCCCAACTCAATGGCCAACATCAGTCCGCAGGGCCCGCCACCGACGATCAGGACATCGGTTTGGATGTCTGGGGTCTTTGCGTCGGGCGCTGGGGTGGTGGCAGTCATCGGCTATCCTTGATTCAGTTGATTTGCTTTTGCAGACTGCCATGATGGCGTGTGCGATCGCATGCGCTGAATCTACCCTTTTTTTCATCCACCTGATGTGAGCCCCCATGTCGCAAAAAAAGACACCCCCCCCCGCCGATCTTGCGGGCTTTCGAAGCGGCCTGACCCACTACGGCGATGCGGGCTTTTCGCTGTTCTTGCGTAAAGCCTTCATCAAGGGCGCGGGCTACACAGACAGCGCCTTGGACCGTCCGGTGATTGGCATTGCCAATACGGGCAGCAGCTACAACCCTTGCCACGGCAACATGCCGCAACTCATCGAAGCGGTCAAACGCGGCATCATGCTCGCGGGCGGTCTGCCGATGGACTTTCCCACCATCTCGATTGGCGAGAGTTTTGCCCAGCCCACCAGCATGTATCTGCGCAACCTCATGTCCATGGACACGGAAGAAATGATCCGCGCGCAACCCATGGACGCCATCGTGATGATCGGGGGGTGTGACAAAACGGTGCCCGCGCAATTGATGGGCGCGGCCTCCGCCGGCCTGCCCAGCATCCAGCTGATCACCGGCGCCATGCTGACCGGCACGCACCGCGGCGAAGTGGTGGGCGCCTGCACCGACTGCCGACGCTACTGGGGCCGATACCGTGCAGAGGAAATCGACAGCGCTGAAATTGAAGAAGTCAACAACCGCTTGGTGCCCAGTGTCGGCACTTGCTCGGTCATGGGCACGGCCAGCACCATGGCCTGTATTGCCGAAGCTTTGGGCATGACGGTGCCCGGCGGCGCATCACCGCCTGCGGTCACCTCCGACCGCATGCGCATTGCGGAGGAAACAGGCTTGCAAGCGGTGCGCATGGCGCAAAGCGGCTTGACGATTGACAAAATTCTCACACCGGCCGCTTTCAAAAATGCCATGGTGGTTCTGTTGGCCATTGGGGGCTCGACCAACGGCATCGTGCACCTGGCCGCCATTGCGGGCCGCATGGGCATTGCCATCGACCTGGCGGAGTTGGACCGAATGGGGCGTGACACACCGGTGTTGGTGGATTTAAAACCTTCTGGCCATCACTACATGGAGCATTTCCATGCGGCGGGGGGCATGGGCACCCTGCTGCGCGAGCTCCAGCCTTTGCTGGCGCTTGAAGCCATGACCGTGACCGGGCGCACCCTGGGCGAAGAAATTGAGCGTGCGGGCGCGCCGTTCAAACAAGATGTGATCCGCCCTCTGAGCAACCCCATCTACCCCCAAGGCGGCATCGCCTACCTGCAAGGCAATCTGGCCCCGGGCGGCGCCATCATCAAACAATCGGCGGCCAGCCCGGCCCTGATGGAGCACGAAGGCCGGGCGGTGGTGTTTGAGAATTTAGAAGACCTGGCCCTGCGCATTGATGACTTGGACCTGGATGTCCACGCTGATGATGTGCTGGTGCTCAAAAACATCGGACCCTTGGGTGGGCCCGGCATGCCGGAAGCAGGCTATATCCCCATCCCGAAAAAACTGGCCTTGCAAGGCGTCAAGGACATCGTGCGGATTTCAGACGGGCGCATGAGTGGCACCGCTTTTGGCACCATCGTGCTGCATGTCATGCCAGAGTCAGCCCTTGGCGGCCCCTTGGCTTGTGTGCAAAATGGTGACCGTATTCGACTGAGCGTTGAGCGGCGAGAAATCTCCTTGCTGATCGATGACGCCGAAATGGCCCGGCGCATTGCGGCAACGCCTAAAACGCGACCCACAGCGCCACGGGGTTACCGCAAACTGTTTCTGCAGTCGGTGACGCAGGCCGACCAAGGCGTGGATTTTGATTTTTTACAAGCCCATCCCCAAAAGGAGTCATGATGACTGAACGCAAAGTAGCCCTCATTACAGGCTCAGGCACCGGCGTAGGTGCCGCCACTGCACTGATGCTGGCCGAACGCGGCTACAACGTCGTGATCAACTACTCGCGCAGCGAGACCGAGGCCAAGGCTTCGCAAGCCGCTTGCCAACATGCGGGGGCTGACACCTTGCTGATGCAAGGTGACGTGGCAAACGATGAAGACTGCAAGGCACTCGTTCAGGCCACCGTCGAGCGCTGGGGGCGCATCGATGCCCTGGTGAACAATGCCGGCGTCAGCACCTTCACTGGCGCCGCCAATTGGGATGTGCTGGACATGGACACCTTCTCCCGCATCTATGCCGTGAACAGCGTGGGTGCGTTCCAAATGGTGCGCGCTTGCGCGCCGCACCTGAAGTTGCAACAAGGCTCGGTGGTCAACGTTTCGTCCATCGCCGGCTCCTTGGGCATTGGCTCCTCCGTGCCCTACATCGCCTCCAAAGGGGCTTTGAATGCCATGACCCTGTACTTGGCGCGGGCACTCGCACCCGACATTCGTGTGAACGCCGTCTGCCCAGGTCTGATAACCTCACGCTGGTTTGTTGATGGCTTGGGACAAGCAGGTTTCGACAAAGTCAAAGCCATCACCGAATCCATCGCCCCATTGGAGCGGGCCAGCACCCCTGAAGATGTGGCCGAAGCCATTGTTTGGCTGACCACCGGCGCACGCACCATGACCGGTGAACTTTTGCTGCTGGACGGTGGCGTGCACCTGGGCGGCACCAAAGTGCAGGTCCCAGGTCGAAGCGCTTGATTCCGCCCGCCCGTTGCAGCAACACGCGGCCAAGCCGCGCGTCACCAAGCCGACTCGAGGATCTCTAAGGTTTCTGACGCTTGGGTGATCGGTCGCGGGTTGGCGCGCACAAAGGGATTGGCCAAACCCTTTTGCGCAATGATCGGCAAGCGCTCACGGGCGACAGACAATTGCGAGATGCGGGTCGGCAATTTCAGCTCGGCAATCAAGGCTTGCAGTTGATCCGCCGCTGGCTGTGAGGCATCACCGAAGGCGGCCGCGATTTCTTTCAGAGCTTGGACGCAATAGGCTTGGTTGTAGCGCATGACCGAGGGCAACAACACGCACGAAGTGATGCCATGTGGCACACCGCTGTCGGCCCCCAGCGCATGGCCCAATCCATGACTGGCCCCATAGTGCACCCGCCGGATGCTGGTGGCAGCGAGCCAGGCCCCCATTTGCCCGCTCAAACGTGCTTCCTGGTCTTGCGGGTCCGTCATATAGCGTCGCAAAGAGGTTTGCAAAAGCCCCAAAGCCCGCAGCGCCAAAGCGTCCGTGAAAGGCTGCGCATTCACAGCGCACAGCGCTTCGACAGCGTGGTCGATGGCGCGAATGCCCGTCGATAACCAGAGCTGATCCGGTGTCGCCAAGGTCATGGCGGGGTCGAGAATCACGCTGGCAGAACCAATGAATCGGCCTGTGAACCCATGCTTGACCCCGGTGCGTGTGTCGGTGCCGCCAGCCAGGTCACTGAACTCAGCCCCAGACAAGGTGGTGGGTACCGTGATTTGACGGCAAGGCGGTTCACGCACCACGGGCACGCGCAAAGTCCCGTCCGCATTCACCGACATATGCCAATCGTCCAGTTGCTCCACGCGTTCAAGGTTCTCAGCCAAGCAGACCAAGGCAATCTTCACCGTATCGATCACCGTGCCGCCACCGATGCTGACAATCAGGTCGGCATTGGCCGCGCGCAAAGCCTGTGCCAGGGCGATCACCGAGTCACGGGGGGTATGTTCCGTGCAGGCATCAAAAATACCGACGATGTGATTTGTTATGCCTGCGGTGGCTTGCTTGATCAACTCGGTTCTTTGATTCAAGGTACGCCCCGTGACCACAAAGACGCGTTTTGCGCCCCGCAGTTGAACCTCTTGTTGCAAGGCTGTGGCTGCGGGCGTGCCAAAGATCACGCGGTCCAAGGGTAAAAATGAGAAAAGTCCAGCTGTCATCAGAAATCCTTCGTTTTGATGCGGTAAGCCCGCGGGGGTCAACTCAATATTTGCACTTGCGCGCGAATTGCTTTTTTATCGATCTTTCCCAGACCGGTGGTCAACAATTGATCCACCGCGTGGAAAAATTTGGGAATATGAATCGTGCCTTTCTTCGTGCGCACCAACTCACCCAGCTCAGCCCAATCGGCTGACTGACCGGTTCGCCACACCACCACCGCGTGAACCGCCTCCCCCCACTTGTCATGCGGGACTCCGACCACAGCCACCGCCGCAATGGCGGGGTGTGCCGCCAAAACGTCTTCGATTTCCCGCGGGTAGACATTGAAGCCGCCCGTGATCACCATGTCTTTGGATCGATCCACAATGTACAAATACCCATCGGCATCACGCCGCGCCAAATCCCCGGTGTACAGCCATCCATGGCGAAACGCATGGGCGTTTTCTTCGGGCTTGTTCAGGTACTCCTTCATGACCAGTGGGCCTCTGACACAAATTTCGCCCACCTCGCCAGTGTCCACGGGTACGCCCTCATCGGTGAGCAGTTCGAGCTGGATGCCCACCACAGGTGTGCCGCAAGAGCTCAAACGCTGTGGGTAGTGATCAGGGTCATGCTCGTGCTTGTGCAGGACCGTCATGGCCATGGGCACCTCAGACTGACCGTATAGCTGCATGAATATGGGGCCGAGCTCGGCAATGCCTTCTTTCAACCTAGCGGGTGTAATCGACGCGGCGCCGTAAATCAACGTCTCCAAACTGCGCAGGTCATGGTCTTGGCGAACGGGGGAGTCCAGCAGGACATAAATCATGGTGGGCACCATGAAAGTGCAATTAACCCGGTGGCGTTCGACCAATGTGCAAAAGGTTTTGACGTCAAAGCCGGGATGCATGATCACGGTCCCCGAGCGCATGAGCACCGGGGGGATCAAGGCGCCCGACGCATGCGTGATGGGTGTCATGGCCAGGAATCGCGGCATGTGCGGCCAATCAAAATCCGCCATTTGCATCATCACCATGGCCACCACCACCCGGTGCGTGTGCAACACACCTTTGGGTTTGCCAGTGGTGCCGCCGGTATAAATGAGGGCGCAGTCGTCGTCCACATGACTGCGTGAAACCAAGGGCGTGGGGGCCTGCTGCGCCATCAGACTGAGTAAATCAGCTTGCACACCCCAAGGGCCCATGCCCATCAAACGCAAAGGAGTGGCGGCGGATTGGGCGATCTGCAAGGCACGATCCCCAAAGCTCGGCGGATCCACAATCATCAGCTGGACGGCTGCATCTTCGACCTGGTAGAGATGATCGGCGGGCGAGGACATGGGGTTCATCCAGACCACGCGCAAGCCCATCACATAGGCGGCTGCGGAAATGAAAAATGCCTCGGGTCGATTGGTTGACAGGGTGGCGATGGTGGCGCCGTGCGTCAAGCCCATGCTGTCCAAGACCTGGATGATCTGACTGAGTTGGCGCCCCATCTCTCGGTATGTGACATGCACTTCTCCCAGCACAAAAGCGTCCCGATCACCACCGCGCTGAATCGCTGTGATGATTAAATCGCCCATACTGCAACCCTGAAAAGCCTCATCCACCATGGTTCGTTCTCCGAATATAAAGAGCACTGGCGTCTTGTGATCGCACGCCGAAGCAATTTATAACTGAATTCAGACCAGAGGCCGCAATCACCGAGCATCGCGCATGTTTTGCGCTTTACCCATATCGATCTGCTTCGCCACAGCCCAGCCGGCCCAAAACAGCATGCCGATCAGGACAGAACCTTTGCCCCATGCAATGAACTGATCTGACTGGGCGAAGAGCAGACACAACACACCTTGCAGCATCATCAAGCTGCTGGCGGGGCGAAACGCCTCGATGAAGTCAGCCCAGCTGAAAATGAATTTGGATTTCACGGTCGCCTCCTGATAAATTGAGATCGCCGCCAGTATACTGTTTTTTCATATGGGGTATCCTCTTAGCTCCACAGAACTAATGGCGCTGGATAAATACCCATATGTTATCTCCAAAAGCTGAACAAGATTACCCCTCCAATTGGAATCAATTTCTGGACTGGTTTGGCACCGAAGAGGCTT
>CAIWWN010000256.1 GCA_903916355.1 uncultured Burkholderiales bacterium | reverse complement strand
CCATCCAGTGTTTAAGCGTTCCGAAGACGTGCTCCACCGTGCTCTTTCTCAGCACCATTGCATCTGGCTTTTGCTCCAAACGCTGCTGCGCCGTATCCAAAACATCTTCATGCTCCCAACGCCTGATTCGCCTGTAATTACCCTATTTCCGGCAGTTGACAGGGCGTAAACCGGCTGCAAGCTAGACTGGACGCCAGTTTTAACGACTCTATCGAGGTCACCAAATGGGTGAAGCAAAAAGGCGTCAACTAGCCCTCCAAACGCAGGCACTGGAGGCCATGGTGGTCGATACACCGGGCGGACGGATTCACGTGCAATGGGACCTTGGCGCCAGCGCCACACCCAATGCACAATTGACCTTCTTCGCCGAGTTTTTGGCCACCACGGGCGTGTACGGCTCCTGGGTCGATAGTTGCCCACTGAGCTACACCAGTCCCAATGCGCCAAGCAAACAGGATGTCCTGGGCACATGGTTACTGGCGATACTGGCCGGCCACAACCGCTACGCCCACATCACCGGTCTGCGCGGCGATGCGGTGAGTCCGCAGATTCTGGGGATGAAGAAAATCATCAGTGAAGACGCACTGCGCCGCTCGCTCTCGAGGATGAGCGCCGAGCAAAGCCAGGCCTGGCTTGCGCCCCAACTCATGCGCAGCGTACAAGCGGCATTGAACACCCCGTGGATCCTGGATATCGACACCACCATCAAACCTTTGTACGGCAAGCAAAGCGGAGCTGAAGTTAGCTACAACCCACAAAAACCCGGACGCCCCAGCCACGCACTGCACACGTACTGGGTTGGCAATCTGCGCCTGGTGCTGGACGTCGTCGTTTCACCCGGCAAAGAGCACAGTGCGGCCAAGGCGCGACCTGGCCTGATGGGCGTGCTGGAGAAACTCACGCCCGAGCAGCGCCCGGCCTTGGTCCGAGGAGACTGCGGCTTTGGCAACGAACCCTTCATCGCCGAGCTGGAGGAGCGCGCCCAGCCCTACCTGTTCAAGCTGCGCCAGACCGTGGGTGTCAAGAAGTTGTTGACACGCCAGTTCGCGCGTGATGACTGGAGTACACCAGGGCCCAGCGAGCAAGGCTGGAGCGCAGTCGAAGACACCCTCAAACTCTCTGGTTGGGACAAGTCGCGTCGCGTCGTTGTCTTGCGTCGCGCCGTCAAAACCGACTTGGCACTGAGCCGAAAAGCCAAGAACGAGGCGGGCGAGCAGATCGAGTTGCTGATGCCGGACAACGATGTGCAGGCCTGGGAGTATGCGGTGCTGGTGACAAACAGTGCCTACGCGCTGGACGCTTTCGGTCAACTTTATCGGGACCGGGCCGACTGTGAGAACGGATTTGACGAACTGAAAAATCAGTGGGGATGGGGCGGCTTCACGACCCAGGACATCGAGCGCTGCCAGACCAGTGCTCGCGCTGTAGCGCTCGTGTACAACTGGTGGTCATGGTATTGCCGAGCGGCAAAGCCGGGGGCACGCATGGAGGCCATCACCAGCAGAGCACTATTGCTCGCCGGTGTCGGGCGAGCGGTCAAGCACGCCGGACAAACCACGCTGTATCTCACGCCAATGCACGCCGCCAAGGACAAGCTGATGGAGCTCATCGCCAATGTCCGTGAGGCCCTCAGCCATGTACGGGCCATTGCGGAGCAGTTGCCTCAGTCAGATCGATGGAAGGCGTTCCTAGACTATGTGGTAGCGAAAATCACCCGCCCGCTGCCGCCGTGGCTACCTCCAGACCGGATCATGGCGGCGGGGTAATTGCCGGATTTAGGTT
>CAIWWN010000255.1 GCA_903916355.1 uncultured Burkholderiales bacterium | reverse complement strand
TTAATTATATAACATTTTGTGAAATTTAGTGTGAACTTTAAACCCGATGCCGTCCAGCGAGAGTGCCTTGCTACTGGGCAGGGACACGCGGGAGCCCACCCTGTGAGCGATGGTTTGCAGGACGAAGCTGAGGGCGTGTGCCACGCCCATCGCCCACTGGGATGGGCTCATACAATAGTCTTCGCTGTTTGTGGACCAGGCTGTTTAGCATGCTCCACAGCCTGGCAGGCCTAACTCAGACGCCGTTCGTCCCGCGCCCATCGCATGGCCTGGCGAATGCTGGTGGCAGACAGCTGCGGAATCATGCTGAAATCGGTCTGCAGCACTCGTGGAATGTGCGCAGGCAGCTATCAATTCAGGAGTATCTGGGGCACCCAGCGGTTAGCTTTGCACGCGGCGAAGCTGGATATAAACCTGGTAACAAAAGGCACTAACCCACGCTTACACTGCCCCATGCCTGCCACCGTACGCCCAATGCGAGCGCATTCGCACGCGATTGCGCCAGCCCAGGGCCAGGACCAAACGGGTGCTGCCAGTCATACGGGGGGTAAATTCGCATTAATGCCCGCACCATAACCCATGCGCTGCTCTGGGCGCAGGGCTAGGGTTTTACGCTGTCCTTGCCGGCTGCCCTTCAGGCTGCCACAGCAAGCGCTCGGGTGCGCTGAAGCACAAAAACCGCTTGTGGGTGGCGCGGCCAATCGCGCACAAGCCCACACGCCGGGCCACATCCAAGCCCATTTGCGTGATGCCGCTGCGCGACACGGCAATCGGCACGCCCATTTGCGCGGACTTGATCACCATCTCGCTGGTCAGTCGCCCGGTGGTGTAGAAGACTTTGTCATCGCCAGACACATCGTGCATCCACATCCAGCCAGCAATCGTGTCCACCGCGTTGTGGCGCCCCACGTCTTCGACAAACATGCGCATCTCATCCCCCTGAAACAGGGCGCAGGCATGGACCGAGCCGGCCGATTTGTAGGTGGTTTCTTGGATGCGGATGGCGTTGACCAAGCTGTACAAAGTGGCTTGGGCGATCTGCGCCGGTGCCAGCACGATGGCGTCGATGTCGTCCATCAAATCCCCAAACACGCTGCCCTGCCCGCATCCGGTGGTGACCACCCGCGGCGCTGGGGGGACCTCGGCCACGCCGCGGCGGGTTTTGACGGCGGCCACACCGGGCTGGCCCAGCTCGCCTTCGCCGATCGACCAGTCCACGGTGATGGATTCGATTTCGTCCACCGAGGCGATCAAGCGCTGGTTGCGCAAGAAGCCCAGCACCAGCCACTCGGGGTGCGCGCCCAAGGTCATCAGCGTGACCAGTTCGCGCTTGTCCAGGTACACCGTCAAGGCCCGCTCGGCCGGGATGGCGATGGTGCTGGTCTCGCCGAACTCGTTGATCACCTGCACGCCCTGGGTCAGGGCCGCACTGGCTTGGGTCAAGCCGGGTTTGGCCACACTCAGGTCCGCCTCGGAGGAAACCGCGCCCGGCAACGGACTCACTGCAGCCATCCCTTAGCTGATGCCAGACAGCGCATGGGTGCCGTAACCCTCGACCGCTGATGGCTCGCCGCCAGCCTGAATGGCCACGGCGCAGTATTTGAACTCGGGAATTTTGCCGAACGGGTCCAGCGCTGCGTTCGTCATCAAGTTGGCCGCCGCCTCGTAGTAGGCGAAGGGGACAAACACCGCGCCCTGCGGTGTACCGTCGTCGCGGCGCACATGGATGGCCACCTGGCCTCGGCGCGATTGAATGGTGATGACATCGCCAGTCTCCAGCCCCATGGCCGCCAGATCGGCGCCGCACAGGGAGGCCGTGGCCATCGGTTCGATGGCATCCAACACGGTGGCGCGCCGGGTCATGCTGCCGGTGTGCCAGTGTTCCAATTGCCGCCCGGTGATCAAGACAAAGGGGAAGTCGGCGTCAGGCCGCTCATTGGCGGGAATGATGTCGGCCGGCACCAGATTCACGCGGCCGTCCACCGTGGCAAATTGGTCGATGAACACCGTGGGTGCACCCGGATCTTCGGCACTCAGGCAAGGGTAGGTGACGCTGGATTCGCGCTGCAGGCGTTCCCAGGTGATGCCCGAAATGGCGGTGTGCATGGCGCGGCGCATCTCGTCGTAGACCTCGGCCACGCCATCAAACTCGCCCTCGTAGCCGCAGGCCAAGGGGCGTCCTCGGCCGTGCAGCCCTTCTGAGGCCGCCGGCGCCTGGGCGTGCGTGGCATAGCCACCGATGCGCTGGGCCAGCTCTTGGATGATCCACAAATCAGGCTTGGCCAGCCCTGGCGGGTGAATGGCCTGCTTGCCCAACTGCACCATGCGGTCGGTGTTGCTCACCGTGCCGTTTTTCTCGGGCCAAGCCGTGGCGGGCAGCACCACATCGGCCAGCCAAGCGGTTTCGGTCATGAAGATGTCCTGCACCACCAAGTGCTCCAAACTGGCCAGGGCATGGCGCGCATGGTTGAGGTCGGGGTCGCTCATGGCGGGGTTTTCGCCCATGATGTACATGCCGCGCACCTTGTGCGCATCGCTCTCGGGTGCCAAGATTTTGTGCATGATTTCCACCACGGTGTAACCGGGTTGGTCGTCCAGCTTGGCATCCCAAAAATCTTCAAACCAGGTGTGCGCCGCGGCGTGGGTCACGCGCTGGTAGTTGGGGAACATCATCGGGATCAAACCCGCGTCGGATGCGCCTTGCACATTGTTCTGGCCGCGCAGCGGATGCAAACCAGAACCGGGCTTGCCAATCTGCCCCGTCACGGTGGCCAAGGCAATCAGGCAGCGCGCGTTGTCGGTGCCATGCACGTGCTGACTCACGCCCATGCCCCACAAAATCATGGCGCCTTTGGCTTTGGCAAATGCACGCGCCACTTCGCGCAAGGTTTGCGCCGGAATGCCGCAAATCGGCGCCATGGCCTCGGGGCTGTAACCCTTGACGTTGTCGCGCAAGGCTTCAAAGTTGTTGGCCCTTTTGGCGATGAAGTCTTGGTCAGCCAAGCCTTCTTCAATCACCACATGGATCAAGGCGTTGAGCATGGCCACATCGGTGTCGGCCTTGAACTGCAAAGTGCGCCAAGCATGTTGACCAATGTCGGTGATGCGCGGATCGGCCAAGACAATTTTGGCGCCGCGCTGGGCGGCATTTTTCATCCAAGTGGCGGCCACCGGATGGTTGGAGGTCGGGTTAGAGCCGATGACAAAAATCAGGTCTGAATGCGCTACATCGTTCACCTGGTTGCTCACAGCGCCGGAGCCCACGCCCTCCAAAAGGGCCGCCACACTGGAGGCATGGCACAAGCGGGTGCAATGGTCGACGTTGTTGGAGCCAAAGCCGGTGCGCACCAACTTTTGGAACAAATAGGCTTCTTCGTTGCTGCCTTTGGCAGAACCGAAACCGGCCAGCGCTTTGGGGCCAAATTGGTCGCGCAAGCCTTTCAATGAGCCCGCAGCCAGCGCCAGCGCTTCGTCCCAGGTGGCTTCGCGAAACACCTCAGACCAATCGGCACTGTCACGATTCAAGCGGTTGAGCAGCTCTGGGTCTTTGCCCACGCCGCTCTTGCGGATCAGCGGCACAGTCAAACGTTGCGGGCTGGCGGCATAGTCAAAGCCGAACCGGCCTTTCACGCACAAGCGGCTGTGGTTGGCCGGCCCGTCGCGCCCGTCCACGCTGACGATCACATTGTCTTTGACGTTGTAGGTCAGCAAACAACCGACGCCGCAAAACGGACACACCGAGTCGACTTTTTTGTCGACCACTTGCGTGCCCACTTGGGTCTTGGGCATCAGCGCGCCGGTGGGGCAGGCTTGGACGCACTCGCCGCAGGCCACACAGGTGCTTTCGCCCATGGGGTCACCCAGGTCGAACACGATTTCGCTGTGCGCGCCGCGCGAGGCGTAACCGATGACGCCATTGACCTGCTCTTCACGGCAGGCCCGCACGCAGCGGTTGCACTGGATGCAGGCATCCAAATTGATGGCCATGGCGGGGTGAGAGACATCGGTCTGAGGCTGCTGACGGCGCAGGGCTTTGAGCTCGGGTCGCACCGTCACGGCCATGCGGCTGGCCCAGTCGCTGAGCTCTCCGTGCTGGCCGCTGTCTGTGGCTGCACCCTGGCCGGTCACGTCTGCATCGTTCCATTTGTAGCCCACATCGGGCATATCCGACAGCAGCATCTCCAGCACCATCTTTTGGCTTTTGACGGCCCGCTCACTGTTGGCCTGCACTTGCATGCCCTCGGTGGCACTGCGGCAGCAGCTGGGCGCCAGGGTGCGCTCACCGGCGATCTCGACCACGCAGGCGCGGCAATTGCCATCGGCGCGGTAGCCGTCTTTGTAGCAAAGATGGGGGATGTCAATGCCATGGCGCTTGGCGGCCTTGAGGATGGTCTCGCCTTCGTAGGCGTGGATGGTTTGCGCGTCGAGTTTGAATTCGACTGTTTTGATCGTCACTTCAGACAAAGAGGTGGGTGCGTTCACAGTGAAGCTCCTATTTCTGCAGCGAAATATTTTTGCACGCAACGCACGGGGTTAGGCGCCGCCTGACCCAGGCCACAAATCGAGGCGTCGGTCATGACGATGTTGAGGTCTTCCAAGGTGTTGTTGTCCCACACCGGCTGATCCATCAGGGCCACGGCCTTGGCGGTACCGACCCGGCAAGGTGTGCACTGGCCGCAACTCTCATGCGCAAAGAAACGCATCATGTTGGTGGCGGCGTCACGCGCTTTGTCGTGATGACCCAGCACGATGACCGCCGCCGAGCCGATAAAGCAACCATAGGGTTGCAAGGTGTCAAAGTCCAAGGGAATATCGCCCATGCTGGCGGGCAAGATGCCGCCCGAGGCGCCACCGGGCAGGTAGGCATACAACGCATGGCCTGGCGCCATGCCACCGCAGTAGTCGTTGATCAACTCTTTCACCGTGATACCGGCCGGTGCCAGCTTCACACCGGGATGTTTGACGCGCCCACTGACGCTGAAACTGCGCAAGCCCTTGCGCCCGTTGCGACCAAAACTGCTGAACCATTGCGGGCCGCGCTGCACGATGTCGCGCACCCAATACAGGGTCTCAAAGTTGTGCTCCAACGTGGGACGGCCAAACAGGCCGACCTGGGCAATATAGGGCGGGCGCATGCGGGGCTCACCGCGCTTGCCTTCAATGCTTTCGATCATGGCGGACTCTTCACCGCAGATGTAGGCCCCCGCGCCGCGGCGCAACTCGATCAAGGGCAAGGTGCACGGTGGGTTGGCGCGCAGTTGGGCCAGCTCGGCCTCTAACAGCGCGCGGCAGCCGTGGTATTCGTCGCGCAAATAAATGTAGCAAGCGTCAATCCCCACCACCTGCGCGGCCACCAGCATGCCTTCCAGAAAACGGTGCGGGTCGCGCTCAAGGTAAGTACGGTCTTTGAAGGTGCCAGGTTCACCCTCGTCAATGTTCACTGCCATCAGCTTGGGCGCTGGCTGATCACGCACGATGCGCCATTTGCGCCCAGCGGGAAAGCCCGCGCCGCCCAGGCCGCGCAGGCCCGAGTCTTCCATGGCTTTGATGCAAGACTCCAAATCCAAGCGGCCTGAAGCCACGTCTTTCAGCAAGGCATAACCGCCCTGCGCCAGATACGCTTCCAGACCCACATAGGCCGGGGCGGTGTGGACATCGGACACGGGCGACACCGATTGCTCTGCCAGCGCTGCGGCATCGAACTGGGCTTGGTCTGAGGCCGTAGGGTGGCTGTGCAGGCTGGCGTTCACCGCCTGGACTACGCCTTCTACCGTTGCAAAGGGCACCGGATGCTGGTGCACCACCACCGCAGGCGCTTGCTCGCAGCGGCCAATGCAAGGCGCGGCGATCACACGCACATCCTCGCGACCCAAAATTTGTGGCAATCGGGCCAGTAAATCTTGTGCGCCTGCCAGCTCGCAGCTCAGGCCGTCGCAGACCCGCACGGTCAGGCCCGGTGCGACCTCGTCGCCCTTGATGACTTCAAAGTGATGGTAGAAAGTGGCGACCTCGTAGACCTCGGCCATCGGGATATTCATCTCTTTGGCCAAGGCCACCAGATGGTGATCGTGCAGAGCGCCAAAATGGTCATTGAGCACATGCAGATGTTCAATCAACAGGTCGCGCCGATGGGGCGCTGCGCCCAGCAAGGCGCGCACAGCGGCCAAGGACGCATCGTCGGTTTGACGGCCCTTGAGTTTGCTTTTGCTGCGGATGCGTTGGCGCATATCGTCGACCGTCGCCAAGGTCACGGTCGACGGCGAAACAGGGGCTGTGCTTTGAGATTTTTGCATGGGTCATCCATTGAAACATACGCGCATCGAAACGACTTTGTGCAAACCAAAAAGCCCCGCACACGCAATGACTGCGGCAGCGGGGCTTGAAGAGGCGCCTAGCCCGTCGTGGCTATGCAAGCGTCAGGCGAAAAACTTCGCCACACTGAGCAAGGTGCGGTAAACACCCCAAGCCAAGGGGATCCCCACAGCGGCCCAAGCCAGCAACACCACCATGGGGCTGACGGCATCCGAACCAGAGGCTTCGCCACTGCGCACCACTTCAGAGGCGATGGCCTTTTCATGGGCCAGGCGTTTTTCATGCGCCAGTTCGTCAGCCGTCATGAACCATTTGTCGTCCAGCGGTTTGACCAGCAAATTACAGACCAATCCCACCACCAACATGCCCACCAGGATATACATGGTTTGGTTGTAAACCTGTTCACGCGGAATACCCAAGCCGAGTTGGTATTCGCGCATGTAGTTCACCACCACCGGACCGAGTACGCCGGCCGTGGCCCATGCCGTGAGCAAGCGACCGTGGATGGCGCCCACCATTTGCGTGCCAAAAATGTCGGCCAAATAAGCCGGCACGGTGGCAAAGCCACCGCCATACATGCTCAAAATAATGCAGAAAGCAGCCACAAACAAAACGATGCTGCCTGCCGCTGCACTGCCGGGAACGCTGAAATACAGCACGCCGCCGAGCACAAAGAAAACGATATAGGTCAGTTTGCGACCCAGTTTGTCGGACAAGCTGGCCCAGAAGAATCGGCCACCAATGTTGAACAAACTCAACAGCGCGGTAAAACCTGCGGCCACTGTCGCAATGGCCTTGAGTTGATCTTTGTCGAGATCGCCAAACTTGGCGGGAATACCAATCAAGGTGCCGCCAAAAACCTCTTGCAACATGGGCGAAGCCATGCCGATCACGCCGATGCCGGCGCTGACGTTCATGCACAGCACCATCCAGATCAACCAGAACTGAGGAATGCCCCAGACCTTGCTCACATGCACATGGCGCTGCGTGATCATGGCGTTGTTAACCTGCGCAGGCGGCGGTGTCCAGCCTTCAGGCTTCCAGCCTGTTTCAGGCACGCGGTAACCCAAAGCGCCCGCCATCATGAACACAAAGTAAACCAAGGCCATGACGATGAAGGTTTGCATCACCCCCACTTCGGTGGGACTGGCGAAATACTTCATCAAGTCGGCTGCCAAAGGTGAACCGATCATGGCGCCGCCACCAAAGCCCATGATGGCCATGCCTGTGGCCATGCCGCGGCGATCAGGGAACCACTTGATCAGCGTCGACACGGGCGAGATATAACCCAAGCCGAGTCCAATACCGCCGATGATGCCGGAGCCGACAATCATCAACCAAAACTGATGCAGGTAAACGCCCAGGGCCGACAGCAGCATGCCGCCGCACCAGCACAGCGCCGACACCACACCCGCCTTACGCGGGCCGGCACGCTCGAGCCAACCACCCCAGGTGGCGGCACTGGTGCCCAACAAAACGAAGAACAGGGTGTACATCCACCCTAAAGTTGAAATTTGCCAGTCGCAGCTGGTGGTGAAAAGTTGCGCCCAAAAGCCGACATCAGGACCACACTTCACAGCGTCCTTGATGCCGATCGCTTTGGACAGCGGCAACCAAAACACAGAAAAGCCATAGGCCATGCCAATGCACAGGTGAATCGCCAAGGCTGCTGGGGGGACCAGCCAACGGTTAAAGCCGGGGCCGGCGATGATTCGCTCTTTGTCTAGGAATCCGGGGGAATCAGTGGTCATGAGCTCGCTCCTGTTGTTGTATGGAAATGGCTGCCTGCACAAGGTTCAAGAGCAACCCTGGTACATGCGAATGAAAACCATTTCGTCAAGTGTCCAGACCGAATGCTTACACAACCCTTACGGAATACAAAAGTTCAAATCATTTCAAGGGTAAACCCTCTTAAATATCAGACTGCAGGCCTACGCAGGAGGGCTTCGCGGCTCAATACGTCTCTAAATGCAGTCGGCCTTCTCTCTTGAGTGCAGAACCGACCGACGCCCAGTCCAGTCCAGCTTGTTGCGCAATGTCGCGCAGGGCCATGACCACGCCCTCTTCCATGCTTTTTAATCCGCACACATAAAAGCAGGTGTTGCTGTCCTTGAGCATCACCGCGATGTCGGCGGCGCGCTCGCGCAGCGCGTCTTGCACATAACGCTTGGGTTGGCCTGGCGTGCGTGAATAGGCAAACTCGATGTCAATGAAATCTTTGGGCAAATTTTGCAACGGGCCAAAGTAAGGCAACTCTTGCTGAGTACGGGCGCCAAAGAACAGCATCAATTTGCCGCCTTCGAACTTGCCACTGGCCCGCTGGCGGCGACGCCACTCGGTCATGGCGCGCATGGGGGCCGAGCCGGTGCCGGTGCAAATCATCACGATGTTGGATTTGGGGTGGTTCGGCATCAAGAAGCTGGCGCCGAACGGGCCGATCACTTGCACCTTGTCGCCCACGTTCAGATCGCACATGAAGTTGGAACCCACGCCGCGCACCGGCTGACCTTGGTGGTCTTCGAGCACGCGCTTGATGGTCAGCGACAGGTTGTTGTAACCCGGGCGCTCGCCGTTGCGCGGACTGGCAATCGAATACTGGCGCGCATGGTGGGCGCGGCCAGCCGCGTCCACACCCGGCGGGATGATGCCGATGGACTGGCCTTCGAGCACCGGGAAGGTCATGTGGCCAAAGTCGAGCACGATGTGATGGGTGTCGTAGTCTTGTTGCCCCTCCTGTTTGCCCACTTCGGTCACGCGCACATTGCCAGTCACGGTGGCGGTGATGGTTTTCTCGCTGGCTTTGGGGCCGTACAAATTGGTGTACGGATGCGCGGCCGACCAAGGTGGGCTGACCGCGCCGAACTGGGCCGAGTTGAAACCTGAGGTCTCGGCGGTGCTGGTCGCTGACGAGGAAGCTGATGAATCCGCAGCGGCTTGCACAGCCGCTTGGGCATCTTGCGCTGCACCTGCTTCGTCGCCAGCGCCCACACCGGCTGCCGCGAGGTCTTGTGCGCTGAGTTCAGCAGGCAACTCGTACCACTTGAGTTGGTCTTCGATGCTGTAGGCCATGGCCTTGGGCACCATGCGCCAGTTGTCGATGGAGCCCGTCGGGCAAGGTGAGATGCAGTCCATGCACAGGTTACAGATATCGGCCTTGACCACGTAGTTGAGCGAGTCGTGGGTGATGGCGCCGACAGGGCAAATGGCTTCGCAGGTGTTGCAGCGAATGCAGATCTCAGGGTCGATGACGTGCTGTTTGATGACGATGGTGTCGGTGCTCATGCATGGCTTTCTAATGTGTCTTCAGCGAATTTTTAAGTTCGCAGTCTACTGGCAAAGAAGCGGCTTGCGCCGCACCATGCAGTTGACAGAGCAAGGGGCGGGTGACGATTTTCGGTAACCGCATGAGGAACCCGCCCCTTGCTCTGTCAACTGCCGCCCCCGCAACAAAGCGAAGGCAGCAGTCGAATCAAAACATCAATGCATCAGTTGAAGCGGACGTAATCAAAGTCCACAGGCTGACGATTGATGCCCATCACAGGTGGCGAGATCCAATTGGCAAACTTGCCGGGCTCGACCACGCGGCCCATCAGGCTGGCCACATAGGCACGGTCATCGCTTGAAGGCAACCACTCGTCCACTTTGGCGTTCCATTCGGCGTCGGTCACCACTTGACCATCGGGCGTGATCTTGGAGCCCGACAAAGAGCCGATGCTGCGGTGGAAAGCCTTGTGGGGCGCCGTCAAGGTGAATGGAATACCGGCCTTGGTGATCACGCGGTTCCAACGGTCGATACCGCCTTTGGAATCGGTGATGTAGTCGTCGCGCAGCACTTCGTTCAAAGCGTTGAGCATCGGCACTTCTTTTCCAACCAACTTACCTTCTTCGACCGACAAAATTTTGTAGCTGTTGCCCTTCAAGACATGGTCATCCACACGCTTGCCTTCTTCATAGCGGCCCTTCAGGCCCGAGCTGTAGAAGGTG
The DNA here is from genome assembly GCA_903916355.1 of uncultured Burkholderiales bacterium. GTDB lineage: Bacteria > Pseudomonadota > Gammaproteobacteria > Burkholderiales > Burkholderiaceae_C > Limnohabitans_A. Next base: position 17,992 of record CAIWWN010000255.1, on the reverse strand, counting down.
GCGGCGTTGGACGACTGGTCGGCGCCGAACAAATCGATGGTCACCGAAAAGTGGAAGTTGATGTAACGCTGGATGGTCGGCAGATCGATCACACCGGCAGCGCGCAGCTTGGTGACGTCGTCGGTTTTCAGCTGGTTCATCACGTCCACGGTGCGCTGGATGGTACGGCTGATGCCGGACTCGCCCACAAACATGTGGTGCGCTTCTTCGGTCAACATGAACTTGGTGGTGCGGGCCAACGGGTCGAACGCGGATTCGGCCAAGGCGCACAACTGGAACTTACCGTCACGGTCGGTGAAGTAAGTGAACATGAAGAACGACAACCAGTCGGGCGTCTTCTCGTTGAAAGCCTGCAAGATGCGGGGGTTGTCCACGCTGCCGCTGTTGCGTTGCAGCAAGGCGTCGGCTTCTTCGCGGCCGTCTTTGCCGAAGTATTTGTGCAGCAAATACACCATGGCCCACAGGTGGCGGCCTTCTTCGACGTTGATCTGGAACAGGTTGCGCAGGTCGTACATGCTCGGCGCCGTCAGGCCCAAGTGGCGCTGCTGCTCGACCGAAGCGGGCTCGGTGTCACCTTGGGTCACGATGATGCGGCGCAGGTTGGCGCGGTGTTCGCCAGGCACGTCTTGCCAGGCTTTCTCACCAATGTGGTCACCGAAATGAATTTTGCGTTCTTGATCGCCGGGGTTCAAGAAAACGCCCCAACGGTAGTCGCGCATCTTGACGTGGCCGAACTGCGCCCAGCCTTGCGGGTCCACGCTCACAGCGGTACGCAAGTACACATCCATGTCGGTGGAGCCTTCGGGGCCCATGTCGTCCCACCAGTTGATGAAGTTGGGCTGCCACTGTTCCAGCGCGCGTTGCAGCGTGCGGTCTTCGGACAGGTTGACGTTGTTGGGGATTTTTTCGCTGTAGTTGATACCGGACATGCTGTTCTCCTGGTGAAAAATAAATTAAACGCGATTCATATCAAATTGGACTTTTTCGCCCTTGCCATAGACCTTCAAAGCGCCTTTTTCGCCCACGGCGTTGGGGCGTTGGAAGATCCAGTTTTGCCAAGCGGTCAAGCGTCCAAAGATGCGGGTGGCCATGTTTTCTTTTTGCGCAAAGCGCAAATTGGCCTCCAAGCCGGTCAAGGCATCGGGCGACATGGAGGCACGCTCTTCCAAAGCCATGCGAATCTCGTCGGCCCAGTCGATGTCGTCGGGTGCCGCAGTCACCAGGCCCAGGGCCAAGGCAGCGTCTGCGTCCAGCACTTTGCCGATGGCGCCGCGTGCGGCTTCCATGGCGGGCACTTCTTCGTAGAAGCGGCGTTGCAAACGGGTCTGGTCGTTGACCATGGGGAAGAAGCCGAAATTCATTTCGCTCAATTGCAGCTTGGGCGCTTTGTCGGCGTCGTCTGGCAAGGCCAGCATGTAAGCGCGATCGGCGCAGAAAGCCAACTCGGCCAAGGTGCCAGCAAAGCAGCTGCCTTCTTCGATCAAGGCAAACAAGCTGCGTGAAGACACGTCCATGCGGGCCAAGGTGCGGCGCAGGTGACCGATGGTTTCACGCACCAACCATTGGTCTTTGTGCGCCAGCAAGGTGGCGTCAGAAGCCAGGACGTTGGCGGCGTCACCGGAGGTCTTGAGCACCCAGGTGCCGATCTCGAGTTCGTTGGTGCGCATGTGCAGAACAGCGTCGTCCAGTTCGCGCACCATCTGGAGCGGCCACCAGTTCACACCTGCGGCTTGGATGCCGGCAATGTCAGTGGGTTGCGCCGTGGCCGGGGCCTTGACGGTGAACACGGCTTGGCGCTTAGCGCGGTCGATTTCCACGGTCACGTGGGTGTAGGTCAATGCGTCTGCGGCGATCGTGCGGTTCAATGCCGTCAGGGTGACGCCTTGCGCACCGACCGGGCGGTTGCTGCCAGCAGCCAATTTCGTGGCGCGCTCTTTCACCACGTCTTTGAACACGGCGGGCTTGGCCACCACATCGACCAGACGCCAGTCCACGGCTTTTTGGCCACGCACACCTTCTACGCTGGTGCAAAAAATATCGGCCAAATCATGGCGCACATGGCGCTTGTCGGTCACGCGGGTCAGGCCACCGGTGCCGGGCAACACACCCAGCAGGGGCACTTCAGGCAAGGACACGGCACTTGAGCGGTCGTCCACCAGCACGATATCGTCGCAGGCCAAGGCCAGTTCGTAGCCGCCGCCCGCGCAAGCGCCGTTCAGGGCGGCCACGAATTTCAGGCCATCGTGTTTGCTGGAGTCTTCGATGCCGTTGCGGGTTTCGTTGGTGAATTTGCAGAAGTTCACTTTCCAGCCGTGGGTGGAGACGCCCAACATGAAGATGTTGGCGCCGGAGCAAAACACGCGGTCTTTGGCGCTGGTCACCACCACCGAGCGCACTTCAGGGTGCTCAAAGCGGATGCGCTGCAGCGCGTCATGCAATTCGATGTCCACGCCCAAGTCATAACTGTTGAGCTTGAGTTTGTAGCCGGGGCGGATGCCCGCGTCTTCGTTGATGTTGATGGCCAATGTGGCGATCTCGCCGTCGAACGACAGGGTGATGTGCTTGTAGAGTTCGGGATTCGTCTGGTAATCAACGGTCAAAATGGCGCTCATGGGATCTCCGGAAGGTGGACTGTGGGTTGAAGTTCAATTCACACCGCATGGCAGCGTGACCCTGATGTGAATTATATTTCCCATCGTGGCGTACTGCAATATGCACTTTAATTCATTTAATAGGTAATTACCCTAATCATCTCAACATACCTGGTTCATCAAACTGAGGTGTCCAGTTGCTTGCGCACCGCATCACGCAGCTGGGCAAAGGCTTGGTCGACCGTGCCTGCGCTGGTGTTGATGGCCACATCGGCTTTGGAATAAAAGGCCGAGCGCCCTTCCAAAATGCGTTTCAAGTCTTCCATCGCTTCGCGGCTGGCCGCCATCGGACGCAGATCGCCTTGGGCCGCCACGCGAGACATGTGGTCGGCGGCATCCGCCTTGAGCCACACCGTGGTGCAGTGCGACAGCAGCAGGTTGAAATTAGCCGAGTCCGACACCAAACCGCCCGGCGTGGCGATCACCACCTCGGGGTAAATTTGAATCGCTTCCTCGAGCGCGCGTCGCTCGTAACGGCGGTAGGCGTGCGCGCCGTACAGGTTGTGAATTTCGCTGATCTGGCAACCGGCAAATTGCTCAATCTGCCGCGACAGCTCAATGAACGGAAAACCCAAATCGTCGGCCAAACGCTGGCCCAGCGTGGTTTTACCGGCGCCGCGCAGGCCGATCAAGGCCACCCGGTTTTGCCGGGCACGGGCGTCGCTGCCTTCGCCAAACATCTCACCCAGTTGCAAGCGGGCGCGGCGCAAATCGGCCTCGCTGCGCTTGCCCAGCAGCTCGCGCATCAGCAACCATTCGGGCGAGGTGGTGGTCATGTCGCCCAGCAATTCGGCCAAGGAGCATTGCAGGGCCTGCGCCACCTGCAGCAACACCAAGACAGACACATTGCCGGTGCCGTATTCCAAGTTGGCCAGGTGACGCTCAGACACATCCGCGGCCAGCGCCACGGCCTTGCGCGTCATGCCCTGACGCGCGCGCAAATTGCGCACGCGCTCACCTAAAGCGACCAAAAACGGACTGCGCGCCACGTCAGGTGTTGCGGCCTCGGTCTCAATCAAGGGTGCGGCATCTGTGTGCGCTACGGTATCGGTCACTGAACTCTCCATTTTTCGCTTGAAAGGTTACCAAGGGAAAACCCTCATTTCAACGAATACCCAAAACATGCACTTTACTGCATACTAGGTCATACGCAAAATAATGCATTTATACAGCCAGTTGAGATTATCGACCAGCTTTTTAATGCATCTTACGAAAAGAGACCGACCATGACCCGCACCCAGACGATGGCGCCGCCCGCGCAATTCAACTTTGCCCAGCACCTGCTGCTGTCCAACCAGGCGCGGGCCGGCAAGACCGCCGTGATCGATGACGTGGGCACCGTCAGCTACGGCGACTTGGCCTTGCAAGTGCAGCGCTTTGCCACCGGCCTGCGTGGTCTGGGCCTCAAGCGTGAAGAACGCGTGCTTTTGCTGATGCACGACAGCAGCGACTGGATCGTGGCCTTTTTGGGCGCGCTCTACGCCGGTGTGGTGCCCGTGGCCGTCAACACTTTGCTCACGGCCGAAGACTATGCCTTCATGCTCGCCAACAGCCGCGCCCAAGCCGTTTTGGTTTCTGGCGCTTTGCTGCCGACTTTGCAAGCCGCTTTGGCTTTGAGCGCTCATGAGGTGCAGCACACGGTGGTGTCGCGTCCTGCCGGTGCCCTGCCCCAAGGCGCAGTGAACATGGCCGAGTGGGCATCCCTGCAACCCGGTCTGCCCGCCCTCACCCTGGCCGACGAACCGGCTTTTTGGCTTTACTCGTCCGGCTCGACCGGCCAGCCCAAAGGCACCGTGCACACCCAAGGCAATTTGTACTGGACGGCCGAGCTGTATGGCAAAGGCGTGCTCGCGCTGCGCGAAAACGATGTGGTGTTTTCAGCCGCCAAACTCTTCTTCGCTTACGGCTTGGGTAACGCGTTGACCTTCCCGCTGGCCGTGGGCGCCACGGTGGTGTTGATGGCCGAGCGCCCCACGCCGCAAGCCTGCTTCAAACGCTTGGTCGAGCACCAACCCACGGTTTTTTATGGTGCGCCCACCGGCTACAGCGGCATGCTGGCCAGCCCCGATTTACCTGCCAAATCGCAAGTGGCGCTGCGCCTGTGCTCGTCGGCCGGCGAAGCGCTGCCGCGTGACATTGGCGAGCGCTGGACGGCGCACTTTGGCTGCGAAATCATTGACGGCATCGGCTCCACCGAAATGCTGCACGTGTTCTTGTCCAACCGCCCCGGCGATGTGCGTTACGGCACCACTGGCAAAGCGGTGCCCGGCTACGAAGTGCAACTGCGCGGTGAAGACGGCCAGGTGCTGAGCGGCCACAACGAAATTGGCGACCTGTACATCCAAGGCCCAAGCAGTGCTTTGATGTACTGGAACAACCGAGACAAAACCCGCAACACCTTTCAAGGCGTGTGGACCCAAAGCGGCGACAAATACAGCTGCGACCCCGACGGTTACTACACCTACGCCGGGCGCAACGACGACATGCTCAAAGTCAGCGGCATCTATGTCTCGCCGTTTGAAGTCGAAGCCACCTTGGTGCAGCACCCTGCCATTTTGGAAGCCGCGGTGATTGGCAAAACCGACACCGACGGCCTGGTCAAAACCAAAGCCTTTGTGGTGCTCAAAGCCGGGCAAAGCTTGACCGAAGAAGAAGTCAAAGCCTTTGTGAAGGCGCATTTGGCGCCCTACAAATACCCCCGCTTCATTGAGTTTGTGGTCGAATTGCCCAAAACGGCGACCGGCAAGATTCAGCGTTTTCGGCTTCGCGATCAAGAAAACAGCTAAGCCGGTTGGCGTTCCGCGATGGTGATTCGATGCAGCAAGCGCCTGTGGCCTTCGTAGCCACCGGTGGCGGCGTGTATCAGGCAGCGGTTGTCCCACATCAGCAGCGTGTCGGGCGACCAGCGGTGACTGTAGACAAATTCAGATCGCGTCTGGTGCGCGAACAGAAACATCATCATCTCTTGTGACTCGTTTTCCGACCACCCCTCGATACCCAGGGTATAGCCGGGACTGACGTACAAAGCGGTACGGCCGGTCTCGGGATGCACACGGGCAATCGGCTGCAGTTGCGTTTTGAGCGCCGAGTCGTCGAAGCGGATCGCCATGGATCGTCCCGCCTCGCGGTCTTTTTCGCCATAGGCCCCGTCACGGGCATAACCACGGCGCGCCGAATGGATGCCCTTGGCATCGCGTAAACGCGACTTCACATCGTCGGGCAGCGCGTCCCAGGCGGCGTACTGGTTGGAGAACAAGGTGTTTCCGCCGTGCGGCGGAATGATGCTGCCCAGCAAGACAGTGGCAGCGGGTGGTGAAGCCATGAAGCTCCAGTCCGAATGCCATGCTTCGGCAAAAATGCGGGTGGTTTCATCCGCTTCACGCCGCACCTGCGCCACATGCGGATGCCCCGGCATGGCTTCGAAGTAAGGGTCTTCGCCGTAGGGACCCATGCCATGCGCAAAGCGCTCCAGATCCGTAATCGACATAGCCTGGTTGGGCATCACCAGCAATTGGTGTTGCAACCAGGTGCTGCGCAACGCTGACAAGTTCAAGGGGTCCAAAGGCTGTGTCAAATCGAGGTCGCGCACGACTACACCCAAGGGGGCATCGATTTGCTCAATGGAAAAAGAGGCAGAGGATGCGTTCATAGTGGCAGGCGTTGGAGTGAAGTTGTGTTGGTGGTGGACCCAATTTCAAATCAGTGGCTTGTTTCTCAAATAAGCTGTGTCAGAAAAGACCGCCTCCAACTGGCATGCTTGAAAACTGCAGTTGCAGTATGCATGGGTTTGCTTTTTTTACCTATCCAGAACCCCTTACGGACAGCAGTAATCGGTCATGGTGTCAAGGGCTCACAGCCTTTAAGGCGGCGTGTTCAGCCCCGTCCAGCGCTGGCGGCAGCTGGTGTTTGGCTTGCACATAATGGTGCGTATAGACGTCCAAATAAGCCTGCAAAGTCTTTGCGGCATGGGGCTCAGCGGCCAAATCCAAGCACAGCGATGCAACCTCGCTGGTGCAAAAGTGGTCACCCCGGCGTGAGCGGCGCAACTGGTAACGCGAGACCTGCTCGGGGTTCAGGCTGAGCACGGGCAAATTGTTCAGATACGGACTCTTGCGGAACATCTTGCGCGCTTCGGGCCAGGTGGCGTCGAGCAAGATGAACAGCGGCCGTTTGGAGGTGCCTTGCGTTTCCACGCTCTGCACCACACGCTCCGGGGCCACAAACTCACCCGGGAACACCACATAAGGCTGCCACTGCGGATCGGCCAGCAACGTGAGCAGGGCCGGGTCGACTTCGGTGCGAGCCCAGCCGAAAGCAAAGGTGTCGGGCACCACATCGGCAATCAGCCAACCGGTGTTACTGGGTTTGAGCGGCTCGATATCGGCCATGAGCAAACACATGCCCGACTGTGTCGGCACGATGGAGCGAAAGCGGCAAATGCAATGGCTGGGCAGCAAGCGGCAACCGGCACAGCGCTCGCCTTTGATGCCGCCCCGCGCTAAAAAAGGTTTGGCGCTGCGCGCCAGGCGAGCCGTCCGCAAGCGAGAGACCGCATGGGGCTCAGGCGAATGGGCGGTGGCGCGCGACGGCACAGGCATGACCGACATGAAAAAGTTCAGCCTGCATTCAAGCAGGCGGCATCGACATGCGCAAGCGGCGTGCGGCGTCATCGGCGCGCGCGTCGTCAATCTCGCGCAGCACGGCGGTCATGTCCACATCGGCCTTGGAGCGTTCAAAATGACCCGTGAGCGGTGTGTCGTTGCTGAGTAAACCGGCTTGGTACAGGCTCCAAATTTCAGGGCCGTAGTCGGTCTTCAGCAGCGCGGGGGCAAACTGGCCAAAGAAATCGCGCAGATTGCCCACATCGCGCAGCAGCATGCGTTGCGCGTGGTTGTTGCCTGCAGCGTCCACCGCTTGTGGCAGGTCGATGATGACGGGCTCGTCCACGCCGGGCGCATCGCCCACACCGGGGGTGTGGGCCAGCAAAATATTGAACTCGGACAAATCGCCGTGCACCACGCCTGCGCACAACATGCGCACCACTTCGGCAATCAGCGTGGCATGGTGTTGCAGCGCTTGCTCAGGCGTGAAGGCCACGTCGTTCAAACGCGGCGCGGCGTCGCCGTGGGCATCCGTCACCAACTCCATCAACAGCACGCCGTCAAAAAAGTTATACGGCTGGGGTACGCGCACACCGGCAGCGGCCAGCCTATACAGCGCATCCACCTCGGCGCTTTGCCAAGCAGCTTCTTGTTCTTGCCGGCCAAACTTGCTGCCTTTGGCCATGGCGCGGGCCGAGCGTGAGTTTTTGACTTTGCGGTTTTCGGTGTAGTCCACCGCTTGCCGAAAGCTGCGGTGCGTCGCCTCTTTGTAGATCTTGGCGCAGCGGGTTTCGTCGCCGCAGCGCACCACAAACACCATGGCTTCTTTGCCGCTCATGAGCTGGCGCACCACGGAGTCGATCAAACCCTCTTCCACCAGGGTTTGCAGTCTCGGGGGGGCTTTCATGCCGACCGCATCAGCGGCTCACCACAGACCAGCCGGCGTGCAAATTGGCTTTGTTGTTTTCGTATTCCCAGGCGGTGCCGCAGCGGTCGCAGCGGTACTGGGTGATGGTGGCTTGGCCTTGGCCGCGGTCAACTTTGCGGTTGGTGCCTTGCACCAGTTCGGCATGACCTGGGGCACGGCGCCAGTTTTGCTGAATACCCGAGCAGGGCTCACAAAGCTCGGGTTGGGGCTTGGCCGCTTTGGCCGCTGTAGTCACTGTGGCTACATCGGGGGCGGTGTGGGGATCTTGGGTCATGGAGATTCTTTGGAAGCTGGGCCGAGAGTGGCCAAGGGAGGATTGTCGCCTCCCTTCGCTCACACCCTTTGAATCCCCTTATTTGGGCGCGCGATGCAAGGCGCAAATCTTGTGACCGTCCGGGTCACGCAGATACGCCAGATACAACTTACCCGCCGGGCCTTCACGCCAGCCCGGTGGGTCTTCACAGGTCACGCCGCCGTGGGCCACGCCTGCGGCATGAAAGGCGTCCGCTTGCTCAGGCGAACTCATGGCAAAGCCAATGGTGCTGCCATTGCCCACTGAAGCTGGCTCACCGTTGATCGGCGTGGTGATGCCAAACGAGCCTGTGGGGCTGCGGTAAAAATAACGGCTGCCATTGGCCATGCCGGGGCCCATGCCCAAGGCGCCGAGCACGGCGTCATAAAATTTCCGGGAAGCTTCGAGGTCTTTCACCCCAACCATGACATGACTGAACATTGCGTTTTCTCCTGAGACACCCGAGATGGGTTGGATTTGAGTTGCACCCATATTACTGGATCTTGAACGGCACCAAACGATCCGGGTTTATGCTTGGAACTTGAAGCTTGTGCAAAGCACATAGACAGGGAGCCTTATGAAAAAATACAACAAATCGTCCATCAAACCCATGACGCATTCCACGTCAGGCTCGGGCACCTTGCAGCTTGAAAAAGTGGGCGTGCGCGAGTTTGATTTCAAAGACCCGTACCACCTGGCTTTGACCATGAGCTGGCCGCAGTTCTTTGCGGGTTTGTTCATGCTGTATGCCGTCATCAACTCGTGCTTTGCCCTGCTGTATTACGCCGTCCCAGCCTCAGTGAGCAATATGCCTGCTGACTCGTTTTGGGACGCGTTCTTTTTCAGCATCGAGACCTTGGCCACGGTGGGCTACGGCAATATGGCCCCCATCACGACCTACAGCCACACGGTGTCGGCCATCGAGGTTTTTGTGGGCATGTTACTCACCGCCACCATGACCGGTTTGGTGTTTGTGCGCTTTTCCAAACCCAAAGCCAAACTGCTCTTTGCCCATCAAGCGGTGGTGGTTCGACGCTCGGGGGTGCCGCGCTTGATGATTCGCATTGGCAACGGCCGCATGAACGCGCTCAACGATGCGAACGTGCGGGTGACCACTTTCGTCAGCGAAACGGCGGCTGATGGGCAAAAAATGCGCAGCATGGTCGACTTGCCACTGACACGCGCCGACATGCCGTTTTTTCCATTGACCTGGACCTTGACCCACGAGCTCACCGAAGACAGTCCACTGGTCGCGCTGCGCACCTTGGATGCGCCAGCCCTGCACGCGTCTGGCATGCGTTTGCTGGTCAGCATCACCGCACACGACCCGGCCTTGGGCGCTCAGGTGTATGCCAACCACGCTTATGGGCCTGAGCAAATTGCACTCGACATGCGCTACGCGGACGCCATTACCAGCACCAGTGAAAACCATTCGGTGGCTGATATGCGCAAGATCAGCGACATGCAGGCGGAGACCTGAACGCCAGAACCGCCTAAAATCAGGCTCAATCCTGACGGGCTCCTTGGTTGGATACCGTTCTCAACCACCTTGCCTACCCCGCACTGCGCGCTGCCATTGTCACTTCCATCCATGTTCAAGCGCCTGTCTGTCCTTTGGTCCCATCCCGCTTACCAATCCAAGGACCGGATCAAAATGACCGTCGGCGCCCTGCTCTGGCCTGGGGCCACGCGAAGCTGGCTGGACTTTGTCGACGCCACCCCTTTCTTGCGTGACGCCATTGGCCAGCAACCCAAGCTGATCACCAAAATTTACCGCCCCTACCTGTGCCGCGACTACAGCTGCGCCGAACGGGTCGAGGTTTTAAAAACACATTACCAACGCGTGCAAGAACTGGGCTTAAGCGCGCTGACCGCGCGGGCCTTGGCCGCGCCGCAAACCCTGTACCAAGGCAGCACCAAAAGCGAGACGCCTTTTGAGCTGCACTTGAGCGCCACACAACAGGGCCACCGTGAAGGCGAGTTTTGCCTGAGCCTGATTTACCAAGACCATTCCTTGTTTGAGCTGAACTGCACCTTGGCCGTGCAAGGCGGAAAACCGTGCTTGCTGGTGGGCCGCTTGCAAGGCACCTCACAACCAGAGGCGCAGCAACTGGTGCGCCAAGCCACCAGCGATTTGCACGCCTGTCGCCCGGCCAACTTGATGCTGCACGCCGCGCGCAATCTGGCGGCCATTTGGCAATGCGAGGCGCTGCTGCTGATTTCCAACCGCCAACGCATTGCGCTCAATTTGTGGCGGCGTTTTCACATCACGGCCAATTACGACAAGACCTGGCTTGAAGCCGGCGCCACCCTGCGCGCTGACGGCTGGTACACGCTGGAGCCCTTGGCCGAGAAAGAAATTGACCTGTCTGAGATCGCCTCCAAAAAACGCGCCGAAGCCAAACGCCGCCAAGCCTTGCTCAACGGGGTCTACGCCGGTCTGCTGGCGCAATTGAACCCCACTCCCCAAACCCCATGAACACCGACACCCCACTCGCCGCCTGGTTGGCGCGCGAAGAAGAAGTCTACGCCCTGCTCAAAGCCGGCCCAGGCCCGGGCGTGGCCACGGCGGCGCAGATTCAAGGCAAAACAGGCTTAGAAGTCATGCAAGCCCTGATGCACGGACAAGCGCCGTACGCGCCCATCGCGCAGACGCTGAATTTTTTATTGGTTGACGTGAGTCCTGGCGTGGCCGTGTTTCAAGGCACGCCCAGCCCAGCGCATTTGAACCCGCTGGGTACCGTGCACGGCGGCTGGTTCGCCACCTTGCTCGACTCGGCCTTGGGCTGCGCGGTGCACACCATGATGCCGCCCGGGCGCGGCTACACCACGGCCGACTTGAGCGTGAAACTGGTCAAAGCCCTCACCCCCAAAGTGCAACGCGTGCGCGCCATTGGCACGGTGGTGCATTGCGGCCGCCAACTGGCCACGGCCGAGGCCCGACTGGTTGGCCCCGATGGCACGCTGTACGCGCACGCAACCACCGCCTGCTTGGTGTTTGACATGCCCACCCCCAAAACCTGAACAACCCGAGAAAGACCATCATGCGACTTTTACACACCATGCTGCGCGTCGGCGACCTGCAACGCGCCATCGACTTCTACACCCACGTGCTGGGCATGACGCTGCAACGCCGTTCTGAAAACCCAGAGTACAAATACTCGTTGGCCTTTGTCGGCTACGGCAAGAATCCGGAGCATGCCGAGATTGAGCTGACCCACAACTGGGGCGTTGAAAGCTACGACATGGGCAGTGCCTTCGGCCACATCGCTTTGGGCGTACCCGATGTGTATGCCGCTTGCGAAAAAATCAAAGCCAGCGGCGGCAACGTGACGCGCGAGCCCGGCCCGGTCAAAGGCGGCACCACCGTGATCGCTTTTGTCACCGACCCCGATGGCTACAAGATCGAATTGATCCAGCGGGCCGAATACGCCGAAGGCGCGGGCTTGCGGTAAACCCCGCCCATCCCCTTCGAGAGCCATGATGCTGGAGATGGGGTGTGCGGTCTGATGCGAGTCGTCATCTATCGCTTGCAGGCAATCTCCTACAAAGCATCGCTGCGCAAGGGCTGACTCCTATCCAAGTAGGAGCCAGCCTGCTGGCGATGGGCATTGGCGCTCACAGGCCTATCGCTTGCAGGCAAGCTCCTACAAAAGCACCCACACAAAAACCGCTATTCGATACCCATAATTGAACGCGGCAACTGCGTCGCAGCGCGGGCCAGTGCTTCAATGCGCGCCCAGTCGCCTTGCGCCAGTGCATCGGCGGGTACCAGCCATGAGCCGCCTACACAGGCCACGTTGGGCAAGGCCAGCAGCTCGTTGGCGTTGTGCTGTGTCACGCCGCCGGTGGGGCAAAACCGCACATCAAAAAACGGACCGCTCCAGGCCTTGAGCATGGCCGGGCCGCCGGCTTGTATGGCCGGGAAAAACTTGAGCTCGGTGTAACCGTCTTCTTGCGCCATCATGATTTCGCTGCCGGTAGCCACACCGGGCAACAGCGACAAACCCTGGTCACGGCAGGCTTGACCCACGGATTTGGTGTAGCCAGGGCTGACCGCGAAACGCGCACCGGCCTTGGCCGCCGCCGCAGCGTCCGCCGGGCTGCGCACGGTGCCGGCACCGACCACGGCGCCGGGGACTTCTTTGGCAATCGCTTCCATGCAGGCCAGCGCCTGCGGCGTGCGCAGGGTCACCTCCAGCATGCGAATGCCGCCGGCCACCAGCGCACGCGCCATGGGCACGGCGTGGGCCACATCGTACAAGACGATCACGGGGATCACCGAGGCGTCCAGCATCACTTGCAGGGCGGTCAAGGGACCATTTGAATTTACAGCCATGTGCAGGCTCCTTCTTCGGCTTTGAGCGCGTTACGGCGCAGGTTGGCAAACAGTTCACGGCCCATGCCCACGCCATTGGCAGCGCGCAGTTCGTCTGGCATAGGCGCCACAGGGCGAGCGGCCCATCCGGCCTCGCTCACCAAAACTTGCAAGGTGCCGGCCACGCCGTCCATGCGAATCAAATCACCGTCTTGCACTTTGGCCAGCGGCCCACCGGCAGCGGCTTCGGGCGAGACGTGGATGGCCGCAGGCACTTTGCCCGAGGCACCGCTCATGCGGCCGTCGGTGACCAGCGCCACCTTAAAGCCCTTGCCTTGCAGCACGGCCAGCGGCGGCGTGAGTTTGTGCAGCTCGGGCATGCCATTGGCTTGCGGACCTTGCCAGCGCACCACGCAAATCACATCGCAGTCCAACTCACCCTCCTGAAAAGCCACATGCAATTCGTCTTGGGAACTGAATACGCGGGCCGGCGCTTCGATGATGTGCAAGGCTTCCGGTACAGCCGAGATTTTGATCACGCTGCGGCCCAGATTGCCTTGCAGCAATTTCAGGCCACCGGTGGCGCTGAACGGCTGGCTGGCTGGGCGAACCACGCTTTCATCCTTGCTGGCTCCAGCCTCGTGCCAGACCAATTGGCCGTTTTGCTCAGAGGGGATGCGGGTGAATTCACGCAGGCCGCCAGGGCGCACGGTCAGCACATCGGGGTGCATCAGACCGGCGGCGAGCAACTCGCGAATCACATAGCCCGGGCCGCCTGCGGCCTGGAACTGGTTCACATCGGCGCTGCCGTTGGGGTAGACACGGGTCAACAGTGGCACCACATCCGACAGGGCTGAGAAGTCGTCCCAGTCGATCACGATACCGGCCGCGCGCGCCACCGCCACCCAATGAATCAGGTGGTTGGTCGAGCCGCCCGTGGCCAGCAAGGCCACCATGGCGTTGACGATGCAGCGCTCGTCGACCACACGGCCAATCGGCGTGAAGTGTTTGGCCTTGACCAAATCCAACACGGTGCGCACGGCCTCACGCGTCAGCTCTTGGCGCACGCCTTCGCCGGGGTTGATGAAGGCCGTACCCGGCACATGCAAGCCCATGGCTTCGAGCAGCATCTGGTTGCTGTTGGCCGTGCCGTAAAAGGTGCAAGTGCCCTCGCCGTGGTAGGCCTTGGATTCGGCCTCCAGCAGTTCGGGGCGGCCGACCAAGCCCAACGCCGCTTGCTCACGCACCTTGGATTTTTCGTTGTTGGGCAGACCACTGGTCATGGGGCCTGCGGGCACAAACACCGTGGGCAAATGGCCGAACTGCAAGGCGCCGATCAACAGGCCCGGCACGATCTTGTCGCACACGCCCAGCATCAAAGCCGCGTCAAACACGTCGTGGCTCAGCGACACGGCCGTGGCCATGGCGATCACATCGCGGCTGAACAAGCTCAGCTCCATGCCCGGCGTGCCTTGCGTGACGCCGTCGCACATGGCCGGCACACCGCCCGCCACCTGCGCCGTGGCGCCCTGCTTGCGCGCTTCGTCTTTGATCAGATCGGGGTAATGCTGCATGGGCGCGTGGGCTGACAGCACATCGTTGTAGGCGTTGACGATGCCGATATTGGGCGCGCGAGGCGCCACCACTTTGATTTTGTCCAGCGCTGTGGCGCGGCCTTTGTCGGCCTCGGGCATGGCGGCAAAAGCATGGGCCACATTGGCGCAACCCAGGCGCTGGGCACCGGGGTCTTGGCTGGCGGCGGCATTGACCTGCTGCACATAGGCTTGGCGCGTGGCGCGGCTGCGCTCGGTGATGCGGGCGGTGACCTTGGCCAGTAGGGGATGTATTTTCATGAGGGCGAATTCCAGAGGACTCTGGGCAGAGCGTTTCAGAGTTAGTAACTTTGTTACATGCTCAATGGTAACCGGCAACAGCCACTTCCGGGGGCTTTCGAGTTACAGAGTGGTTACGAATCGCAGATGCGGAACGTGAGAGAAGTATCACGTTTGCAGTCCTTCAAGGTGCATTGGGGAATCGGGTTGATTTCCCCAAAGCGGTCACAGTTTAAGAGTTACGAAGCTAGGCACCCATTGACATAATTTGAATTAGTCGATCGACTGACAAATGAACTGAAGCAATGTGACTTTCGGCTTCTCTTGTGGCGTGATTGCCCATCGCTGTGTTGGCTAAAGTTGTCGCCATTCCTCTGTGCATCGACCCCTAAGGGTATAGGCGAAATGTCAGAAAGATATGGCATGACCATTGAGGGAGCTGGCCGTCAGCGACAATGGTGAAGGCACAACCAAAACGGAGACATTCGCATGAACCAGCAAAAGCCTTCTTCCATCAGCCGGCGCGATGCGATCGCAGCCAGCTTGGCCGCCATGGCCTGGCCCGGTGCCACGTTCGCGCAGGCAGCGGACTGGAAACCCACCAGACCTATCCGCCTGATCTGCGGCCAGGCGCCTGGCGCTTCCACAGACGCTACGGCGCGTGCCTACTCGGACTACTTTTCCCAGAAGCTGGGCGTACCGGTCACGGTGGAGAACAAGCCCGGCGGTGTCGGCATGGTGGCCGGTGAAGCCGTGGCGCGCTCAACGCCTGACGGCACCACGCTGCTGGTGTCCCTGCAAAGCGTGATGGCCCAGATGCCAGTCCTCATCAAGAAGCCTGCGATCGACCCCGACAAGGACCTCCTGCCCATCGCTGCGATTGGCGTGGGCCCGGTAGTGGCCTCGACGCACAAGGACTTTCCAGCCAGGACAATCCAGGAGCTGGTCGCGCTGTCCAAAAAGAAGCCGGTGAATGTAGGCAACTATGCCATCGGATCCGGATGGCAGATGATGCTCGCCCAGTTGGTCAAGGACACCGGAGCTCAACTGAACGTCGTCAACTACCGCGGAACCGGCGCGATGGTCACCGACCTGTATGCGGGCCACATTGACATCGGCGCGGGTTCGCTTGCGGGCCTTGCCGGTGGCCTTGAAAAGGGCCTGATCAAGCCGATGGTGATCGTGGTCGGTTCGCGTTCAAGCAAGTTGCCGGGTATACCCACCTGGGTGGACGCCGGCTTCAGGGGCCCGGCCTATGAGGACCTGGCCGAGATGAACATCCTGATGGCGCCGGCAGGCACCCCGCAAATCATCATTGACACACTGGCGCGCCTGGTTTCGGCTTCAGTAACCGACTCTGCGCGCGTGAAGTCGGTTCGCGAGACGCTGGGCGCGGAAGATACGCCGCTCACAGGCTCGGAGTTGCAACACTTCATCAGCCGCTCCTGGCCGACCTACCGCAAGCTGTCGCGGGAAATGGGGCTGGCGGCAGAGTAGGAGCGCGGCGAATTGCGCAACATCTCCTCTTGCTGGAAGCTGTTGTAGACCAGAGCGTTTGCGCCCTGGTGGCTCTGAATCGCGTAAAAACCTCATTGCCCGTTTGGAGTTGATCTTTAATAATCGATCGCGCGTTGTGCAATTGACTAGCGTAATCCCTTAGTGAATCGCTGACATGACCCCAACCCTTTCCCTAATAATTTAAACGGTGGATTCATTGATATCCAAACCATTCAACCGAAGGACTCCCGTATGAAAATTATTTACAAATGGTTGAGCGTTTTATTTTTGGTTTTATGCACACAAGCATTTGCACAAAATACAGCAACACCACAAAGTGATTTTTGGGTCGCAAAAGACTTTCGGTTTCACACCGGTGAAGTCATGCCATCCATGAATATGGGATATACGACCTTAGGCAACCCTTCAGGAGAACCCGTTGTGATACTGCACGGTACCACGGGCACTGGGATCGGCATGCTCAATGCCGCATTCGGCGGTGAGTTGTTTGGACCGGGTCAACCCTTGGATGCCAACAAATACTTCATCATCCTGCCTGATTCGATTGGAACAGGCAAATCAAGCAAACCATCCGATGGATTAAAAGCGAAATTTCCAAAATACAACTACGACGATATGGTGTTGGCGCAATATCGATTGCTCACCGAAGGACTCAAACTCAAGCACGTGCGCATGATTTTAGGAAATTCAATGGGTGGTATGCATACGTGGCTTTGGGGCATTTATTACCCAGAGTTCATGGATATTTTGGTTCCCATGGCGTCAACACCTTCAGAGATGTCAGGGCGCAATTGGATGATGCGTCGACTCGTCATTGACTCGATTCGAAACGATCCAGAATGGATGAATGGTAATTACGTCAAGCAACCGCGCAGTCTGCAATTTGCGTCTGTTTTTTATGCAACAGGAACCAGTGGCGGCAACCAGGCATTACAACGACTAGCACCAACACGCGCCAAAGCCGATCAACTGTTGGATCAACGATTGAATGCAAAGTTTGACGGCGATGCCAACGATCAACTTTATCAGTGGGATTCATCCAGAGACTTCAATCCGTTTGACAAGGTCCAGCAAATCAAGGCAACTGTTCTTGCGATCAACTCAGCAGACGATGAGCGAAATCCGCCCGAGCTCAAAATCATGGAACTTGCATTGGCAAAAATTCCTCATTCACGCTTGTTGCTTATTCCCGCAAGCGACCAAACAGCAGGACACGGCACAACAGGACAAGCCAAATGGTGGAAAAATGAAGTGGGCTCACTTATTCAATCTGCACCGCGTTTGAAATAACCCGACAGCGCGTTTTTCGACATACCAAATGCCAGCGGCATTGACTTGGCATTCATAAAATTTTACGACCCCGGACAGCAGTTGAGTTGCGTTAGGAGCCGTTCGCCGCCAATTTGTCAGCATCCGGTTTCGGCCACAAGCGGACGATGCTGTTGTGGTATCAACCCGTGCTCAGGCCCAAAGCAGTCATCCAGGGGGCGCGGGTCCGTCAATTGACATCTCTCTAATTTGGCAGAGGCTTCCATTTATGTACAAGTACTGATACAATCAAAGTGATGTCTATGCCAAGAAATAAACCTATTGACTGGATCGGGTCATCGTTCAAAGATCTGTGCGATGTCGAAATTTTTCCCGAAGATGCGCGGCGGGCCGCCGGATATCAACTACGCAAAGTACAGCGTGGCGACGACCCAGATGACTGGAAGCCTTTTGATGATGTGGGAGCGGGTACAAAAGAGATTCGCATCAAACAGTCGGACGGTGCCTTTCGAGTGATGTATGTGGCCAAGTTCGAGGATGCCATTTATGTGTTGCATTGCTTCAAAAAGAAAACGCAAAAGAC